>JACVJH010000203.1 GCA_015711895.1 Candidatus Solincola tengchongensis | reverse complement strand
GGCAGGCCGTCCAACTGGATGGAGGAGCGGGTCCCCGCCGGGAGGTCGAACTCGTAGTCGGGAGCGGAATGCCCCGGCGGGAGCTGGAACTTGAGGGTCACGTGGGCGGAGGTCTCCCCGGGGTTCTGCACCAGGACGTAGGTGTCGAACTCCCCGCCGGTGTACCCCTCGGCGAGGTACCAGGTCTGGGCGTCCCCGTAGGAGGGAACGGAAGCCTCGCTAACGGCGTCTTCCGGCGGTGAGGCGGAGGAGGCGACGACCTTTTCCGCCGTGCGACCGCCACCCGGAGGCGGGGTCATGAGGAGAGCGCTCAGGAAAAAGAGGAGAAAGAGGAGAAAGGAGGCAAAACAAGAAAACCGTCCACGCTTCACGATATTATGGAGGTAAATCATGGCAGCCCCCCAGGATTCCGTCGTCGAATCGAGCGCTTATCCCTGTTTGTCCCTATTATATGTTGGTTTTCCGTGATGCCGCCACAGCTGAAAGGATGTATCCCTCCACTGTTCGCCTTCCGCGGAGACGACGCGGGTAAAATAACCATATATTACCAGCATACGATGGACCGACAGGGCGGAACGGCTAAAAAGACGGTCAGAGTAACAATCCCCGCCTGGCCGCCAGTTTTTAGACCGCTACGCCGTAAAACCCAACCGTTTAGGAGGAGGTCAAGGCCTGTAGGAGCGCCTGGGATCATACGGGAGGAACCGTGCGGGAGGTGCGGATGCCGGTGCCGACCGTGATGAGCATGGATTGGTGAGGCTCCTCCCCGTTCACCGGATACGGAGAGGAAATGGGATGGGATTGAGCTGCGGGATATTTATCCCGAAAGGTTCGAAATATCGGCCGAACTGGTCGTGGGCCCCTCCTCGAGGCAAGAGATTTCCGGCACACCTGCAATACCGTGGCCCAATATGTCCGCTGAACGGGCAAGCGGACCCCTCTGCTTCAAGGCGGGTGGTAACCGCTGGCCTGAACGGCGATCAAATGGGGACGGGGAGGAGGCGAGTCCTCAGGCGGACTATCCTGCGTGCCCGGTTTGCCAAGCCACATGGCCTGCCGCGGCGCGCTTCCGCGGAGGTCCAGGCCTACGGGGAAGGTCGAGCCTCGGCCCCGCTCCCGGCGTGCAATACCTTGGCGATTTCTTCCAGCCCATACCTCTCCAGCACCGCAGCCTCCGGGAAGCCGCGTTCGTCCAGGCCCCTCAACCGGTAGAACTCCTCGAGCATGGGGTCGAATTCCACGCGGCCTCCCCCCGGTTCCCCCGATCGGGAAGCGCGCGCCGCGCGGGCGGAGGCCCTGGCCGCCGGCAGGATTTTCCCGGCGAGGCTGACGATGCGGAAGGTGTGGCGCAGCGTGAAGCGGCGGTTGAACTCCTTGAGCAGGCGCAGGACCCTCTCGTTCTCGATTCTTCCCAGCAGGCGGTTGGTCGACCTGAGGAGGGGGTTCAGGGCCCCGAGCAGGAATTGAGCCTCCCCATCGGGGTGGGGTTCGATTATCCTCCGCGGCACCCGGTCATCCTCCCGGGTGGTCCCGCACAGGTTGCATAGGGCCCTCTTCAGGTACCAGATACGATTGCCGGTCTCCATGAGGTCCTCGAGGTCGAGCCCGTAGCCGGTGACGGCGTTGAGCATGTCCCTGAGCATGCTCAGGCTGGAGCCAGCTCCCTTCCAGGCGAAGAGGCAGATGACGGCAGAATCGCAGACCGCCCCTATGGCCTGCGAATGCACGGTCATCTGGGCCTTGCCCTCCCCGCGCTGGGGAAGGGTTGCCGGGAACCCTATCTCCTCGAGGCTATCCATCCCCATCTCCAGGCCTAGGTTGGTGTCCCGGTTGTGGCATCCTCCCCGGATGCTGGTGGCATAACCCAGGGCCATGGACCAGAGGGCGCGCGGGTCGTGCATGGGGCATTCCAGGCCCTTGACCTGGATGGCGTAGTCCTCCCCCCCGTAATTGGCCGAGAGGTGCCGGCTGCCCTCGGCGAGCTCGTCGCCGAAGCCCTCGCGGCGGGCTATCCTGGGGATGAGCTCGATGAGGAGGTCCGGTCTGCCCCAGTCCAGTACCATGCCGCCCGTGATGCTCTCGTCGATGAGCCCCTCCCGGAAGGCCTCCACGGCGTAGGCCAGCGTCCCGCCGGTGGAGATGACGTCCATCCCGTAATCGTTGCACAGGGCGTTAGCCCTGGCCACGGCCTCGAGGTCGCCGACCTTGAGCATGAACCCCAGGGAACCGACACACTCGTACTCGGGACCCGGGCCCTGCGGCATGGAGTACTTTCCTTCCCTTATCTCCACCACGCGCTTGCAGGCGATGGGGCAGGCGTAGCAGGAACGCCTGGCCACCAGGATGGTGTCGGCCATGTTCACGCCGGAGAGGGATTCCATCCCCTGGATCCAGCGGGGTTCCCGCCAGTTCTTGACCGGGAGGTCGCATATGGCCGAGGAGAGGTCCACCCCACCCGCGGTCCCGAAGAGTTGGAGGCCCTCGGCGAAGGCACTCCTCCTGATGTTCTCGAGGGCCTTACGCCGCACCGCTTCGTAGGCTCCGGGGTCGGCGGGGCGGTGACCGAGGTCGCCCCTCACGGCCACGGCCTTCAGCATCTTGGAGCCCATCACCGCGCCCATGCCGCACCGCGCCGCGAGGTTCCCGCGGTTGCTGACCACGCTGGCATATTTTACCAGGTGCTCCCCTGCCGGTCCGATGCATGCCACGGCGGTCCTCCGGTCGCCGACCTCCGCCTTGACGGCCTCCTCGGCTTGGAAGGTGCCCATGCCCCAGAGGCGGGAGGCGTCGCGCAGCTCCCCGCCTCTTTCGGTCAGGAGGAGGTAGACCGGCCGCTTGGAAGCCCCGGTGAAGAAGATACCCTCGTACCCACTGCCCCGCAGCTGACGGGCGAGGGAGCCGCCCATGCTGGATTCGCCCCAGATGCCGGTCAGAGGGGAGCGCGCGCAGACGGCAAGGCGCGAGCACCCGGGGAGGTTGGTGCCGGACAGAGGCCCGTTGAGGAAGAGGAGAGGGTTTGCCGGGGAGAGGGGGTCGGCTTCGTACCCTTTCGATGCGAAGAACAGGTGAGCGGCGAGGCCGGAGCCTCCCAGAAATTTTCGGCGCGCCTCATCCTCCAGACGGCTTTCGGATATCTCTCCAGCGGTGAGGTCCACCCACAGGAGTTTTCCCCCTTCACGGGACATCGCTCATCACCCCTTCTTCACGGATGTACGCGCGCCGTGGCAGCCACAAGATTTCCGTCCCTGCATATGAACGGTGCTCTACCGGCCGATCGAGTGTGTAACCCACGAGCCTCGGGTTGGCCGGATCCCTGGGTCAGCGTGTGTTATCCACGGCTCTTTCATATGACGTTGTTTCAGATGACCGGCGTTTCGCCGGCGGATCGAGCGTGGAACCCGCGATCCTCTGGCCGGCTGTATCCCTTAGCTCGGGGTGTGTAGCCCACTGTTCTTCCATACGCACGTTGTTTCACATGAACGGCGCTTCACTGACGGGTCGAGCGTGTAAACAACAATCCTTGGGTCGGCCGGAGCCCACGGTCGGCGTGCGTTGTCTCCTGGTCCCGTCCGCCATGCAGTCACCGGTATCGCCGCCGTCCATATGCCTTTCACTTCCCGGCAGGTCCGAGAGGCATTCCTCGATCCCCCATAGCGATAGCTTTCCGGAGCCGAACGGGACGCCTTCCTCCTCATGCCACCTGCGCCGCATCGTCCCGATCCGCTTTCGGCAATGCGTTCCGTACACCGCTCGAGTCCCCTTCCGCCTTGCGTGGTTCATGCTGCATGGGCGGTCGGCACCAGCTTCCGGACGCCGGGGATAAGCGGACCGGCCCTCACCTTCCCGCCCTAAGAAATGGGGACTCACAATAAACCCTGTCGCCGTGCCCCGATTTCAACGACTCACCCCCGCGCCCTCTCCCGCAGGCGGGGAAAGAGCTCCCTGGCGTTGCGGTTGAATACCGCTTCACGCGACCTTTCGTCGAATCCCGGATACTCGTTCAACCCGGCGATGGTCGCCGCGGCGGCCAGTTCGGGGGCGAAGGGGTAATCGCTCCCGAAGAGTATGTGCGAATCGTCCACCAGCTCCTGCAGGGAGCGCAGGGCGAAGGGGGCGGCGGAGAGGGCCGTGTCGTAATAGAGGCTCCGCAGGCAAGCGCCGTCTCCCTTGGGCACCTGCTCCTGGAGCCCGGGCCAGAACTGTCCCAGGCTGAGCCTGAGGGCTATGAAGGGGACGGTGCCCCCCGCGTGGGGCAGGATGATCCTCACCCGGGGATACCGCTCCAGGATGCCGTTGAAGAGCAGGGTGGCCACGGCGCGCGTGGTCTCGAAGACGAATTCGATGAGGGAAGGGGGAAGGCCGGTATCCGGGACGCCGCCCTCCTCGGGTGTGTGGGGGTGCATGAAAACCACCGCTTCCCGTCGGTCCAGCTCCTCGAAGAGAGGCTCAAAGGAAGGGTGCCCCATATAGCGGCCGTCCACGCTGCTCAATAGCCCGACACCGTCCAGTTTCAGCCGCTCCAGGGCGTAGGCGGTCTCCTCCAGGGCGGCGTCCACGTCCGGCAGGGGGAGGACGGCGAAGGCCCCGAAGCGGCGCGGGTTCTCGCGCACCAGCCCGGCGAGATATTCGTTGCAGGACCGCGCCAGTTCCCTGGCCAAGGGGAGGTCGCCTATGAACACGCCCGGCGCGGATACGGAGAGGAGCGCCGTCTCTATGCCCTGCCGTTCCATGAAGGCCATGGTCTCCTCCGGGTCCCAGGCGGGTATGGGCCGCCCTCCCACGCTCTCCACACCCCTGGCGGCAAGGGCGGAACGGTATTCCGGCGGGGCGATGTGGTGATGCACGTCTATCTTGGGTTGCGTTTCCCTCATTTCTTCCCTCGCTTTGCCATCACCGTCGAACAGGACGTGTTCACCCTCTCTTCCGGACGCTCATGGCCTCCTCCAAAGGGCGTCCACTGAGTCAAATAGTTGCCGCTTTGACGCCGAGGAGCGCGTGTGTCGGTGAAAGCGCCCGACCGGATACCGGGTGTTCCCCGCGCTGCATCCCTCATCCGTACTCGATGACCACGCCGGTGCCCCCCGCGGGGTAGGAGAAGTCGATGGCCTCCGTGGGGCATATCTCCCAGCATGCGGCGCACTCCAGGCACAGTTCCTGGTAGCGAGGGGCCAGGCGGGCCTTGCCCTCCTTCACCGACCAGAGGTTGAAGGAGCAGACCATGGTGCACAGCCCGCACCCGTTGCACTTGCCCTCGTCATAGCTTATGAAGTCGCCGGTCTTGTCGGCGTCCACCCTCTTTACCAGCTTTGTGAAGTCCAGTTTCATCTCCTCCATCTCCCATACCTCCTCGTCGCGCCATTCCGAACGCCGTCCATCCTCACCTCTTCCCGGCCCTGCTCCTCTCGAAGACTTCCCGGGGGAGAGGAGCCTCCTGGTCCACAGTGGGGTCGAGGTAGGGCGCCAGCGACTTGGAAAGTTTTGCCACCAGGCGCAGGAAGGTGTTGTCCGGCAGCTTGTTGAGCACCGGGATCCTGGGCTTCACGGAAAGCAGGATCCTCTTCACGTTCTTGGGCCAGATGCCCCGCGCCAGGGGTGCAAGGTAGGTGCGGCCGAAGTCGGCGAACTGCGGGGCCAGGTCCAGGAGGTGCTCCAGGTGCTGGTTGAAGCAGTCGATGTGCGCATCGCCCCAGTCGAAGACCACGGAGAAGGGGTGGAGCATGGAGAACTCCAGGAGGAGCTGGATTTGCCGGGCCATGAGCTTGGGGTCGAAGATGGTGCTGTTCCAGAGGTCAACGAACTCCGGCCCGAACTCGTGCTCCTTGCCCAGAGGAGAGGCCTTCCAGCGGCGCTCGTACTCGGCAAGGGCCCTTTCCGAGGTGTCTCCCCTGGAGATGGCCCAGGCGGCGGTCTCGGCGGCTATCTTGCCCGAGGTGAGGGCGTGCCAGATCCCCTCCGCCTCCAGGGGGCAGGGAAAGCCCGCGGCGTCCCCCACCAGGAGCATGCCCCCGGTGTAGGTCTTGGGGGGCTTCTTCAGCCAGGGGAGGAGGTGGGCCTGGTACTCGCGCGGCTTTGCGTCTATCGCCCGGCACATGGCCTGGAAGGCCGGGAACTGCAGCACCTTCTTGACCATGTCCGTGGGCCTCTCGTCCCAGTCCTCCCGCAGCCACTGTCCGGCGCCGATGTGGAAACCGTCGCGGAAGTTCACCTGGTAGGCCCCGTAGAGGGCGCCGAACCACACCCACTCCGCGTTGCCGATGACGTCGTCCATCTTGTCCGGGTCGGCGGAGAAGTCCAGCTGCGGCACCAGGGTACAGCCGCCCCCCCAGCGGTTGCGCATCCCCGATTTGCGCGCCATGGTGGACATAGCGCCGTCTGCGGCGATGACCACCTCGGCGTGGATGGGCTCCCCCTTCTCCGTGCGCACCCCCTTGACCTGGCCGTTCTCCATGATCACGTCGCTGACCAGCGTGGAGGTGCGCAGTTCGGCGCCCGCCTTCACCGCCAGGTCGGCCAGGAAGGGATCCAGGTCGCGGCGGTAGATGCTGATGCCGTCCATGCCGTGCGGCCAGCGGTTGGCGCAGAGGTCGGAGCCGGTGGTCCCGCAGCGGTAGCGTAGGCGGTTGTTCTCGTCGACCAGGTTTATGACCACCATCTCCACCTTGCGCACCGAGGGCAGCCCCTGCAGGGCCTCCATGATCTCCGGGAAGTCCCGCCACCAGCGCTGCCCCAGACCGCATCCCGAGGAGTTCTTGTCCCCCGGCCTGCGCCCCCTCTCGAAGAAGACCGTCTTCAGCCCCAGTTCGGCCGCGGTCTTGGCGGCGTAGGAGCCGCCGGGTCCGGCCCCCACGACCACCACGTCCCATTTCTCCATCCGCAGTCACCTCCCTCAAAGGGTCTTCGCCATCAGCCTTTACCGATTGCCGTCTCCCGTCCGTTTATCGGTCCGAAAACGTACTTGTCCCCCTGCGGATTCATGACCCTCTGCGGGCCTCCGCCTTGGCGGGTCTCCTCGATCTCCCGCTCCCGTTCCTTGTGCCCTCATCCGCAAGCCCTGCGATCGCGTCCCCGCCGTTGTCCCCGATTCCCTGGCTCGATGTGGCTCGCTGCCGATCTTGTCGGGAAAACCCCCTCGGCCCCGGAGAGCGCAGACTCCGGCGCCGGAATGGCGTAGACCGCCGGGATCGCCCCTTCCCGCGTTTCCCCCGTGCGGCGCGACGCCCGCTTCATTCCCCCGGCGGTTGCCGCTGCGGAGAGAACGGCGACGAGAGCGTTCATCCCGTGCCTTTCCGGGATCGCGGTACGTGAACCGGGCCGGCAGCAGGTTTCTTCGCGCGTTTCCCGCGCCTTTACGGGAATGCGCTACGCGCAGCGTGTGCCTTCCCGGCTCCAGCGGGTTTTGGTGCTGCGAGAGTTGCGGCATGCAGGCCGTGAGAGGTGCACTGAACGTTTTTACGAGGGCGTACCGTTATTTCCTTGTCAACCCCTGTCCCGGCGTTCGCCCGTCGAGTCCCCGGCCGGATGGTCCCGTTGCGTTTCCTGGCGTCCCCCGGCCATTTTGTTCCGCGGCGCACGCGCCGGTGCCTTTTTCCCGGCCGGAAGGGGTCGCGGACGGCACTCCGTTCGTTGTCCGTGTGTCGTCCCTCAGGAAGGAGGGCCGTCTTCCGACCACTTGAATTTCTCCACCAGCCGGTCCAGCTTGGCTTTCAGCTCCGGCTCAACCTTGGAGAAATCGAAGTCCACCTCGTCGCAGTACATACCGGTGTCCGCGGCGCGGTTGGCGTCCACCAAGGCCGAGACCTTCTTCTGCCACTCGTTGTAATGGCCCATCAGGGGGCTCACGATCTTGCGCAGCCTGGCGTCCGTGGCCGAAAGGGGCTCCATGCACTTCTCGATGGCTGCCACGGAGAACTCGATGAACATGGGCTCCAGGGAGGCCAGGTGCTTGGGGTCCCGGGCGTCGTACTGGAAGATCTCCTCGCAGTGGGCCCACATGTTGCTCTCGTAGAGGGCCATGAAGGGGTTGTCGGCCAGGTCGTCCAGTATACCGCCTCGGGCGATCCATTTCTGTTTGATGGACTCGCCGATCTCCGCCCAGTCCAGCTGGGTGTCCCAGGTGTCGTTGCGGTCCAGGGCGGTGGAGAAGAGGCCGCCCATACGGAAGACCATGGGGATGGCCGTGACCCGGAAGAAGTTCATGAAGACCATGGATCCGATGGCCGGGACCCCCATGGCCTCTATGGAGAGCCCGTCGTGATCGGCCAGGATGCGGCATCCTGGTACTCGATCTCTTCCTCGGTGGCTCCCACCAGCATGATCACGAAGACCCACTTGGTCCCCTTGCTCAAGACGTCCCGCAGGGCGCGGGTGCCCGCTATGCGCCGCAGGAGGTGAGGGGCGAAGGTGTAGATGAAGGCGGCGACCGCGGTGCGCGTGGCCAGGTAGCCGATCTCCGCCTCTCCCATGCGGTACACGGCATCGGCCAGCCTCTTCCGGTCGGGGAAGAAACACATATGGAAACGCACGTTCTCCGGTATCTCCGCTTTGGCGTCGAGGAGGAGCCCCTTGATGTTCACCCGGCCCGGCCCGGGCCAGGGGTAGAGCTTCAAGGCGCATTTGGTAAAGACTCCCAGCCCGGAAAGGGCCCCCGTGGAACCGCGCATAAGCCCCCGCAGGGAGGGACCGGGCCCGTCGGGGGAGAACCAACCCAGGCCCGAGTCGCAGGAGCCCACGCGGAGCAGCTCCCCGCTGGGCAGCACCCATTCCGCACCCAGCAGGTTGCGGTGCCCGTAGCTCATGTAGATGCCGTCCCAACCCACCCCCCAGCCGGAGGTGGCGCTGGCCAGAGGTGAGCAGGCGGGACCGGCGCCGATGATGTGGCAGTTCAGCCCGCGTTTCATGGCCTCCGCCTGGAGCTGGGCCCCGCAGACGTAGGGCTCCACCAGGGCGTACATGTTCTTCTCGTCGATGTCCAGGATGCGGTTCATGCGCCGCAGGTCTATCTGCACCACGTTGTCGTAGGTGGGCCCGGAATAGACCCCCCATCCGGTGGAGAAGGCCTTGAATTTCAGCCCGTGCCGGTTGCAGACCCGCACCACCTCCTGCACCTCCTCGGTGGAGGAGGGGAGCACCACGGCCACGGGCCGCTTCACCCACTTGGCCGGGTCGTCGTTGATGGTGGGTTGCCAGGCATACCCGTCCAGGACCGCCGGTTCACGGGAGACGTTCTCCTCCCCTACCGCGTTTTCCAGGTCCCGGTAAGCGGCTTCCGATATCTCTTTCCAGGTCTCGAGAGTTGCGGTGGTCATGCCTCAATCCCCCCTCCTAGCCTTTTCGCCGTTGTTCATCGTGCGTTCCCGCATTCATCGCCTTCATCGCCTTAGCGTCTGTTCCGTAAAACATACGGCCCCGGTGCGACCTTCAAGACTCCCGTACCGGGCGGCCACGCCGCGCCGCGATCCCGGCCGGTCGGCTTGGGCCCGGCGGCGGGGAGAGCTCCATCCTCAGCGGCGTTTCCCTTTCCTCCGATCCGCGTAAAGGCCGGACAAGAGGCGAGGAAACCCCTGGAGGTGTCCCGTCCCCGGCCTCACACCCGCTCCTTCTCCGCGACTCCCGCCGCCTGGAGCGCCAGGTCCACCAGGTCGTAGACCTGGATCTCCGCCCCCATCTCCTGCGCGGCATCGCGGAGGATGCGCACGCACCACGGACAGGCGGTGGCCAGCCCCTCCGCTCCCGTGGCCAGAGCCTCCTCCACCCTCTCCCGCGCGGCGAAGGAGGCGAACTCGGGGAAGGCCTCGTAGACCCCGCCCCCCGCCCCGCAGCACCAAGCGTACTCCCGGATGCGCTCCATCTCCACGAGGCCGGCGCCGGGGAGAGCGCGCAGGAGGTTGCGCGGAGCCTCGTACACCCCCTTGCGCCCCGACCTCTTCATGGACATGGGGCGCTGCAGTTTGTCTCCCTTCCAGTCTCCCAGGTAGGGCTCGCCCATCCTTCCCAGGTGGCAGGGGTCGTGGTAAGTGAGGAGGAGGGGCACCTCCTCCCTGAAGCGCAGCCTGCCCTCGGAGACCAGCCTCTCCAGGAGCTGGGTAATGTGCAGGACCTCGCAGGGGAGCTCTTTGCCCATGCGCGGATAGAGGTAGCGGAAGTGGGCGTACCCATCGGCGCAGGGAGTGACCAGGATGCGTGCTCCGGAGGCCTTCACCCGGGAGAGCAGGTCCTCGGCGTAGTTCTCCGCCTCTCCCCGGTATCCCAGCTCGTAGGCCCTCCCGCCGCAGCAGGATTCCTCGGCCCCGGCGATGCCCACGTCCTGCCCGGCCTCCAGGAGCAGCCGCACCGCCCCCCGCACCGTCTCCCGCAGGTCGGGGTCGTAGGAATAGCGGCAGCCGGCGTGGAAGAGGACCTCGCACCTCTCCTTGTTGATGTCCTTTAAGGGCAGACCCTCCGCCCATTCGCCCCGCTTGGCCTTGGGCTCGCCCAGGACGTTGTCCTCCCGCTTCAGGGCGTCGATGACCGCCATGTGCTCCACCATGAGGAAGCCCTGCTCCACGCAGTGGGCGCGGAGCTCGAGGAGCACCTCGGTGATGTCGATATCGTCACGGTAGACCTTGCAGGCGGTATCGCAGGCCCCGCACAGCTGGCACTTGTAGACAATCTCCGCCACGGCGTCGTTGAGCTCCGAGCGGCCGGTGAGCAGGGAGAGGCCGATGATCATGCGCCCGGAGCCGGAGTAGGCGTGGAAGTTGTAACGACAGATGGAGGGGCAGTTCTTGGCGAACCGCCAGCTCTTGATCTGGTTGAAGGGGACCCACTTGCAGGAGGAGCAGCGGGAGCAGCCCTCCATGTCCCTCTGGTAGTCGGAAAGAGCCATCTTAAGACACCCCCTCTAGCGCGATCCTCCCCGGGAGGAGGAATGGCCAAACCAGCCGGTAACCGGAAAAGGCCGCCTCAGGAGAGACCCTCTCCGTGTCCTCGCCCCTTGCGGGAAGGAC
>JACVJH010000202.1 GCA_015711895.1 Candidatus Solincola tengchongensis | reverse complement strand
GCAGAGCCACTCCTCGAACCCCTCCCGCGTGCACCCCTCGGCGAAGTACCAGTCCTGCCGCGGGGAATCGGCGCCCAGGACGCAGTGGCCTCCGGACCAGCGCCCGCCGTAGAGGAAGTACATGGGGCGCTCGGCCACGATGGGGGAGGAGGCGTGGACGTGCACGGAGAGGTCCCTCCCCGGGCCCAGGAGGTGGTTGACGTTCAGGGTGGTGCGGGAGTGGGGCGGGAGGTCCACCTGCAGGGGGACCACCTCCCCCTCCCCGGTGTGGAAGGTGAGGGCGCAGGAGGCCCCCTCCTGCCCGGGGTTCTGCAGGCAGAGCCACTCCTCGAACCCCTCCCGCGTGCACCCCTCGGCGAAGTACCAGTCCTGCCGCGGGGAATCGGCGCCCAGGACGCAGTGGCCTCCGGACCACTCCAGCCCCTCGCTCAGATCCCAGCGGTGCACGGACATGCGCGCCGGGTCCAGGGTGACGTCGTGCCCCCCGGCGGCGAGGACGCCGGCCGTGGACTCCAGCATGATGCGGAAGGCGTTGTAGGGGTAACCGGTGTTGCGGGTCCCGTCATGGTAGGGGTTGGTGTTCTCGGTATAGGGCGTGTCCGGGTCGTGCCTCCCGTACCCGCTCACCGGGTAGAGGACGTGCTTGGCGGCGTACCAGTCCAGGGCCACGGGGTCGGTGCCCGCCAGGAGTATGTTCGTGCGCACCGCCTTGGAGTAGGGGGCGTCCTGCCCGTCGGGATGGGCCGGGCTCACCCAGATGGCGTCTATGATGTTCAGGTCGGGGAAGATCACCTGGTTCATTATCCGCCCCATGAAGCCGCGGTAGAGGAGGTCGTAATGCACGTTGCTGGTCATGTGGATGCTGGGGACCCCCATGAAGTTCTTCAGGGCGGCGGTGACCCCGGCCAGGTGGTGGGACTTGAGCACCGGGATGTTGATGAGTTTGACCCTGCTCTTGTCGTACCCGCTCCCGGTCCATATGCCCCGGCGCAGGGAGATGCAGGTCCCCCTTCCGGTGATGAACTTGGGGTAGGAGACGTTGTCCCCCAGGATGACATACCCCTGCCGGTAGTCGCCGGACTCGAACTCGTACACCGCGTTGTCGGTGAAGGACCACCAGCTGGAGGCCGATACCCGCGAGGGGTCGCCGAAGGAATCCACCACCGCCTGGAAGGACTGGTAGATGTTCTCGGCGTTGTTGTAGCGCTGCGTGTAGTCCGGGCCTCCCTCGCAGTTCTCCACGATGACCACCTCCCCGGTGAAGCCGTCGGGATGCTCGAGTATAGCGGTTATCAGCCCCTTCACCAGGTCGGTGTTGGTCATGCCCCTCTGGTCCCAGGCGGCGTTGACCTTGAGGAGCACGACGTCGTCGCGGGCGATGATGCCGTCGGGGCCGGCCCCCGGGTAGTACTTGTCGCTGCGGTAGAAGCTCAAACCACCCTCCCACATGAGGCGGATGAGGCCCCGCACCCCCGGGTGGTGGGGGTCGGCCTGCGAAGGCACGGGGACGTGGTCCACGACGAAGAGGTGATGCGCGTCGTCGGCATCGGCGGCCTGCCAGCTCTCGGGCACCAGGGCGGCGGCCCGGGAGCGGGCCGCTTCCAGGTCCAGCTCCACGGCCGGAACACCGGCCTCCGTGGCCCCTCTCCAGTCCACCAGCGGAAAGAGCAGCAAAATGGCTATGATTGGTATTATTATCCATTTCCTTCCCGGGAAGCGCGCCCCGAGAGAACGGGCCAGGAAGGCCCCTCCCAGCGAGAGGATCCATCCCGAGTGGACCATGGCCGCTTGCTGGCAGGGATAGCGCAGGCGGGAGGGCTTGCGCCCGCTCCGCAACAGCAGCCAAAGGAGACAGAAAAGGGAGAACAGGGGGTAGACAAGACTGCGCACCCTTCCCCACGCCCGCCTCAGCGGCCTCATCTGCGGGGGGCGGTTCCCTGCAGCACTCACCTTAGGCTCATTCACCTTCTCCTCCCTCAAAGCCGCTCCCCCTCTCGAGCCTTTTCCTCTCCCCCGCCGTACTTTCCGCATCCGGGCACGCCGGGGGCATCCCGTGTCCGAGGCCGTCAGGGACGGGCCTTGCCGGTCCGCCCGTCCACCCCGCCGCAACCCCCGGAGACCCCGACCCACCTTGCCGGTCCTCACCGCCGCCGTCTCCACCTCAAAGGCGCCGGCTCGGCTTCACCGAACCCCACATTTCAAGCCCTACCACCATGCTCCATCCTCTCCAGGGCCTGGCTCGCCGCCTGCCTCACCTCCATATCCCCGTCCCCCAGCAGGTCACTGAGCCGAGGCACGGCCTCCGAAGCCCCTATCCTGCCCAGTCGGCGGGCGGCTTCCGCTCTCCTGGCTGCAGAGCGTGAGTCGAGCTCCCTCATCCTCATGGCCGTGAAGCCGGCCAGACCGTAGAGCTTCTCCACCTTTTCCTTAAGGGGGCCCTCGGCCTGATCGCCCATCCTCAGGAGCACCTCCTCCAGGGCACCGGGATGGGGATCCCGCAGGAGGTCACGCAGGGCCTCCTCCGGGGATATCCTGGGCAGGGCGGCGTAAAGGATGGTCTCGTAACCGCGCATGATCTCCAGGGTGCGGGCGCGGCGGTATACCTTCACGATGCGCACCAGGAGGTAAATGGAGAAGATGGCCAGAGAGATCACCACGGCCGTCAGGAGGTAAAGAAGGACTTTTCCCACTTTTTTCCATCTCCCGGCTTCCCCGCGGCCCCCTGGCCACGGCTCGACCCCGGATACCCCAGGCGTTACCCGTCGGTTGCAGACGCTCTCGTCAGTCATATTATAAGCTCAGCGGCGACGGAAACCCTTACACAATCCACGGAGCTTTCAACCCGCCCGGTTTCCGGAAATGTCGTCATGAGGCGGCCCCGGGATGGTCGCACCCGCGGCCTTCCCTCTCCCGGAAAGCGGCACATGCGCCGCGCCGATCGTCACGGACGTGAGGGAACACCCGGAAAAGTCCGGAGGCGGAGGCGACGACGCAGGGAGGGTTGGACAAGCCCCCTCCATCCCCGTATCATTTTCCTGGCCGGAGGCCCGGCCGGCGCGCGAAACCATAGGGTCCGCCATTGGGTGAGGTTGAGGAGCAGGACCTTGATCATCGACGCCCACACCCATCTTTTCCCTCCCCGCGCCAGGGAGAGGCCGGCCTCGGTGAGCGAGGAGGAGATCGCCTTTCGCCTCCTCTTCGCCTCCGGAGGCCAGCGCATGGTCTCCCCGGAGGAGATGCTCTCCGAGATGGACTCCGAGGGTGTGGATGCCGCCGTTCTCTGCCCTTTCCCCTGGATGACCCTGCGGGCCTGCGCGGAGAACAACGACTATATCCTGGAGGTGGCCTCCTCTCACCCCGGGCGCTTCATCCCCTTCGCCGTGGCCAATCCCAGGTGGGGCCGTCCCGCGGTGGAGGAAGCGCGGCGCTGCCTGGAAGCTGGGGCCAGGGGCATCGGCGAGCTGCACGCGCAACCTCAGGGTTTCGACCTCCTGGACGAGGGGCTCTTCTCCCCCCTCGTGGAACTGGCCGTGGAGTACGGGGTGCCCATCATGGTGCACGTGAACGAACCCGTGGGCCACACCTACCCCGGCAAGGGCCCGGTGACCCCGGAAACCGCCTACCGCCTGGTCAGGACATATCCCGAGGCGGTCTTCATCCTTCCCCACTGGGGGGGCGGCCTACTCTTCTACGAGCTCATGCCCGAGGTAGCCGAGGAGTGCCGCAACGTGTATTACGACACCGCCGCCTCTCCCTTCCTCTACCGTTCCGGGATCTACCGGCTGGCGGCGGAGGCCGCCGGGAGCGGGAAGATACTCTTCGCCACCGACTATCCGCTGCTGCCCTATCGGCGCACCCTCACCGACGCCCGCAACGGACTGGAAAATACCCCCTTTGCGCAGGAGGCCCTGGGCGGGAACGCCGCCCGCCTCTTCGGCGTCACAAAGGTTTGAGCGGCGGCGTCCTCGCCAACGGCGGGGAGCGGAACGCCCTTCTCGGATCCCGGCCACGGAAGCGCCGCCGCCCTTGACCGGCCCGGGAGGGGGAAACAACCTCCCGGGTAAGCGGCCTTGAAGGACATGGATCAGGGGGGAGTGAATAACAAGAATGGACAAGGCGGCCGGGTCGCCCATCCGGAGAAGGAGGGCGTCGTTCCAAGAGGAAGGCCAACGGAGTCGGACAGGAGCCTTTGAGTCGTTCAGGTGGGGTGAAGGAGAGGCGATATGAGGATGCAACGGTTCGCATGGTGGAAATCGACGCTCGCCGGGATGTCCGTGATCCTGCTCCTTCTCGCGGCAACGGTGGGCCTCTACGGCTGCTCTCCGGCCAGGTCGTCGCGGGAGGGTGAGCAGGCCCCGAAACCGAACAAGCCGCCCGTGAACCCCCTGACCGGGGAGGAGGTCTCCTCCTGGGACCTCCTCACCCGACGCCCCCTGGCGGTCAAGGTGGAGAACGACCCCAAGGCCAGGCCACAGAGCGGCATAATCGACGCCGACCTGGTCTATGAGGAGCTGGTCGAGGGCGGGGTGACCCGCTTCATCTGCGTCTATCTTTCCAGGGATTCCCAGGTCATCGGGCCCACGCGCAGCGCCCGCCCTTCGGACATCGACATCACCTTTTACCTGGACCCCCTACTCATCTGCAGCGGAGGGGCCAGCCAGGTCATCTCCATGGTCAAGGCGGCGGGTTTGAGGTACATCTCCGAGGATTCCGTGCACTTCTGGCGGGACCGCACGCGGAAGATACCCCACAACCTGTACACCAGCACCGCCCTTCTCCGCCAGTACCTGACGGAGACCGGCGACACCTACAACAAACTCCCCCAGAGCGGGCTGGTCTTCACCTCGGGAGGCGGCGATTCCGGGGAGGGAGAAGGGGATGAAGCACAGAGCGCCTCGCAATCTCAAGCGACCTCCATCAACATCCCTTACAAGGCCACTATCTGCGCCGCCTCCTACCAGTACGACGCCTCCACGGATACCTATCTGCGCTCCATAAACGGCGTCCCCCACACCGACCTGACGACGGGAAAACGGGTAGCCCCGCGCAACGTCATCGTGCAGTTCATCACCGTGACCGGAAGCGGCATCTACGACGTGACCGGCGCGGAGACCCCCAACCTGCAGGTCATCGGGAGCGGCAAGTGCCTGGTCTTCACCGGCGGCAAGGTTTACCACGGCACCTGGAAGAAGGCCAACCGCAACTCCCCCACTCGGTTCCTGGACGAGAACGGGAGGGACATCCCCCTCCACCCGGGCCAGACCTGGATCCACCTGGTCACGGAGGACATCGGCGCGGTCTATAAGTGAGTCTCGCGCATCAGTAACCTCCTCCCGGGAAAACGCGTTCTTCCCATCCTCCTCATCCGCGGGGTAATACCGCCTTCCCTGCAGCTCCCGGTGCCGCCGGACGAGGCGGAGGAGACGGGGGAGGTCCGGTGCGAGGAGGCGTCCCGGAAGGCCCGGGGCTATGCGGTGCGCAGCCTCCCGCTCCGCTTGGCGCGGCGGTAATACCGCCCGCCGTGGAGGTTCTGGTACCACCAGGCGAGGCGGATGAGCCAGGGCAGGTCCGGTATCCAGAAACCGTCCGGCGGTTCCTCGGAGGGCTCCACCCTTCCCGGCTGGATGTCGGCGACCGCGACCCCCTCCCCTTCCGCACGCGAGGGACGGGCCAGCACCCGGCCCGTGGCGTCCACGATCATCGTCTCCCCGAGGTAATAGGAGCGGTAGGGGAGGCCGGGCAGGAGGGGCATCCGGGCCTCGAATTCCTGGGCATGGGCGGCGTGGACCACCGGGACGCCCAACATGCGGGCCATGCGCACCGGCGTCTGGCGCATGATCTCCAGGTTGCGCCGGTGGGCCTCCTTCTTGCCCGGCAGGGGGATGGCCCGGTCGGGCACCGTCCACCAGCAGGACCCGCCCACGAGCAGGTCCACCTTGCCGCGCAACCTGTGCACCGTGCGGGTCCGCACCAGCTCCCAGCAGAGGGCCACCCCCACCGGTCCCAGCGGCGTCTGGAGTATTCCCTCGTCTTTCCCTCCCAGGTAATAGCAGTTCTCCCACATGGTGGGCTGGTCCTTGTCGTGGACGGCATAGTCCCCGTCGGGGAAGGCCAGGACGAAGGTGTTGTAGTTATCACCTCCCCGTGAAGCGATGAACGACCCTCCCACATAACCCCCGTTGCGCCGGGCCGCTCCTCGGAGCATCTCCAGGGCGGGCCCCTCGAAGGGAAGCGCGGCCTGGAGCATGTCCGGGTGGAAGGCCACCGCGGAGGTGAAGAACTCCGGGAGGATGACCATCTCGCACCCTCGGGAGAAGGCCTCCTCCACCAGTTTCTCCGCCCGTTCCAGGTTGTGTTCCACGTCCGCCAGCCGGGCGGTCATCTGCACGGCGCCTACCCTCATGACCGTGACCTCCTCTCCCTCCGCCTCTCACCGGGAACCCCGCAGTCCGAAACGCCCTCCAAGAGTGCCCGTCGTTGGAAATCCATGCCGCCCCCGCCGAGCGGCGGCTCCCCGAGGCTCAGGCAGCCCGCGCTGCATCCTCATCTCTCCAGAGCGCCGGTGAGGAGGAGCCCG
>JACVJH010000201.1 GCA_015711895.1 Candidatus Solincola tengchongensis | reverse complement strand
CTCTCCTCCAGCTCCCTCCCGTAGACGTCGGTGATGCGGTAGGTGTCGTCCTCGCTGGTGAAGCCGATGTCTATCTCCAGGACCCTGCCCCGCCCCTGCGGGGCCTTTATCTTGTGCCTCTTCTCGGCGGGGATCATGAACTCCTCCCCCTCGGAGGGACGGAAGGTCTCCTCGCCGATGGTGACCTCCAACCCGCCGTCCAGGATTATCCATACGTCGTCGCGCAGCTTGTGGTAATGAAGGCTTGTCTCCTGGCCGGGATTTATGGTGATGAGCTTCACCGTGCAGGGCTGGTTCAGGGCGTAGGCCCGTATCGTGCCCCAGGGCTTCTCCAGGATCACCTTCATCACCTCCTTTCCTCGCGCACCCGGACCGCTCATGCGACCCTTCGCCTCCAGGGAACAGGACGCCGGCGGCCGCCGCCCTCCGAACGGTTATATACTATCAAGGTCCGCGGGAGGATTACCATCGACGGCCGGCCCGCGTGCTTCCGCCCCTTTCTCCAGCCAGCGCAGCAGGTCCGGCTCTCGACCGGCCAGCTCCGTGTGAGCGGCGCCCTCCAGAACCCACAGTTCAGGACGCTTTCCGGCGGACTCCATGAACCGGTCCAGGTCCTCGCGCCGGTAGAAGGCCTCCCTGGCGCCGTGGACCAGAAGAAGGGGCACATCCGGCAGTCGCTCCGCCACGTCGAGCGGTGCAGGTCCTGAGGGTCCCACCGGCCGGAAGCGCGCTCCCAGAAAGCGTAAGAAGAGCGACCAGAGAGGTAGCCACCTGCGATAGGCTTCGACATCCGGGAACACCGGTGGCGCGCTCACCGCCACCACCGCGTCCAGGTCACCGTGGAGGGCCGCCCGCACCAAGGCCGCCATACCACCGATCGAGAAGCCCACCACCCCCACCCAACGGTGGCCGTACTCACGAGCATGCCTCACCACCGCGCCCAAATCCTCCACCGGGCCCTGGAGGCCGATCTCCAGTCGCCCCCCGCTCGAGCCGTGACCCCGGAAATCAAAGGTGTAAACGGAAAAACGCGAGCATAAGAGCTCGGCGATTTCCACCAGGGGGGCGTACCGCTGGCCGGTCACCGCGGGATGGGCGACCACGACCGCTTCCCCGAGACGCTCACCGAGGCGCCTGACGCATATGGGCGTGCCGTCTCCCGAGAGGAGACGGAACTCCACAAAGGGCACTCGAGGGTCGCGGCGGGGCATCACCCGCTCCCTCCACCGGCGCAGGAGGATGAACGACGCCGCAGGAAGGATCGCCCCTGCAGCCATCGCAGCGGGACAGGCCCCCCGCCTCTCATGGTCCCCGCTCTCACGGCCCTCCAAGGCCACCGCTTCTTCCCTTCTCTCCTCGAGCGGCAGCGGCGGAAAAGCCGGCCGCGCATGCCTTTCCGGAATTATCCTATAACCGCCATTCCCTTCCAAGTCCTCGCCCGGACCCTCGAGCCGGGAGCGGGCCTTCGCCATGGCCGGATATGCGCCCTTATCGAAACCTTTTTCCCCTCCGGATGCGGGCACATAAACATGCCCTTCCCCGTGAGCATGGAGCCCCAGTTTAAACAGAAAATATCTGCTCCGATGCCGGTTGCCTCTGCCGTCGGGTCCGAGGACGAAGGCGGGGGAGCTCTGTTTTCCACACGATCAGACCCACCCTCCCTTTCCTTTCGGCGTCGGGCGTATCGAATGTCAAGGGTGGTCGTGGGCAACTCGATTACGATTGGGCGCGCGGGCCCAAAGAGTATTGCTCCAGCGGATCGGCGATCATTTGAGGCCTGAAAGGCTCAAAAGTCCGCCCTATCCCCGGAGAAAACATCCAAACGGAGGAAAAGAAGAACGGTCATGCGAGAACGTCAGCTTGTCGTTCGCACGGACGCTACGGGCCGGAAAAGGCCCGGGAAACCATGCGGATCACCTCTCAAGTGGGGGCGATTCGTCAAGAGGGAGCGATTGCCCTCACAACCGCTCGAGGGGACGGTTACAGTATCCTTTCGACAGATTCTCATCGGGGCCGTAAAGGTAGCCGAACCGGTGACGGACCGGCCAAACGAACACCCTTTGCCCCCAAAGTTGAGGGATGATAACTTTTCGTTATCGAACTTTCACGAATGAGGGGGAAGGAGGTTCGCTCGTGCGAGTCGTCAGGAAAGGAGCCGGGAAAGGGGAGGTGACCTCGATACCCTCCTGGGAATCCGTCTTGCGGGCGGAGGGAGAGGAACGAGAGCGGCTCATAAAGGAGCTGGTGAGGGGGATGAGCGTCCGCCAGAAGGTGAACCAGATGGCCGGACGCATGCGAGCCTGGGAAATGCTGGTATCACTGATCCGTTACAACTTCCGTCCCTTCCGCGCCGGGGAAGACCGTCGGCTGGGTATCCCTCCCCTGCGCTTCACCGACGGGCCGCGGGGTGTGGCCCTCAACCGTTCCACCTGCTTTCCGGTCTCCATGGCCCGCGGGGCCACCTGGGACGTGGACCTGGAGGAGCGGGTGGCCGAGGCCATGGCCGTGGAGGCCCGTTCCCAGGGGGCCGATTTCTTCGGCGGGGTGTGCGTCAACCTGTTGCGTCACCCGGGCTGGGGGCGGGCACAGGAGACGTTCGGCGAGGACCCTTTCCTCCTCGGCGAGATGGGGGCGGCTATGGTCCGCGGCGCCCAGAAGCACCTCATGGCCTGCGTCAAACACTTCGCCTGCAACAGTATCGAGGAATCCCGTTTCTACGTCGACGTACGCGTCGACGAACGCACCCTGCGGGAGGTCTACCTTCCCCATTTCCGCCGCTGCGTAGAGGAAGGGGCCGCGGCGGTGATGAGCGCCTACAACCGGGTCAACGGCGAGTACTGCGCCCACAACGCCCACCTCCTGCGGGACATACTGAAAGGGGAATGGGGGTTCCGCGGCCTGGTGATGTCCGACTTCGTGTTCGGCACGCGGGACACGGTGAAGGCCGCCCTCGGCGGCCTGGACGTGGAGATGCCCCATGCCGTCTTCTTCGGGAGGAGGCTGGTCCGCGCCGTGCGCAGGGGAGCGGTCCCCGAGTCCCTGTTGGACGATGCGGTCACCCGCATCCTGCGCCAGAAGGCCAGGTTCGCGCGCGCGGGCACCGGGGATTACGGACCGCATCGCGTGGCCTGCCGGGAACACGCGGATCTGGCCCTGGAGGCGGCGCGCAAGGGCATCGTGCTCCTGAAGAACGAAGGAGGCCTCCTCCCGCTTGAGCCCGGGAAGATCGGGAAGCTGGCGGTCGTCGGGAAGCTGGCCGACCTTCCCAACATAGGGGACCGGGGTTCAAGCCGGGTCCGGCCGCCCTACGTGGTGACCGTCCTGCAGGGGCTTCGCGACCTCGCCGGCACGAACACGGAGGTGATATACCGCGACGGTTCGGACCCCTCCGAGGCGGCGGAGGCGGCGCGTTCCGCGGACGCCTGCATCGCCGTCGTGGGCCTCACCGGCAGGGACGAGGGGGAGGCCATGCCCGGGCCGGTCAAGCTGGGGGGCGACAGGGAGGACCTCTCGCTGCGGATGCGGGACATCGTTCTTCTGGAAACGATTTCCATGGCCAACCCGCGTTGCGCGGTGGTCCTGGAGGGAGGATCGGCGATCATCACCTCTGGCTGGCGGGAAAGGATCCCCGCCGTCCTCATGGCCTGGTATCCCGGGATGGAAGGCGGGAGGGCGGTGGCCGAGGTCATCTTCGGGCTGGTGAACCCGTCGGGGAAGCTCCCGCTCACCTTCCCGGAGGGAAACGAGCAGTTGCCCCCTTTCGACAAGAAGGCGCGGAGCGTGGAATACGGCTACTACCACGGCTACCGGCTCCTGGACAGGAAGGGCATGCGCCCCGCCTTTCCCTTCGGTTTCGGCCTCTCCTACACCACCTACGAATACCGTTCCCTCCGCCTGAGCGCGGAGGAGATCCCCGCCGACGGGTCGCTCACCGTGGAGGCGGAGGTCTCCAACACCGGTCGGCGCGCCGGGGAGGAGGTGGTGCAGCTCTACGTGGGGTATCCCGCCTCCGCCGTGGACCGGCCGGTCAAGGAGCTCAAGGGCTTTCTCCGCGTTCCGCTGGAGCCCGGGGAGAGCAGGCGCGTGACCTTCACCCTGCGGGCGGAGGACCTCGCTTACTACGACGACCGGGCCGGCAGGTGGGTGGTGGAGCGCACGGACTACGACGTCTACGTGGGGGCCTCCTCGGCCCTCGAGGACCTGCCCCTACGCGGTTCCTTCCGCGTGACATAGCGACCCGCGCGAGTAGAGGGGCGTTCCTCCGGACGCCGGAAGAGCGCTTCCGGCCGGCGCAGGCGACAGGGGATTCCCGTGTACAGAGGCCCCTTGTGGTATACCGCCCCGCCTTTCTCCGGCACTGGCGACTCGGGGATTTGCGCGTGCAGGTCGTATCCGGGCTTTCCCTTCCCGCCCCGGCGGCCCTATCCCCGGTACATTTCCAGGAATTTCCGGTAAGCTTCCATCACCGCCTCGCGGATGAGGTCCTCCGCCCGCGCCGTATCCCGGCGGGAGAGGTACTCCCACAGCAGGGCATGGTCCATCTCTCTCTCCGCCCGGACGCAGGCCTCCCAGCTGAGTATGGAGCGCACCACCCGGTCAAGGGCCCGTTCCCGGTCGTCGTAGGGGCGGGGTTGCATGTCGTGCCCCTTCCAGCGCGCGAAGCCCGCTTCCCGGGCGATGGCGGCCACGGCCAGGTTCATCCCGTTGATGCGCACCCCGTGGTCGACGTCGAACTTCCCCGGACCGCCGAGGACGATGCCGTCGTTC
>JACVJH010000200.1 GCA_015711895.1 Candidatus Solincola tengchongensis | reverse complement strand
CGAAAAACGGTAGAAAGGGCGTCATAAACCACCGGGGACATCTCCGGGCCGCGCCCTGTATGCTTATGTGATCTTGTATGCTTATGTGATATGGACCGGGAAGCGGGATGGCCTCCCGGCTACCGGCGCAAGGCGATGCCCGCCGCCGCTCCCCGCCCCGCGGGGACGAAGGCGAAGTGACGGCGTGAAGAGAAGTATTTATGGGCCGGGGAGGAAGCCCCGGCGGTACCACCCCTCGGGAGGGGAAGGCCGAGAGGCTCCCCGCCGGGAGGTCACGGGGGGTACCGGGTCATGGATGGTACTCGTGAGGGATCGTGGGGCGCGAAGCCC
Source organism: Candidatus Solincola tengchongensis (assembly GCA_015711895.1). Classification (GTDB taxonomy): domain Bacteria; phylum Actinomycetota; class Geothermincolia; order Geothermincolales; family RBG-13-55-18; genus Solincola_A; species Solincola_A tengchongensis. The sequence continues at coordinate 4,173 of JACVJH010000200.1, read as the reverse complement.
CACGGAAAGGCGAGTCCCGCGCGCAGAGGCCATGGCGGGAAGAGGGAATGCCGCGGGCGGGCACGAGCCGCCGGGCGGCAGGACGGAATGATGCAGGGAAGTAACGGACGGAGGTACGAGGATTGATCTGCCCCGAATGTGGGACTTACCAGCCGGACAGGGCCAAGTTCTGCGGGCTTTGCGGCTCTCCGCTTTCTCAGGAAAGCCTGGTGGAAAGCTTCCTGCGCCAGGCGCCGGAGGAGGATATCACCCTCCCCAAGCACCGCAGCCCCTGGTTCTACCTGGCCGTCTTCCTCATCCTTTCCGCCGCCCTCGCCGTCCTCGCCGGGGCCGTGTTCCTGGTCTACCGGGCGGTGGGCGGAAACCGGCAAGCGGGGGAGACGGTGGAGGAGCCGGAGGAGAGCGCCTCCCGTTTCTACGACCCCGAGCTGGGCTTTGGTTTCTCATACCCCAACGGCTGGACCCTGGAACAGGGATTTCCCTCCGGTGAGGAGCTGGCCTCCATCCGCGTGGGCCTCACCTCCAGGAAATTCATGGAAATAAAAGTCCTGGTTCTGGACCCCGTGGTCACCGTGGGAGGCCTGGAGGGTATCCGCGAGTACCTGGAGGGGGAAGCGGGCGAACAGGTGCGTTCCCTGGGGGGTAACCTGCAGGACTCGGAGGGAGACCTCTTCACCTACACGCGGGCCGGGGGCATGCCCTCCTTCTACCTGGAGTTCGAGGCCAACCTCATGGGGGAGGACACGTCCTTCATCCTCTGCTACACGGTGGGCGGGAACTACTGTTTCCGCTTCGAGGGCCGCGCGCCGAGCGAGGAATACCGATCCGTGCGCCCTCTCTTCTGGTCGGTCATCGATTCCGTGTCCGAGGAGGCAGAGGCGCAGCAGTGAGGCCGCTGGGAGGGTATGCGAAACGTGAGCCTCGGCAGGCCGCGGCAGGGCAACGCACGGAGCAGCGGTGGGGGCTGGGCCAGGCTGCCCATGCGCTCCCGCGGTAGCATGGGGATGTGAGTCGCCGTCCCGTCCGGTTGGGGGGAGGTCCGGTGAGGGGGGAGGAAGGGAACGAGGCCCAGACATGGTAATATATTCCATGAGGAGGTGAACCCGGTGCGCATTCTGGTCACGGGAGGGGCCGGCTTTATAGGGTCCAACCTGGTGGACGCCCTCCTCCGGGAGGGGCACACGGTCACCGTGGTGGACAACCTCTCCACCGGGAAGTTCGAGAACCTGTACAACGTCAAGGATGCGGCGCGGGAAAACCGCTTCTCCTTCTTCCATACCGACATCCGCGACGACTCCCTTCTGGCGGCCTTCCGAAACCGCGAGCAGGAGGTGGTCATCCACCTCGCCGCCCAGCCGGACGTGAGGGTCTCGGTGAAGGACCCGGTCATGGACGCGGAGGTCAACGTGCTGGGGACCATCAACGTTCTCCAGATGGCGGTGGAGAACGGGGTGAGGCGCTTCATCAACACCAGTTCCGGGGGCTGCGTCTACGGGGAGCCTGAATCCCTGCCCGTCTCCGAGGAGGCGCCCCGGCGCCCCGATTCTCCCTACGGGGTGAGCAAGAGCGTGGCCGAGGAATACATCCGCTACTACCAGCGCGCCCACGGCCTCTCCTTCTGCACCCTGGCCCCGGCCAACGTCTACGGGCCGCGACAGAACCCCTTCGGGGAGGCGGGCGTGGTGGCCATCTTCATCGGCCGCATGCTCTCCGGGGAAACGCCGGTCATCTACGGCGACGGCGAACAGACACGGGACTTCGTCTTCGTAGATGACGTGGTGGACGCCTATCTGGCGGCGCTCACCAGGGGAGACGGGGAGTTCATCAACCTGGGGACCGGGGTGGAGACCTCGGTCAACCAGCTTTACCGCATGCTGGCGGACATCCTGGGCTTTGACGGGGAACCGGAATACGCGCCCCCCCGCCAGGGAGAGCTCTCCCGCATCGCCCTCCAGGCGGAGAAGGCCCGCGACCTCCTGGGGTGGAGACCGCGCACCTCCCTCTCCGAGGGGTTGGCCCGCACCGTGGAGTGGTACCGCCTCAATCTCCGGAGGTAGGCAGGTCTTGTCCTTCACCGACCTCCACTCCCACATCCTCCCCGGCCTGGACGACGGGGCCGCCAACGAAGCCGAGTTCCTATCCATGGCCCGGGTGGCCCTGGAAGGGGGCACCACGGTCATGGTGGCCACCCCCCACTGGGACCTGGAGGAGAAGCCTGCGCCGTGGGAACACGTCCCTCCGATCGTCGAGCAGTACAGGAAAAAACTGGAATTTGTAGGATTGGGCCTGGAACTCCTCCCCGGCGCGGAGATACGGCTCAACGCCGGGCTCTACCGCCTCACCGGGGAGGAAACTGCGGTGAGGAGGCTCACCCTGGCTGGAAACGGCAGGTATATCCTCGTCGACCTCCCCCTCATGGACCTTCCCGTGGGCATGGAGGAGACCATCTTCCGGATCCAGCTCTGCGGCTGCACCCCCATCCTGGCCCATCCGGAACGCAACCGCCGCCTGGCGGACGACCCGGCACTCCTGCGTGAGCTGGCGGACAGGGGGGTGGAGCTGCAAGTGAACTCGGGGTCCCTCACCGGTGCTTACGGGCGCGTTGCCCGCCGCCTATCGGCCGCGCTCCTGCGCGAGGGCCTGGCCAGGCTGGTGGCCTCCGACGCCCACCGCCCGGAGGAGAGGCATCCCGACCTCTCCGGGGCCTGGAAGAGGGCCGGGGAACTGCTGGGAGTGAAGGCGGCGGACCTGCTCCTCAAGGAGAATCCCCGCGCCGTGCTGGCGGGGGAGGACCTGTCCGCTCTCCCCACAGGGGACGTCTCCCGGCGCCGTTCCCGGCGGCGGTGAGCCATCCGGTCGCCGGGGGGAAACGGAGCGCGGCTTGAGACGCGGATCTTCCTTCTCCACACCGGCGGACGTTGCCATACCCCTCCGCCGCGTATAACATCAGGGGGAAAAATGCCCGTCCGGGACGAGAGGTGCCGAGCTCGAGCCGGCGGTAAGCCCCAGCGGAGGGGGGCGTAGGGGAGGGTCCTCCCGGAGAGGGCCACCGGGCATATCCGCCTCCCGGTGGGCGCGCGGGCGAAGGAGAGGAAGCTAGTGATGAACGATTGGGTGACCGAGTTTCGCAACGACCCCCGCCACAGCGGGATCTTCCTGGACTTCGACGGCACCATCAGCGACATCGCCCCCTCCCCTCGCGGGGCCGTCCTGCATCCGCGGGCGGCGGACCTCCTCCCCAGGCTGGCGAGGCACTACCCCCTGTGCGTCCTCTCCGGCAGGCGCGTCGCCGACGTGGCTTCCCTGGTGGGGCTGCCTCATATACACTACGTAGGGGTCCACGGCATGGAGTGGCTGGAGGGGGACGAACCGCGACTGGACCCCGAGGTGCTCCCTTACCTTCCCGCCCTGGACCGGGCCCGCGCGGAGATACGTGAGATCCTGCCCGGGCTGCCCGGAGTGATCCTGGAAGACAAGATGGCCTCTCTCACCTTGCATTTCCGGGAAGCCCCCCACTCGGAGGAGCAGGTGGTGCACCTGGGGGAGAGCCTGGCCCTCAGGTTGGGGCTGGGGTTGAAGCGGGGACGCAAGTCGGTGGAGATCCGCCCGCCGGTGGAGATCGACAAGGGCACGGTGATCATCCGCCTCTCCCGGGGCTGGAAGCTGCGCCGCGGCCTCTTCGCTGGGGACGACCTGACGGACGTGGACGGTTTCCGGGGCCTGCGCTACCTGATGCGCGAGGGAGGCTTCGAGGGTGTTGCCGTGGCCGTTCTCTCCGGCGAGACCCCGGTGGAACTGGAGGCGGTGGCCGACCTCTCCGTACGGGGGCCCGAGGGCCTCCTGGAACTGCTCTCCCGCCTGGCCGTGGACTGAGCCTGCTCCGACCGGAGCGCCGGGTCACCAGGTCAGCTCCATGGCGTCCTTGGGGTTCTCCGTCTCGATTATCTCCGCCACGCGCCCGCTGTGCAGGCGGATGGTGCGGTGGGACATCTCCGCGATGGCCGAGTTGTGCGTCACCAGGATGATGGTCTGCCCCTTCTCCCGGTTTATCTCCTGCATCACGCGCAGCACGTGCTTGCCGGTCTCGTAATCCAGCTCCCCGGTAGGCTCGTCGCAGAGGAGGATGGGCGGGTCCTTGACCATGGCCCTGGCGATGGCCACCCTCTGCTGCTC
>JACVJH010000199.1 GCA_015711895.1 Candidatus Solincola tengchongensis | reverse complement strand
CCAGCTCGGTCTCGATGACGTCCGTGCAGTTGGGGCAGAGCTTTCCCTCTATGTGGCTCTTCACGTAGTCGGCCACATGGGAAAAACTTACATCTGCGGGCAGTTCCTGCTTGCTGGCTTCCACACGAAGGCAACCGCAGGAGGTGACCGTCTTGGCCAACGCCCGGTTCACCCTGGTGGCCGCGTCCTGAAGCTTGGTCATGACGTCAAGGATGCTTCGATTGCGTACCAGGTGCTCGGATACCGTCTTCTGAAACTCGGCGCAATCGGCTTCCCGCATCTGACGACCTCCGCTCTTATCACCTAAACAATTATAGGGGCGCGCTTTTGCAGGTGTCAAACGGAGCTAATTGTTAAATATTACCATAATAGGGAAATGGGCTTCAGGAATCACTTTCAGGCCGACGTCAGGCGTATCTCTCCACCAGGGAGGCCTCGGCGATGCGACGCAAACCGTCCTTCACGGCGTGGGCGCGCGCCCTCCCCACTCCTTCCACTCCCTCCAGCATCTTCTCGGAGGCCTGCATTATGCTCTGCAGGTCCCCGAAGTTCTTCACCAGCCTCTCCACCACCGAACTGGGCAGGCGTGGTATCCTCTCCAGCAGGCGGTAACCGCGAGGCCTGAGCTGCAGGTCCAGCTCGTCGTGCACGCCGGAATATCCCAGCGCCTGCGCCACGCTGGTCAGGTGCAGGAGTTCCTCCTCGCTCAACAGGCCCAGGCTGCGCTCCACGGCTTCCGCAGTCTTCCCGCCCTCCGGGCGGTAGTCGCGGATGACGTTCCTCTTCTCCCTCTCCACCCCGGTCATGAGCTCCTCGAGTTGGAGCTCTATCAACCGTCCCTCCCGCCCCAGCTCGGCAAGATAGACGCGTATCTCCTCGGCTATCCTCTGCATCATCTCCGCCCTCTGGAGCACGCTCACCACGTCCTGCAGGCTCACCAGGTCCTCGAACTCCAGTGCGCTCAGCGTGGCGGAGACCTGGTCCAGGCGCGACTTGTATTTCTCCAAGGTCTGCAGCGCCTGATTGGCCTTGCTGATGAGTACGCGCACGGGAAGCACCACGTGGCTCCACTCGCCCTTGTACATGGTAACTCTTTCCATACGCTCAGAGACCGCGATGACCAGCTTGTCCGTCTGCCGTGCCACCCTCTCCGCCGTGCGGTGGCGGGTCCCGCTCTCCGAGGTGGGAATGGAGGGGTCGGGAACGAGATGGACATTGGCGAAACGGATGCGGCTCAGGTCCTCGTCCAGGATGACCGCCCCGTCCATCTTGGCTACCTGGTATAAACGGCTAGCGCTGAACTCGCAGTCGATGCGCACCCCGCCGTTGACCACCTGCATGACCTTCTCGTCGTCTCCCACCACGACGAGTGCCCCGAGGTGGGAGGCGATGATGCGCCCCAGCGCCTCCCGGAGCTCGGTGCCCGGGGCGATCAAGCGCAGCAGATGGAGGAAATCTCGGTCCTTCCTGTAACCTTCCATGTTCTCCTCTTCGAAAGAGGCTTCATGCCGCCGGATTTACCAAAATCTTTATATCACACCGCAGGAATGGTGAAAAATTGGCACCCGTCCCTGGCCGCAAGGCGGAGAGCGGCACCGGCTCAACGGTCCGCCGCGTATATCCCCAAGCGGGCCAAGGCCCCTTTCACGTCGTCCACCTCGAGGATATCCATGTCCAGGCGGCTTGTCCGCGCCCGTGACCTGGCGGAAAGGACCGCAGTGGAGAATCCAAGACGTGAAGCCTCCCTCAATCTCTCCTCCATCCTGGAGACGGGTCGGACCTCGCCCGTCAGGCTCACCTCTCCCACCAGAACCGTCCCCGGCGGCAGGGCCCTGTCCCGCCGGGAGGAAGCCACCGCGGCGCAGACGGCCAGGTCGAGCGCGGGCTCCAGGATATGCAGTCCGCCGGATATGCCCACGTAGACGTCCCTGTCGTCCAGCTTTATCCTCCCCTTCCTCTCCAGTACCGCGACGTCTATGGCCAAGCGCCGGTGGTCGATGCCCGTGGACACCCTCTTGGGGGCGGGGAGCCTGGAGGGGACCACGAGGGCCTGCACCTCGACCACCAGGGGGCGCCGGCCCTCCATGACCACCGCGGTCGCCGTCCCGGAAACCGGCTGGGGGCGCCGGTCCAGAAAATGGCGCGAGGTGTCCTCCACTTCCCGGAGCCCGCCGTCGGTCATCTCGAAGATGCCCACCTCGCTCACGGAACCGAAGCGGTTCTTCACCGCGCGCAGGACGCGCAGGGAGTCGAAGCGCTCCCCCTCGAAGTAGAGCACGCAATCCACCATGTGTTCCACCAGACGGGGCCCGGCGAGGAGGCCTTCCTTGGTGACGTGTCCCACCAGAAAGACCGCCGACCCGCTGTCCTTGGCCAGCCCCTGAAAACGGAGGACGCATTCCCGCATCTGGTTCACCCCACCCGGGGCGGAATCCATCTCCGGGCAGCGCACCGTCTGCAGGGAATCCACGATCATCACCCGGGGCTCAAGCTCCCGGGCGGCCTCTTCAACCCTTTCCAGGTCCGTCTCGCACAGGAGGTAGAGGTCGGGATGGAGGCAGCCGATGCGCCGGGCGCGGGAAGCGATCTGGGCGGCGGATTCCTCCCCGCTGACCATGAGGACCTTCGCCCCGCCCTCGCTCAGCGCATACGCCGCCTGTAGGAGCAGGGTGGATTTGCCTATGCCGGGCTCGCCCCCCAGAAGCACCAGGGAACCGGGGACCACCCCGCCCCCGAGCACCCTGTCCAGTTCCGGAATACCCACCTGCAGGCGGGGAGCCTCGCCGCCAAGCTCCACCATGCGCAACGGCCGGGAGACTGCAAGCGTGGTACGCCGGCCGGGAGGTTCCCGGCTCTCCCTGGACATGGTCCCGAAGTTCCCGCAGGCCGGGCAGCGACCCAGCCACTGCGCCGAGCTCTCCCCGCATTCCGTGCAGACGTAAAACGCCCTTTCGGCTCCCATGCCCACCTCCCTCGCGCGACGACCCTCACAAGACTCCGCCCAGGCGCTCCCCGCGCCGTCCTCCCGTGAGAAGGACCAGAAGCCTTGACCTCCAGCGTATCCGACACGGCCACCGCTACCCGCATTATAGGGTCCACCGGTGTCAAGCCGGGGAGTCCGCGGAAATCCGGGCACGAACAGGCGTCATGGCCTATACCCGACAGTGCAGCGAGGCGGAGCTCCGGCATTGTGGTCACCCGTCCCCCCAGCCGATGCCGCGCTGTGGCTCACAGGCCACGTCCTCACCCTCCGCCCGCCGCACGAGAGGGTGTAGGACGGCCCTCTGAACCGCTCTCTCCGGAGCACCGGTCCCGCACTCTTGCCGAACGAGGGAGCGATGCCTCGGGCACCGGCAACGGGGCGCGAGAGGCGACGACGGACTTCGATCCGCAGCGGCCTCGACCGGCAGGCACATGAAGGGTATGTTGAGATCCCTGGGGCGTGCTCCGGGGAGCTCGGGCAGGCGCAGCGGCGCGACGGCAGCGCGAACTGTTGTAATATCCCTGGTGATGTTCATGACGCGGGGGAAGGAGTAGGAAACGGGTGATGTTCATGAGGACGGGGAAGAAGACGGGATCCGCCGAACAGAGCAGGAGATCCGCGGTCATCGCCCTCCTTTCCGCCTTCGTACTCCTCAACCTGCGGGTGGCCGCTTACCACCTGGCGACCGAGGGCTGGAAGTCCGGCCTGGCCGAGATGGCTATCTCTCTTTGGGTTATGCTCATGACCTACCTGGCCTGGGAGAGCCGCCGCCGGAGATCCTCGCCCTCCTGGCGCCGCCCCCACCTGGCGGCGCGCGGTTGGCTGGTCCTCTTATCCGCAGTTTACCTGGCCTTGGGCCTCTATCATTTCACCCACCAGGGCGTCCGGTCGGGAACGGTGGAAACTGTGGCTTTCCTGCTGCTCCTCATCCTGTGCCTGGCGCTGGGCTGACCACGCTCCGGAGGCCAGCGGTGGCCTGAAGATAAAGGCGCGGCTTTGAACCCGGCTCCCGGCGGCGGCCGCCACGACCTTCCCCGCACGTATCGCGGCAAGGTAAAGGGCCGGAGCCCGCACAGGCACGGTGCGCGCGGGGTCCGGCCCCGCCGTCTCCAGCTCAGGTGAGCTGCACTATGTCCGCTCCGCTCTCCGGGGCCTGCACCTTCTCGAAGGTGATCCGTCCCTCCCCGTCCGTGCCCACCAGGATGGTGGAGCCGGGCAGAAATTCCTTGGCCAGTATCTTCTCCGAGAGCGGGTCCTCGATGAGTTTCTGGATGGCCCGGCGCAGGGGCCTGGCCCCGTACACGGGGTCGTAACCCTCCTTGACCAGGACTTCCTTGGCGTCCTCGGAGAGGATGAGCTCCATGTCCTGTTCCGCCAGCTGGTCCTTGACCCGCTTCATGAGCAGATCCACGATCTGCTTGATCTGCTCGTGGGAGAGCTCGTGGAAGACTATCACGTCGTCGATGCGGTTGAGCAACTCGGGGCGGAAGGTCCTCTTCAGCTCCGAGAGCACCCGCTCCTTCATCTTCTCGTAGTCCAGCCCTCCCTCCTTCTTGGCCGTGAAGCCCAGGGGGGTACCCTTGCTAATGTCCCTGGCCCCCAGGTTGGAGGTCATGATGACGATGGTGTTGCGGAAGTCCACCTTGTGCCCCTGGGAGTCGGTCAGCCGCCCGTCCTCCAGGATCTGGAGGAGCATGTTGAAGGCGTCGGGATGGGCCTTCTCTATCTCGTCCAGGAGAACCACGCTGAAGGGCTTGCGGCGTACGGCCTCCGTCAGCTGCCCTCCCTCCTCGTAGCCCACGTAACCGGGCGGAGAACCCACCAGGCGGGACACGGCGTGTTTCTCCATGTACTCGGACATGTCGATCTGGATGAGGGCCGACTCGTCGCCGAAGAGGAACTCGGCCAGGGCGCGGGCCAGCTCCGTTTTCCCCACCCCGGAGGGACCCAGGAAGATGAAGGAGCCGCTGGGCCTCTTGGGGTCCTTGAGGCCGGAGCGCGCCCGGCGTATGGAACGCGATACCGCCTTCACCGCCTCGTCCTGCCCCACGATGCGCTTGTGCAGCTCCTCCTCCATGCGCAGGAGCTTGCTGCTCTCCTCCTCGGTGAGCTGGCTCACCGGGATCCCCGTCCAGGAGGAGAGGATGTCCGCTATGTCGTCCTCGGTGACCTGGAGCTGGTGCGAGCCGAGGGGCAGCTTCCAGTCCTCCTCCAGCTGCTCCATCTCCTTGAGAATCTCTTTCTCTCGGTCCCGTAATCCGGCCGCCTTCTCGAACTCCTGAGCGGCTATGGCCGCCTGCTTCTCCTGGCGGACCTTCTGCAGCTTCTCCTCCAGCTCCCGGAAGTCGGGAGGAGCGGTCATGGCCCTGATGCGCAGGCGCGAGGCCGCCTCGTCGATGAGGTCTATGGCCTTGTCCGGCAGGAAGCGGTCGGTTATGTAGCGGCTTGCCAGCCTGGCCGCGGCCACCAGGGCCCCGTCGGTTATGGCCACCCGGTGATGGGCCTCGTAACGGTCGCGGAGCCCCTTGAGGATCTCGATGGTCTGTTCCACGGTGGGCTCCTCCACCAGGATGGGCTGGAAGCGCCTCTCCAGGGCGGCGTCCTTCTCCAGGTGTTTGCGGTATTCGTCCAGGGTGGTGGCACCGATGGTCTGGAGCTCCCCGCGGGCCAGGGCGGGCTTGAGGATGGAGGCGGCGTCTATGGCCCCCTCCGCGGCGCCCGCTCCCACCAGGTTGTGCAGCTCGTCGATGAAGAGGATGATGTCTCCCCGGCTGCGGATCTCCTTCACCACCTTCTTCAGGCGCTCCTCGAAGTCGCCGCGGTAGCGGGACCCGGCCACCAGGGCTCCCAGGTCCAGGGTGTAGAGCTGCTTACCGGCCAGGATCTGGGGCACCTCGTTGTTGACGATCTTCTGGGCGAACCCTTCCACCACCGCCGTCTTGCCCACTCCCGGCTCCCCGATGAGCACCGGGTTGTTCTTGGTGCGGCGGGAGAGGACCTGCATGACCCTCTCTATCTCCTTCTCCCGGCCGATGACCGGGTCCAGCTTGTTCTGCATGGCCAGCTGGGTGAGGTTGCGGCCGAACTGGTCCAGCAGGAGGTTGCCTTGAGGAGCCGGCTCCCCCACCTGGGTCGTCTCTCGAGAAGCGGCGGAGGCGCCGGTCAGGAGCTGGACCACCTGATTGCGCACCCGGTCGAGGTCGGCTCCCAGCTTGGTGAGCACCTGGGCGGCCACTCCCTCGCCCTCCCGGATGAGGCCCAGCAGGATGTGCTCCGTGCCGATGTAGTTGTGGCCCAGCTGCAGGGCTTCACGCAGGGAGAGTTCGAGGACCTTCTTGGCGCGTGGGGTGAAGGGGATATGGCCTGTGGGCGCCGTGCTGCCCCGCCCGATGATCTCCTCCACCTGATTGCGGACCGCCTCCAGGCTGATGCCCATGGACTCCAGGGCCTTGGCGGCCACGCCCTCGCCTTCCTGTATCAGGCCCAGGAGCAGATGCTCCGTGCCTATATAGTTATGGTTGAGCATGCGGGCTTCTTCCTGGGCCAGGACAACCACCCGCCTCGCTCGGTCCGAGAACCTTTGAAACACTTTTTATCCCTCCACGTCAGGTCATTTTCATCCTTAATTATCACACCTTTTATATCCTTTTCAAAGACGCTTCGCCATGGCGTCGGTCATGTCCTTTTCCCGCCTCCAGTATCCGCCGAAGAGCCTTTTCCGGTTCATGAATCGGCCCCTCATACGACGGCCTTGACCCCGGAAAAGGAGGCCCCGCGGGCCGGACGGACGTACTTCGCCGCAGGACGGGTACCCCGGGGTCCGGAACGGCGCCCTCAAGGCCCGCACGCCGAAGACGGACCGGACACCGGGTAGGGCATGTGAGCGGTCGGAGAAGAGAGGCTGAAGAGGGCGAGGAGAGCCCGATTCAAAAGCGAGATCCCTGCGCCCCGGGAGGGGACCTCTCCGGGGTCGGGGCGGGAGCGTACCATACCCGATGCCGAACGGGGCCGCGTGCGGCGCCCGAAGGGATCATACGGGACGCAGGTGGGGAAAGAGGATGACCTCCCGGATGGAATGGGAGTCGGTGAGCAGCATGACCAGCCTGTCAATGCCCAACCCCAGGCCTCCGGCGGGGGGCATGCCGTATTCCATGGCCCGCAGGTAATCGTAGTCCACCAGGTGCGCCTCCTCGTCGCCGCGTTCCCTCCGCCTGGCCTGCTCCTCGAAACGTTCCCGCTGATCAAGGGGGTCGATGAGCTCCGAGAAGGCATTGGCGATCTCCCTACCCGCGGCTATGAGCTCGAACCTCTCGGGGGGGACGGGGTCGGAGCGGGGGGCGCGGGCCAGGGGCGAGACCTCGCGGGGGTAATCCATGACCAGGGTCGGCTCCCAGAGGTGGGGCTCCACCAGTTTCTCGAAGAGCTCAGTGGCTGTCTTGCCCGGACCCCATCCCTCCTCGAGGGGAACCTCGTGGACTTCTGCCAGCTTTTTCCATCTGTCCGGCGGCGTGGCGGAATCGACCTCCTCTCCCACCGCCCGGGAGACGGCCTCCAGGAGCGTCAGCCTCCGCCACGGCGGGGTGAAGTCGATCTCCCTCCCCTGATAGGTGAACTTCAGGTCGCCCATGACGCGCCCCACCACCTCGGAGAGCATCTCCTCCAGGAAGGCCGCCAGGTCTAGGTAATCCACGAAGGCCCAGTAGAACTCGAGCATGGTGAACTCCGGGTTGTGCTTGTAAG
>MU158619.1:8710-14275 GCA_015711895.1 Candidatus Solincola tengchongensis | reverse complement strand
ATGAGCGCCTGCAGGGAGAGCTCCGTGGCCACGCCCAGGAGGTAGAGCCGGTTGGTGTGGAACCCCACCCGGAAGATGGACTCCCGCGTGGTGCGGCAGGCGAACCCGTTGCCGATCTGGGTCATGTCGATGCCGGTGAGGGACATGGTGGTCGCTTTTACGTAGGTGAGGGGCTGCGCTTCTTTGATTGCCCGCAGCTCGGCTCCCCATCTCCAGCCGAACATGTTGAGGTAACCCAGCATACAGACCAGGGCCTCCAGGGGACCGAGGAAAGCGTAGGCGCGCAGGAGCACGCGGATGTTCAGAAGCCTCTCCTCCACGGGCCGGGGCGGCCGGTCCATGATCCCCGGCTCGGGAGCCTCCGTCCCCAGGGCCAGGGCGGGCAAGAGGTCGGTGCCCAGGTCCACAGCCAGTATCTGGATGATGGTCAGGGGCAGGGGGATATTGAACAGCACCATGAGGATGAAGGGCACGATCTCCGGGATGTTGGAGGCCAAGATATAGGTGATGAAGCGCCGGATGTTGTCAAAGATGGCCCTTCCCTCCTCCACGGCGGCCACGATGGAGGCGAAGTTGTCGTCGATGAGGATCATGTCCGCCGCCTCCTTGGCCACGTCCGTCCCCGCCCTCCCCATGGCGATGCCGATATCCGCGGTCTTCAGCGCCGGAGCGTCGTTCACCCCGTCGCCGGTCATGGCCACCACGTGGCCCATCTCCTTGAGCGCCTGCGCTATGCGCATCTTGTGTTCCGGGGCCACGCGGGCGAAGAGCACTTCCTCTTCGCTCAGCCGCCGCTTGAGCTCCTCGTCGCTCATCTCCTCCAGGTCCGTCCCGGTTATGATGGCCGGCTGCCCCTGGACCATGCCGATGCGCCGGGCGATGGACTCCGCGGTGAGGCCGTAATCCCCGGTGATCATGATCACCCGGATACCCGCCGTGCGGCACTTGCGCACCGCCTCCTCCACCTCGGGGCGCGGTGGGTCCATCATGGCCGCCAGGCCCACGAAGGTGAGGTCCGTCTCCGTGTTCTCCACCTCGTAGCGCGTGAGGTCGTCGGGCACCTCCCGCACGGCAAGGGCCAGGACGCGCAGGGCGGAGCGGGCGTAGCGGTCGTTTACCCCCATGATGCGGTCGCGGTCCTCGGGGCGCATCTCACGGACCCCCTCCCGGTCGAGGACGCGCGTGCAACGGCGCACCACCTCGCCTGGAGCGCCCTTCACGTAAGCCCTCCTCGACCCGCCCTCCTCGCAGATCACGGTCATCATCTTGCGGGAGGAATCGAAGGGGAGTTCGGCCACCCGGCGGTGGTCTCCGCTCACCTTCCCGGGGTCCAACCCGCCCTTCATCGCCAGCACCGTTAGGGCCCCCTCCGTGGGGTCCCCGATGACGCGCCATTTCTCGTCCTCCCGCACCACGCGGGAATTGTTGCACAGCACCGAGACCAGCAGCGGGTCTCGGAGTCGCTCCGTTTCCTCCGCCGAGAGGCGCTTCCCTCCGTCCCCCCTTCCGTTGCCGTTCCTCTTGAGGAACTCCCCCACCGGCGTGTAGCCCACCCCCCTCACCTCCACCTCCATCCAGGGCACCCAGAGGGAGCGGACGGTCATCTCGTTCTGGGTTAGGGTGCCCGTCTTGTCCGTGCAGATGACGGTGGTGGAACCCAGGGTCTCCACGCTGGATAGCTTCTTCACCAGCGCGTTGCGCCGGGCCATGCGCTGCGTGGCCATGGCCAGGGCCAGGGTCACCGTGGGAAGCAGGCCCTCGGGTACGTTGGCCACTATGATGCCGATGGCGAAGATGAGGTTCTCGGTGAAGGGCAGCCTCACCACGAACTGCCCCAGGAGGAAGAAGATGATCCCCAGGCCCACGGCCAGGACGGCCACGAACTTGGTGATGCGCTTCATCTGTACCTGGATGGGGGACTCCTCCTCCTCCACGGTCTGGGTGAGTTTGGCGATCTTGCCGAACTCGGTGTCCATGCCCGTGGCGTAGACCACGGCCCTCCCGCTACCCACGCTAACCGTGGTCCCCATGAACACCAGGTTGAGGACGTCGCTGAAGGAGAGCCCCTCCTCGAGGACCGGCGCCGAGGAGCGGCGCACGGGTTCGGATTCTCCGGTAAGGGCGGAGTTGTTGGTGCGCATGTCCGCGCAGGCCACCAGCCGGGCGTCGGCGGAGATGTGGTCGCCTTCCCGCAGGACAATGAGGTCGCCGGGCACCAGTCGGGTGGCCTCGATCTCCTTTTCCTCACCGCCGCGGATGACGGGGGCCAGGGGTGGGAGGAGCCTTTTCAGGGCCTCGGTGGCCTTTTCCGCCTTGTACTCCTGGATGAAGGTGAAGACGGCATTGACCACGATGACCCCGATGATGGCCCAGGCCAGCGGGGCCTGGTCAGCGATGAAGGCCAGTGCGGCCCCTATCCAGAGGAGGATGGCGAAGAAGTTGGTGAAGTGGGCCAGCAGTTTCTTCCAGAGCGGGGCCCCGCGTATCTCCCGTATCTGGTTGGGCCCATGCTCCTCCAGGCGTCGGGCCGCCTCCTCCTCGCTGAGGCCCTGGGGGGAAGTCCCCAGGAAGGTGTAGACCTCCTCGGGATTCAGCCTGTATATGGCCTTCACGTCCTGCATGGGACAGCGTGCCTTTCCGTCTCGCCGGCTACCATGAGCGCAACATCATCAGTAAGCGAAATATTATCACGCCGCCGGGAGAGCGGACCAAACCGGTTTAAAGAACAGGCGCGGAGTCCCTCAGGAGGCGGGGGCCGACCTCCTCTTCAAAAGGCGGCTCCCGAGGAACGCCGCCGCCGCGGAGAGGGCCAGGGCGACCGCCAGCTTCCCGTAGGAGAACGGGTGAGGGATGGGATAACCGGGTTTCACCACCTCGAGGGATACGCCCTCAATATCCGTATCTCCCCCATGTTCCCGGTCTGCGCGGTGAAAGATGCCCCTGACCCGCACCCGGTCGCCGTGGTGCTTGTAGCCCCCCAAGACCTTCACCTTCTCGGCCTCCGCACGGGGAAGCACCACCCCTATCCCGTAGTTGCTGAGCCCGGCGAACTCCCCACCCTCTTCCAGGCTCCGGCGGCTGTAAGGGTCGTCGTTGACGGTTATCCAGGCCTCCTCTCCGCGCATCATGACGTCCCCCACCACCTCCCCCTCGACGACCACCTCGCGCCCGTCGTACTCCTGCGCCTTTTCCACCAGCTCCTGGACAGTCACCTGGCTTTCCGCGCCCCGGGCCGCCACGGAGGAGAGGGCGAACGACGCGGCGGCCAGCACCAGGGCCGCCAGCCAGAGGATAGGATGAGGAGTGGAGCGCTTCATGGGCCCTACCTCCCCCTTCTTCCGCGGGCCAGGGCCCCGAAGAAACTCAGGAGGGCGATGACGGACATGAACTCCAACCTCCCCGCCCACATGGCGAATATGTAATAGACCTTGAGGGCGGCGGGCATGAGCGGAGAGGTGAGGCCGGCGGAAAGCCCGGCGGCGGGCATGAGCGGAGAGGTGAGGCCGGCGGAAAGCCCGGTGTTGCTCCCCGCGGAGACGGCGTCGAAGAAGGCCACCGACGGTTCGTACCCGTAGGCTATCCCCAGCATCCCCCCCATGAAATAGGTGATCACGTAACAGAGCAGGACGAAGAAGACCCCTTTTACCAGGGCGTCGTCCAACCATATGTCCCGTATGTGGTGGATCTTCTCCGCCACCACCGCCCTCTCCGGGGAAGCCAGCCTCCGCAGTTCGCCCCGGAAATAGCGGTAGAGGATGCCCATGCGCAGTCCCTTGAAGCCCCCTCCGGTAGAACAGGCGCTGGCGCCGACGGCCATGGCCAGGATCACCGCCCACATGGCCAGAAACCCGAAGTCCCGGTAAAAAGAGACCGAATATATGGTGCTGTTCCCGGTGGTGGTGTGGCCGCTGACGAGATTGTAGAAGCCCTTGCGGAAGAACTCCATGAGGCTCCCGAAAACCCCAACCTTCCCCAAGCCCAGAGAAAGGAGGAAGGTGGAGAGCATCAGGGTTAAGGCGAAGGACCTGGTCTCCACGTTGCGGTATATCTCCTTCGCGTCTCCCGTCCAGACGGAATAATGGAGGGCGAAGTTGAAGGAACCGATGACGAATATGACCAGGGTGACGAGTTCCACCGTCAGGCTGTGGTAGTAGAGCAGATTCAGACTCTGGGGAGCGAAGCCTCCCGTGGACCAGGCGCCCATGAACAGCCAGACGGCGTGCAGGAACCCCCTCCCCGCGGGCATCCCCTCCCTCACCAGGGCCGCCCAGAGCAGGGAGCTGCCCACGGCGAGATAACTCAGACTGATCATCCAGATGGCCCGCGCGGTGTTGATGACGTTGGGTAGGAGCTTCTCCTCCTTGCCCTCGCTCACGTAGATCTTGAAGGATCCCGCCGTGCCCGCGAAGAGGAAGGTGAGGGCGATGACTATGATCCCCTGGCCGCCGGCATAGGTCAGGAGATGCCTCCACATGTTCAGGCCGTGCGAGCAATGATCCAGGTCCTGGAGGAGGAAAAGGCCGGTGGTGGTGTAGCCGCTCATGAGGTCGAAGCAGGCATCCAGGAAGGACTTGAAGTGCCCGGAGAGATAATGGGGGATGGCCCCGAAGACTATGGCCGTCAGCCATCCGGCGGAGGCCACGATGAGGCCGTGAAACCACCGCAGGTCCCTCTCTACCCGGCAGGTGCTCTCCGTGACCAGCCAGAAGAGGACGCAGGCGGCGATGCCGATGAGGAAATCCAGGGCCACGTTCCATTCCGAACAGACGAGGGAGGTAAACAGGGGCGCGAGCATTATCAGCCCGACCCCCAGGATGACCCTCCCTATGGCCCAGGCTATGATCCTGACGTCCGCTCTGGATGGTTTGAGGATCATGTGGCCAGCGCCTTCACCACGAACATGAGCAGTAGGGCGGCGGAAGCGAGTGCCGCCACCGCCATCACCTCGACGAGCATCCCCCGCGCATAACCCAGGAGTACCTTGCCGCGGCTCTCTCTGCCGCTTCCTCTTCTCCCCTCCCTCAACCCCCTCAACCTCCTTCCAGCCTTCGACTTACCTATGGTGGGCCTTCAGGTCAGGAGGAGGCGGCGGAGCTCCTCCTCCTTGTCCACCGCGGTAACGGCGATCACCGAATCGCCGGGCTGCAGGATGTCCTCGCCGCGCGGGATTATGACCTCTTCTCCCCTGACCATGGAGATGAGCACACATCCCGGAGGCAGCCCGATCTCCTTTATCCTGCGGCAGCAGGCCTGGCTACCGCCCGGAGGTATGTCCACCTCCACCACTACCACCTTGCCCTTGCGCAGGGCATGAAGGGTGATGATGTCCTCCACCGTGCTCATGCTCTCGATGAGCCTGGCCACAATGGTGGTGCTGGAGATGGCGTCGATGCCCATCAGGTTGAAGATCTCCTCGTTGGCGGGGTCGTTCACCCGGGCCACCAGGCGGGGAACCCCGAAGGAGGTGCGGGCCAGTTGACAGGCGGTGAGGTTGTCGTCGTCGTCACCGGTCACGGCGGCGAAGACGTGGGCTCGGGACATCTGGGCCTCCTCCTGGGAGTGATA
>MU158619.1:4676-8700 GCA_015711895.1 Candidatus Solincola tengchongensis | reverse complement strand
TCCCGGGCCAGCCGTTGGCAGTCCCTCTCGCTCTTCTCTATGACCGCCACGGCGTGTTTCCTCTCTATGAGCCTCTCGGCCAGGAAGGAACCCACTTTTCCGCCGCCGCCGATCACGATGTACATGGTCTTAACCCCTACTCCCCGCCTTCTTGCGCAGGTATGCATCCAGCTTGACCAGGGACCGGTCCGAGGCCAGGGCGGTTATCTCGTCCCCCTCCTCGAGGACCGTTTCTCCTTCCGGGAAGACGACCTCGCCACCCCGGACCAGATAGGCTATCCACACCGGGACCTGCCTCTCGCACCAGTCCATGGTCTGTCCCCACCACCTCGGCGGGCAATCGAACTCCACGAGGTTGAGGCTCCCCTCGCAGCATCGCGCTCTCCGCCTTATCAGGGGCTTTACGATGGCCTCCATGATGGACCTGGCGACCAGATGGGTCCCGATGACGTAATCTATCCCCAGGGCACGGTAGGTCTCCTCCTTGTCCGGGTTGTAGATGCGGGCCACCACCCGGGGAATCCCGTAGACGTTCTTGGCCACCTCCGCGGTCATCAGGTTGGCGTTGTAATTGGGCACCGCCGCCAGGGCATCGGCCTTCTCCGCCTCCGCTTTCTTCAGAGTGCCGATGTCGAAGGACACGCCCTGGACCACCTCCCCTGGAAATAACTTGAAGAGGCGGTCGAAGGCGGAGCTGTCGCGGTCGATGACCACCACCTGGTGGTTGTCCAGGGAGAGCATCTCCGCGAGCTGGGCGCCCACGCGCCCGCAACCGGCGATTATCACCCTCATCCTCTCCCGCCTCCGGTGAAAGAGCGGCTCCCGGGCACAAGGACTTAAGCCTGCAGGCCGAGGTTTCCCAGGATGTCTTCCAATGCCTTCCAGGCCGCCCTCCTGGCGGCGATTACCACCGTATCCCCGACCAGCAGCCGCATATCCTTCTCTCAGCGTATCTGGCGGCCGGAACGCTGCAGGGCCAGGACGCGGGCCTGCCCGTTGACGTCGAGGTCGCCCACGGTCATCCTCCTGGCCAGCCAAGGGACCTTGAACTCCATGACCCTCACCCCGGGATCGTAGCGCTCCTGGTGGATGAGCACCTCGCCCTGCAGGAGCTTGTGCATCATCCTCTCCGCCACCAGGGTGGTTCCGCAGACGTAGTTCACACCGAGCTTCTCGAAGACCCTCCTTTTCTCCGGGTCATAGAGGCGGGCGATGACCTTGGGGACGTCGTACAGTCTCGAAGCGATCTCGGCGACCATCAGGTTGGTGTTGTCGTAATTGGTCACCGCCGCCACGGCGTCGGCGAACTCTATGCCCGCCTCCAGCAGGGTGCTCTCGTCGAAGGCGACCCCGGTCATGGTGATGCCGTTGAACCCGGCCGGCAGGCGGAGAAAGGATCCCTCGTCCCGGTCGATGACCACGACGTCATGGCCTTCGTAGGAGAGCAGTTGGGCAAGCTGGGCGCCCACCCTTCCGCAACCGGTGATTATGACCCGCATGGAAAGTATCCTTGCCCGAGGTCCTCGCCTTACGGTACCTTCCCGAGCTTATCCATTCTTTTTACTCTC
This sequence comes from Candidatus Solincola tengchongensis, assembly GCA_015711895.1. Lineage (GTDB taxonomy): Bacteria > Actinomycetota > Geothermincolia > Geothermincolales > RBG-13-55-18 > Solincola_A > Solincola_A tengchongensis. Next base: position 7,132 of record MU158619.1, on the reverse strand, counting down.
GGCTCCATGCCTTGTCAATAAGGGATGACGGCCTCCAAACTCCGCGTCACCGCAAGGCGTGCCTTACCACGCCGGGAGGTAGTGGCCCTGCCGCTCACGGGACGCGGGACGTCATTCCGGCGGGTGGGAGGCCAGGGCGGCGGCCCCGTTCCGTCAGGCCCTCCGCAGGAAGCCTTCAGCCTTCCCCGCGCTCGCCGAGAAAACGGGCATAACCGGCCAGCTTTCCGGCCACCCGCACCGCCCTCTCAGGGGTGGAGGCGGTGAAGACCCCGGAGTCGCGCATGCGGAAGGAGGCGGAGCGTTCCCCTTCGTTCACGGCCACGGCGATGATGGGTTTGCCCTCCTCCTGCATGAGGCGTTTGATGCGGCGCACCACGGCCAGGTCCGTCCATTGCAGGGCCTCGGAGGGGTCGATGCCCCCGCTGCCCTCGCGGCTGCGCCCGCCGCGCTTGCGAAGGGAGTCCCGGAACCCCTTCCAGACGGAGAGCTGGAAGAAGGGGAGCAGCCTGGTGCGTCTGAGGAGCATGTTCAAAAAGGGGCGCACGGCGGTCTTGAACATGTTCTCCAGCCAGAAGTCACGCCCCATGAGGGTCCCCATGCTGATGACCATGTCCACCTCCGGGCAGCGGGCCAGGGCGTCAATGACCCGGAAGTGGTTGGAGCGCTGCACGTTGCCCACGATGTCCACCGGGTTGCGGCGGCTCCAGAAGGCCGGGAGGTAGCGGTCCAGTTCCTCGATGACCCGGTCCGGGAGGACGGCCATCTCCAGGCCCTCGCGGTCGAAGTAATCGGCGGCGGCCACTCCCCAACCCCCGCCCAGGGTCATCACCGCCGTGCGCGGCCCCCGGGGCACGGGAAGAGAGGAGAAGGCGGCGGCCAGATCCACCAGCTCCTCGGTGGTCTCCGCCTCGATGATGCCCGCCTGCTCCATGGCCCCCCGGAAGAGCTCGTAGGGCCCGGCCAGGGAACCGGAATGGGAGAGGACCGCCCGCTGTCCCTGTCGGCCCTTGCCCGCCTTGAGGGCGATGACCGGCTTACGGGGGGTGATGCGGCGGGCGACTTCCAGGAATTTCCTCCCATCCTTCACCCCCTCGATGTAGAGGATGATGGTCTCCGTCTCCGGGTCCTCTCCCAGGAACTCCAGCCAGTCGCTGATGTCCGTGTTGGCGGCGTTGCCGCTGCCGATAAAGCGGCTGAAGCCCACCCCCTTGCGGTATCCCCAGGTCATGAGCTGCACTCCGAGATTCCCGCTCTGGGAGACGAAGCCCACCCCGCCCTTGAGGGGGAAGACCGGGGCGCCCAGGCAGCACAGGGAGCTGGTCTTGCTGTAGATGCCCATGGTGTTGGGGCCCACGATGGTGATGCCCGCCCGATTGGCGACCTCCGCCAGGTGGCGCTCCAGCCGGGCGCCCTCCTCGCCCACCTCGCTGAAGTTGGAGGAGACGACGACGGCGTTCCTCACCCCCTTCTCCGCCGCCTGGGAGATGACGTCGGCCACCTTGCGCGCCGGGATGGCCACCACCACCAGGTCGACCTCCTCCTCGATATCCAGTAGGGAGGGGTAGGCGGGAAACCCGAGGACGCGCTTCTCATGGGGGTTGACCATGAATAGCTTTCCCCGGTAACCTCCCCCGATGATGTTCATGGGCATGTTGAAACCCCATTTGCCGGGCAGGTTGGAGGCCCCCACCACGGCGATGGAGCGGGGGTTGAAGAGCCTCTCGAAATCCCTTTGAAATCCGCCCACCTTCCGCTCGCCTTTCTCCGATCCTCTCTGATATCCACGAAGTTCATTGTTCTCAGATTATAACCGCTCCCTCCGCCGCGTTGAACCATTAGGTTAGGGAGCCCTCGGAGATAGAGCCTCATGTTGAGAGAGGGACCCCAAACCGCTAGGGTTTGGAAACGCGAGCTCTTGGGCATAACCCCAAACCGGAGGATCGCTAAAAGTCCGGCGTGTCGCGGGATATCCTTGACCTTTATCCAAAAAGGTTCAATATATTAATTATTATAATTTTTAACGATCTTCCGAATTGCGTTAAGGAGACGGGCTTTGACGATGAAAAAGGAGGCGCCACACAAGGCGGGCGGCTTTCCCGAGGAGCTCGAGGATCAGATCCTGAACGCCTCTCGCATCATGGTCAATATCCTGGCCGAGTCCCTCCTCCGGGAGAGGGAGGAGCAGATCACCGTTCCTCAATTCCGAGTGCTGGACATGATATACAACCACATCGACAAACCGGCCCAAATAGCCGCCATGCTGGGCATAACCCCGCCGGCGGTCACCTCTCTCCTGGAACGCCTCGAGGAAAAGGGCTGCCTCCGCCGCACGCCGGGAAGGGAGGACCGGCGTCGCGTGGAGCTGGCCCTAACCCCCATGGGCGAGCGGCTGGTGCGCAAGGTCAACGCACACCGCAAGAGGTACCTGAAGGCCGTGCTGGAGCGCATGAATGCCG
>MU158619.1:0-4666 GCA_015711895.1 Candidatus Solincola tengchongensis | reverse complement strand
GCGCGTCGGGATCTGGAAAGATCCCTGCGGGAATTCGTATCCGCCTATATCAGGGCGAAGGAAGGAAGCTGACGCCATGCTCAAGGACATCGTTCCCGAAAGCCCCCATTTCCTGGTCACCATGGTCGGCGTGGCCCTCCTCTTGGGATGGGGGGCGGGACTCCTCTGCCGCCGCATCAAGGTGCCCATGGTGGTGGGATATATCTTGGTGGGTATTCTCATGGGCAAGTCCGTCCTGGGGATCTTCAACGACGATAACTTCGGCGGGTTGATCTACTTCACCTACTTGGCCCTGGCCTGTATCGGCTTCGACATCGGAGGGGAACTGGCCTTTCGCAAGCTCCGGCACCTGGGTAACTCCATCCTCTGGATCTCGGTGCTCGAGTCAGCGGGAGCCACCGTGCTGGTGACCCTCGCCCTCTATGTATTCACCCGGGATATCCCCCTGGCCCTGGTGTTCGGTGCCCTGGCCTCAGCTACGGCTCCGGCGGCCACCGTGGACGTGCTGCGGGAATACCAGGCCTCCGGGCCTCTCACCACCACAGTCTTCGCCGTGGTGGGAATAGACGACGCCGTGGCCATCATCATCTATGCCTTCGCCATCTTCCTGGCCAAGTTCCTCCTCACGGGTAGCGAGGTGAACGTGGCGGAGGCCGTACTGCGCCCCTTCGGGGAGATCCTGGGAGCTCTGGCGCTGGGGACGGCAATGGGGTTGGCCTTCCTCTCAGTGGTGCGCAACTACACGGCGCGGAGGGGCCTATTGGTTCTCACCCTGGGGGCCATCGTCCTCACCACCGGCCTGGCCAACGTCCTGCACTTCTCCCTCATCCTGGCCAACATGGCCATGGGCATGGCCGTGGTCAACCTCACCAGGTGGCGGAGGGAGGATCTCTTCGAGATAATGCGAGGTGTAACCCAACCACTGTTCGTCGTCTTCTTCGTCGTGGTGGGCTCGCAACTGATGGCCGGAAGGCTCCTCCGGCTGGGCTGGATAGGCCTCCTTTACATCCTCTTCCGTTCCTTGGGGAAACAGTTGGGAGCTACTCTGGGAGGGAAGATATCCAAAGCCCCGGAGAATGTCCGCAAGTACCTGGGGCTGTGCCTTTTCTCGCAGGCCGGGGTGGCCATTGGCCTTTCCATCCAGACCATGCTCGAACTGGGGGGAGGCAACTTCGGGACGGCGGGCGTGGAACTGGGGACCAAGGCCATAAGCGTCATCGCCGCCACCACCCTTTTCTTCCAGCTCATAGGCCCCCCCTTCACCCGCTACGCCATCATCAAGGCCGGGGAGGCCGGGACATGAGAAGAGCGAGGTGAGAGCCTTGAGGGGCGAAAAACAAATCTATCTGGAGGGCAAGGTGGAGGACGTGATGACCAGGCAACCCGTCTGTGCCCGTGTGGATGAATCCCTGGAAAGGCTTGTGGAGCTGTTCAAGACGCACAAGTTCCACGGCCTGCCCGTCCTGGACGAGGAGGGCCGGCTGGTGGGCGTGGTAAGGGACACGGACATCACCGCCATATTCGCCCGCAAGGACCCCGCCAGCCGGGTGTACAGGCGGGTGGAGGACATCATGCACAGGCCCCCTCCCAGCATTCACCTGAAGGACTCCATTCAGAACGCGATCATGAAGATGTTCGCCGACCAATCCCGCTTCCTCGTGGTCACCGACGAAGAGGGCAAGATGGTGGGCGTGGTCACCCGCATCGACCTTATAAAGGGAATCCGCTTCCGCGAAATGAGCGGAGAGGGAAGTGGCGAAGCGAGGGGTTGAAGTGCTACTCGCGAGACTCCATAAATCAATACATATAAAAACGAGGGTCCCCATGGTCATGGCGGCCATGGGAACGAGTCGAGTCCACCCCGAAAGGGGCGGGAATCGGTCCCGAATTTCCCGCGATCACGCAGAGCAGCCCATGCATAGGTGGAGGTCGGCATGGGATGAGAGGGATGTTCGTGAACTTCTCAACCCGAAAGCAGCGGAAAGGATTGGCTCGATATTGTGGAGGGGCACATCCCGAAGTCCTTACCGCCGTTCACGACCGAAAACCCGCTAAATCGCATGTCCTGACATGCAAAGGTCGGATTCGGTTCCCGGGCAGGAGGGAAAAACACCAAGTCCTCGGGCCTGGAAGAAGATGAACCCTTGCCTTTCCCAACGCTCATCCCATCAAAGTATTGGGCCGTGCCCTCATCACTTCTCAATCTCCTCGATGCGTCTGCGGACGGCTTCCAGCTGTTGAGAGAGAAATTCGGCCCTGGACTTGAGGAACTGCAATTCCCTCTCCGCATCTACCGTAAAGCCGGCCTCACCGGAGAAGCTCGCAGACGGTTCGGCTTGCCAAGTCCGATCCTTCCCGGGGGTAGGCCACCTCCCGGTCATCAGGTACTCGGCGCAGGGCCCCAGACCGCTGGGACTCCTCCCCACCCAGCCGGGGCTGTAGCCGAGTCTCATCCAGCCCGGAAGACCGGTCAAACGGTACATATTGCGGCATCCGTAACCTGGCATGATGCTCACCTCCTTCCCGCCTTCGCGCATCTCGAGCGGCCGCGGTTATCGGCCACCGAGAAAACGTGCATCAGCCATCTTCACCGTCACCATGATATTAATTATATGGGCTTATGTAAATATACCATCGCTGGCCGCCGTACATCGCTCGCGAGAAAGAAGGGGTAGGAAAGCAATAGAGTAACCCGTAGGTGGGTTACCAGTTGGAGCGACCCGTCCGAGGTGGTGCCGGAGAGACCTCGGATTGGTATAATCATCCTGTTCATGTACCTTATTTAGGGGAAGGAGCCGCACGGTGGAGGACCAGTACCTGCGGGAGCTGCTCAACCATCTGGAGGAGGGCCTGCGCGAGGAAGCCCGCGAGCTCTTCAAACCGGAGAGGTTCGACCGCGAGCAGTACATCTTCATCGACCAGGACGAGGCCTCCCACCTCTATATCATGGAGGAAGGCATCGTGGAGGCCAATATCGTCCACGGGGACGGCAAGCTCTACATCTTCGGCTTCCTCTACCCTGGGGACCTCTTCGGGGAAGGGGCACTCTATGAGGAGGGGGTATATTCCTATTCCGCGGTGGCCCGCGAGGACTCCCGGGTCTGGCGGATCAGCTGGGACGACCTGCAGTGGCTGGCCTCCCGTGACCCTTACTTCGCCCTCTACCTCACGCGCCGCCTGGTCATGAAACTGGACCAGGCCTACTACAAGGAGCGCTGCATCGCCGGGGAAAAGGTGGAGAAGCGCATCGCCTGCGTGCTCCTCAAGATGGTGGATGAGGTGGGGATAAGTGACAAGTGCGGTCTGGTCATCAACACCCCCCTCACCAACCGAGACATCGCGGGGCTGGTGGGCTCCACGGAGGAAACCGTCTCCAGGGTGATGAGCCGCCTCAAGAAATCGGAGGTCATAGCCTCGGAGGGAAAGTTCCTCGCGGGGAGGGCTAGGGCGGCCCTGCGCCGCTACTTCGACGGACTCTAGAAACTACCCACGGCGACTTCCGGCCACGGCGACTTCCGGCCAGGCCCCTCGCCCGTCCATGGGAAAGGCGCTGCATCGGGTCACCTCGTTCCCTCGCCGGGCGGCGGAATGCGGATGACGGCGGTCATGGTTCGTGGAAACGCGATGGGTTAGATTTATAGAAGGCAAGACCGGGAATCTTCGCGGAAAGGAGATGCGGGAATGGCCAAAGCGAAGCTGCAGGAAAAGGGAGGACTGTGCTGCCCCCATTGCGCGGATTCCAAGTTCCCCTGCGTGACCATGGAGAAGCAGATGCGCAGGGGAGAAAGCTCCGGGAAGGAAGCGGCCGAGGAAAGGGAAAAGCCGGGGGCACGCGGGTAGGGAGCCGTCGGCGGCATTCCCGCCCGGGTGGGAGACGCTGGGTATAATCGGGAGGGCGCTGGTACGCCCTCCTTCAAGTTGGAGCACCTTTCCCGCACCCGACCGAGGGGGCGGCCCCGGGCAAAGCAGCGAGGATACCTAAACAAATCGTGACGGTTTCACGGTGGCATGGGTATCGATTGGCGGCCCGTCGGCTGGGCATGGACCGGCACCGGCCTTTGGGAGCCTCTAACCCCTTTTGCTTACGGATAAGCCGCTTCCCGGGAGATTCCAGCCCATTGGATGGAGCATCCCGCCGAGCAGCTCACCGATAAGGGAAAGACGGATTCTCATGCCGGACATCATGAATACCTAGAAGGGAAGACGGCGATGACCCGCGCCCTCGACGTTGCCCTCCAGGGCCTCCGGGACGTCAAGGCCTTCCGGCGAGAGGAGATGGTGGTAGATGGAAAAGAGAGCTGGACCAGAAGGGGAGAAAGGGCACGAGGGCTTCAGGTTCTCTCCCCGGCCCAACCGAGCGGGGGAGATAGGATGGATGCCCTGGGGAGAGGAGGCCTTCCTCCGCGCCGAGCGCGAGGGAAAGCCGGTGCTCCTCTCCATATCCGCGGTGTGGTGCCACTGGTGCCATGTGATGGACGAGACCACTTATTCTGACGACCAGGTCATCGAGCTCGTCAACTCCCTCTATGTGCCGGTGCGGGTGGACAACGACCGGAACCCGGACATCAACCGCCGCTACAACCAGGGGGGCTGGCCCACCACGGCATTCCTCTCACCCCGCGGGGCACTCCTGGCGGGAACCACCTACATCCCCCCGGAGCCCATG
>JACVJH010000195.1 GCA_015711895.1 Candidatus Solincola tengchongensis | reverse complement strand
CAGCTCCTCCCCCAGCTCCGCCTCGGCCAGGGAGAGGGCCTCGATGAGCCGCTCCAGGTTGCGCCGCGTGTGGATGGACCCCGCGGTGAAGAGGAAACCGGGGCGGAGGCCGAACCTCTCCCGCACCGCGGCGAGCCTCTTCTCGTCCCGCAGGGGCCGGAAAAAGCGGTCCGGTGCCGCGGGTATCACCGTCACCCTGGAGGGCTCCACCCCCAACACGTCCACGATGTCCCGTTTGGAATGCTCGCTCACGGTGATGATGCGCTCCGCCTGCCTCACCTCGCGCCAGAAGATGTCGTCGAAAAGAAAGCGGCGGTCGGAGGAGAACCACTCCGGGTGCACCTTGAAGGTCAGGTCGTGCACGGTGACCACCGCGGGACAGACCTTCAGCAGAGGAAGGAAATAGGAAGGGGAGAAGTGTAGGTCCACACAGTCGCGGCGCATGGCCAGCGGCAGGCGGAGATGTCTCCAGGCGAGCCCGGGTGCGTGAGTAAGGATCCGCTCCCTCAGCCGCGGGGAGCGGAAGGGGAGAGGCTCTATGGGCTCCGACAGGTAGAGGATGTACTCCTCCTCCCCCTCCAGGACGGTGAGCTCACGCAGGAGGTTCACCAGGTACCTGGCCACCCCGTAGCGCCTGCCCTGCAGGGTCCGGCCTTCTATCCCCACGATCATTCCGCCGCGATCCCCCTTTTTGGGTATTCCGCTCCCCCAGGCCCCGGTGCTCGGCCTCTCTTCGCTCCCCGGAATCCCTATCCTTAACCCTTCCGCGTGCACGTCCGGGGCCGGAAAAGTCGGCCCCCGCCCCGCGTGAAGCCTCTCTCCAAAGGGCAATGATAGACCCCGCATCCCCCTCAGGGCCAGACCGCCCGACGCCTATCGACCCGTTCCCGGGACGGGGCCTTCCGGCCGCGCGCGGCAAAGCCCGCCGGAGGGTCGGCCTCCCCGGTCATCCGGCTCCGCTCCCGCAATCGAGCAGGGAGAGGAGTTCCTCCTCCATCTCCCTGCAACGCGCGCCGAGCTCGAAGGCCTCCTCGGCCCGCCTCTTTCCCCGTTCCCCCATCTCCTTCCTCTCCTCGGGATGGGCGAGCATCCAGCAAACGGCCTGCGCCAGCGCCTCCGGGTCTCCCGGAGGGACCAGCAGCCCGGTGCGCCCTTCCTCCACCACCTCGGGGACCCCGCCCCCGTCCGTGGCCACCACCGGCAATCCCAGGGACATGGCCTCGAGGATGACCATCCCCAGGGGCTCCGGCTCAACGGAGGCGTGGACCAGGCAGTCCAGCGCGGCCATGAGCGGCAGGGGGTCCTCGAGGAACCCGGTGAAGACTACCCTGCCCTCCAGTCCCAGGGAGCGGCTCAACTCGCGCAGCTCCTCCGGGTAGTCCTCCCTTCCGAATATGGCGCCTCCCACAAGGAAGAACACCGCCTCCGGGAAGGACTCCGCCACCCGGGCCGCGGCGCGGAGGAAGACGTCCGGGCCCTTCCATTCCACAAGCCTGCCCACCATCCCCACCGCCGGCCGGTCATCGGGAAGCCCCCACTCCCTTCTGGCCTTCCTGCGTATCACCCCCGTCTCCCCGCGGACCTCCGTCCCATTGTAGACCACGCTCACTCTCTCCCCCGGCACCCCCAGGGCCAGCAGGGCGTCCCGCACCGCCCCGGATATGGCCAGAACGCGGCGAGCGAAAAGGGTGGCGCAGGTCCTCAAGAGCCACAGGTTGAGACGGCTGAAGGTCTGGGGAGAGGCCAGGTCGTGAAACCTCCAGGCCACCGGTCTTCCCGCCAGCCACCCGGCCATGCTCCCGTAGATATCCGCCTTGGCGCTGTTGGTGAGCACGAGACGGTAGCCCTCCCTGCGTATGAGGAGGGCCAGCCGCAGCACGGTGGACAGGAAATCGAGGGGGTAGAGGGCCACCGCCTTCCGGTCTTCACCCAGGGATCTCCTCCTTATCCCCAGAAGCCTTCTGGAAGGAATTCCCAGATGAACGCGGATGCCCAATGTTTCCGCCGCCTCCACCAGGGGACCGCGACGGGGCACGGCGAGCCCGGGCTCGAACCGCTCGCGGTCCAGCCGCCGGAGGAAATCGAGGAGCACGCGCTCCGCTCCCCCCATCTCCACAGCGTGGTTCACCACCAGCAGACGGTAGGCTCCCATCGCCGATTCACTCCCTCACGGCGGAGAGGAAAAGACTGCGGCCCCGGTCCCGGAACCCCGGCAGGCGGCAGAAGAGGCGGTAGAGAGGGACTCCCACCGCCACGCTCACCCGGTCGCGGAGGAGGTGGGGGAACACGGTGAAGGATTCCGTAACAAGGAAGCCGCACTCGCTCACCGCGCCCTCCAGTTCCCTGCGGTCGTAGAGGTGGACGTGGCCCGGGTCCTCGAAGATGCGCGGGCTGGGATAAAGGCGGTTGGGCGTGCAGACCACGAGGACCCCGCCCGGTCGCAGTACCCTCCTCCATTCCCGCAGGGCGCCCCCAATATCTTCCAGATGTTCCACGAGGTGGTGGCTGACCAGACGGTCGAAGTGGGCGTCGGGGAAGGGAAGGCGAGAGGCGTCAGCGCGGAGGACCGTGCTGCGAGGCGCTGCCCGCGTCGCCAGGCGCACCGCCTCCTCCAGCACGTCCACCCCTACCGCACGGTGGCCTCTGGCCTCCAGGAAGGAGAGGAACGCGCCTCCCCCGCAGCCGACCTCGAGGATGCGGCTGTCCGGCTCGGGGCGTAAGAGCTGGTAGAGCAGTTTGGCCTCCACGCGGAAATCACGGGTGGATTCACGGTAACGGTAGTATTCCTCGTCGTACATGCCCCTCCTCTTGTGAGCCGCCCTTTCCGCCGTACCCCGTGGCCGGGTTCCCCTCTCCGTCACCCTTCCAGGCCCTTTTTCCTGCGCTGTTTGAACTCGATGATGTAGTCGAAGGGGGTGCCTGTGCGCAGCTCCATCCAGTCTTTCACCTTGACCCCCGATTCCCTCCAGTTCAGGAGATGGTCGAAGGGGGTGGAAGGGGCCCGGGCCACATTGGGGTGGTCGTAGTATTTCTCCGGGTGGGCCAGGACGTCGGCCTGCCAGGCCAGCCCCAGCTCCTCGGAGGTGAACATCTGTACCGCCGGGACACCGCCCCAGACCGTGTGGTCCGGAACGTCCTTGGTCACCACCGATCCCGGCAACACGCCGCAGTGCTTGCCCACCGTCACCCCGGGCATGATGATGGAACGGGCGCCGACGGCCGAATTGTACCCTATGCGGGTCTCCTGCACACGCATGGGGAGGTCGGCCACGGAGTTCACCGCCGCGTCATGGGCGAAGATGATGGCTCCGTAGGCTATCTTGGCGTAGTCCTCTATTATCACGTGCTGGGGGGTGGTCATCTCTATCCATACCCCCCGGTCGACCCAGGCCTTCTCCGAGATCCGCACCCCCCGCTTGCGCAGCAGCTTGATGCGGGTGGCGTGGTCGGGATGCCACATGGAGAGGATCATGAGCAGGCGGTAATCGAGGAAGGCCAGGAGGTCCAGCACCTTGTTGGTGACCTTCCCCGCTAGGAGGTTGCGTCCCAGGAACAGGTATCCCCGGGCCGCCTTCATCCAGAGCTCCAGGTCCATGTTCACCGCTCCTTTCGCCGACAGCCATTCCTAAAAGACCGATCTCCGTCTCTGAGATTTCCTCAAGACCGATTATACGGTGAATATCGTCAAGAGGCCCGAAATCATGAGCCACGCTGAAGGGGCTTCCAGCGGGCGGAACTCCATTCCGGCCGGACTGCCGTCTCGGTATCCTTAGCGGTCGCTCCCGCACCGGAGGCATGCCGCGGGAGAGATCTCCAGCGCTCTTCTCTCCCCAAAGAGGCGCGCCGCCCCGGAGGTGTATGTCCGCCTCCACGACGAAAAAACCTGGAGCATCACATGCTCGAGGCGAGGGAAATGAACCGGATATAGGATGTCCGACCTCTCCTGCGTCCCTTAAAAGGAGCGGACTCCAGCGGACCGGGACGCGAAACGCAGGCATCCTCCACATTGCTATAATGAACGCGGATAAAGAAAGGGGCGTGGATACCGATATAACCACGTGTGAGCCGGTCGGCGGCGTGGGAAGGTGTTTTTTCGGTGTGACGGAAAAGGACAAAAGGAAGGCGGGGACATGAAATTCAGGGACGTGGGTCTCGCCATACGCAAGCGGTGGTGGATGATCGCCGCTATCCTCCTCCTGGCCCTGCTGGTGGCCGCCGTGGTCACCAAGGTGCAGAGCCCGGTCTACAAGGTGGAGATCGCCGTTTCCGCCACCGCCCCCATAAACCCCACCACCAAGCTCCCCGACGCCCTTACCCAGACCGCGTACGTGGCCCTCATGCCCTCCATAGCCAACTTCACCGAGGGCCTGGGGGTAGCGGAGGCGGTGAGCAGGCGCCTCTCCCAGGAGGGCATCGAGATCGCCCCCGAGGAGCTGATCAAGAAGGTGAGCGCCGTGCCGGAGGCCAACTCCACCTCGGTGAGGATAACCTTCACCGACGGCAGCCCAACCCGGGCGGCGGACATCGCCAACGCCTGGGGCGAGGTGCTGGTCCTCAAGACCCTGCGCAGTGAGGCCAACGAGTTCTACGACGAGAGCTTCAAGACCCTGCTCCTCCACGGGAGCATGGTCTTCACCAACCGCGCCGTCCCTCCTGCCAAGCCCACACAGCCCAAGCCTGCCGCCTATCTGGGCCTGGGGGTCTTCGTGGGGCTGCTCCTGGGGATAGGGCTGGCGGTGATCATCGAGTTCTTCGACCCGCACTTCCGCTCCCCCAGCGAGGCGGAGGAACTCCTGGGGCTGCCCGTCCTGGGGATAATCCCCCGGCTAAAGGGCGACCGGGCGCTGAAGCTGCTGCCCTCCTTCGGCGAGGGTTCTCCCACCTGGGAAGCCTATTCCGAGCTGCGCTCCGGTATCCTCCTCACCCGCAAAGGGGAACCGCCGCGTTCCATCGTGGCCGTGCCGGCCATCCCCTTCGAGGCCGGACCGGCTGTGGCCGCCAACCTGGCGGCGAGCATCGCCTTCACCGAGAGGGATACCCTGCTCGTGGACTGCGACCTCCGCGAGGGGGCCTTGAGCCGCCTGCTCGACGCCAGGGACAGGCCCGGCCTGGCGGAGGCGCTGAAGGGCGATGGTGACCTGAAGAAGAACGTGCGGGCCACCGGAATCGCCAACCTATCCTTCCTTTCCGCGGGCGGGAGGTGCGAGAACTCCACCGACCTCCTCTCCCTCACCTCCTTCTCCGATGGCCTCAGGGAACTGGAGGAGATCTACGACCAGGTGGTGCTCTACGCACCCCCCTTGGTGGGTTCCATGGACGGCGCGGTGGTTGCCGCCCAGGCCCAGTCCTGCCTGGTGATCATTGACGTGGGCTTGTGCACCCGTGTGGTGGCCGCGGAGGCCATGCACAACCTCCACCTCCTGGGAATAGTTCCCACCGGCGTGGCCCTGGCCAATTACAAGGTGAAGGTGAGGGAAAAGCCGGAGCATGCCCTGGAGGGAAAGGAGGCCGCGCCGGCGGTTCTCCGCAGCGAGAGGAAGCTCCCCTACAGGGAGGACAGGCTCGCGGCGGGGGTAGCGCCACACGGGGCCGCCCACCGGCGCAAGGAGACGGCGGGCGCCGCCGCACCAGCCAGGGAAGGGAAAGCGCAAGGGAAGACCAGAGTCTCACCCGAAGCCGGGCCGCAGCCGGTACCGGTGGAGGAACCCGGCATGCCGAGCGAGAAGGTGCTGGACGAGTTCCGGCGCCTTGGCGAGGCCGGCGCCCCGATTCCCAAAAACTGGCTGCGCGCCCTGAACTCGGAAAAGGCGGATGTGCGGGAATCCGCATCCGCAGCCATCACCGCTTACTACCATGCCTTCCTGCGGCGGTACCGGATAGGGGACGAAGACACGGCCAGGATCACGGAGTCCATCATCCGCATGATGCGGCGGGAAGGGGAGTTCGCGCATATGGACGAGACGGAGGCCCGGCGTCACCTCCAGGAGATGCTCCTCGCGGCAGGGGCCAGGTTCTCCTCCGGCGGAGGGCCGGCTTACGGACCGTCGGGGGAGCCGTCCGCCGGGCGGCAAACGGCTGAACCCGTCAGAGAGCCCAAACGGAAGGAGAAGAGGCGCCTGCGCCTGCGGCGCGAGGAGGGCCAGGCGGCATCCGATGCGGAGCAGGAGAAAGGGGCGGAAAACGGGGGTAGGGAGGAACCCGAAGAGGAGGTCGACTGGGAATAGTGGCCGCGCCGCGGCTGGAGGCCCGGTAATCCCGCGAGGGGGATGACCCGCAGGAGACGACAGGGGGAGGCAGGGGAAACGGGCCTTTTTCCTTCCCCGCGAGCGGGAGAGGCGGAGAGGCCGGGAAAGAGGGGGCATGGAACGGGTCGGCAAGCTTACTAAGAACACCGCGGCCCTGGTGACGGCCAGGGTGGTCACCTCTGGTCTCACCTTCCTCCTGGCCATCGTCATCAACCGCAACCTGGGACCGGAGAAGGCGGGCATATACAACTACGCTTTCGCCCTCTACACCATATTCCAGGTCATTCCCGACTTCGGGTTGGGAAACATTTCCATTAGAGATGTCTCCCAGGAGCCTTCCCGCATGCATCGTTATTTCACCAACATCGTCTCCCTGCGCCTCCTCCTGGGAACCCTGGCCTTCTCTCTGTTGATGCTCACCAACCTGGTGAGCCTGGCTATGCAGGGCACCGCGGGAGTGGGGGGCGAGAAATTCTGGGTGGTCTTCACCATCTCCTTCTGCCTGCTCGTGGAGCAGCCGTTCTCCAACTCTCTGGCCGAGAATTTCATAGCCATGGAGAAACTGGTCCTGGTGGCCGGGGTGTACCTGGTGATGGGCGTCATGAAGGTGGGGCTCTCCATCTGGCTGCTGACCGCCGGCTTCCGGCACATCCTGGTCCTGCTGATATTGGTTTATCTTTTGACCTACGTTTATTCCATCCTGCACTTCTACCCCCTCTACCGGCGGCTGCGCAAACGGCTGGCCGAATCCTCCGCCGACGAGAGCGACCTTGCCGCGGCGGAAACCCTGGTCCGGTTCCCGGAGCCCAGGGGAGAGGCGGCTTCGGAAGCGCTTCTCGCCGATTACTCCTACGCGGAGATGAAGGAAAGCTCGTCCGTGACCGGTGAGGATGCCGCTGCACCGGGCCGCGAACCGGAAGTCGGCTCCCAGGTGCCTCCACCTCAGGGCGAACCGGACCTCCGCCTGGGCTTCCTAACCGTGGAGCGGCCCCTGTGGCGGTATCTTTTGTCCGGGGCCTGGCCCCTGGCAGTCGTCGCCGCCGGGGTCACCATCTACGCGGGGATGGACATCCCTTTGCTCTCCTGGTTTCGCGGTGACGCTGAGGTGGGCCTCTACGGGGCGGCCGGCATGTTCGCCAAAGCCTTCGTCTTCCTCACCCTGGCCGTTAACATGGCCGTCCTGCCCGGCATATCCAGAGTGGGAGGGAAGCACCCGGAGAGGTTGGGCGGGATATGGGAGCACCTCCTGCGCTATGTCTGGCTGTTCATCGCCTTCCTGGCCGTTGCCGTCCCCTTCCTTGCCCGACCCGTGCTGGTCCTGCAGAAGCACGATTTCATCAAGGCCTGGCACGCCACCTGGCTCACCATGGGGGCCATGAACTTCACCTTCATGACCGCCATAAGCTTTCCTTTCTTCGTGGTCATCAACCGCCAGCGGGAGCTGACCCGTGTGGTGCTGATCTCCCTGGCCATCAAGGGAGGCCTGGACCTGGTGACCATCCCCCTCTGGGGTTATACCGGCGCCGCGGCCACCGTGCTGGTCAGCGAATTCCTGGTCTTCTGCATCCTGGCGCACCTGCTCTCCCGCGACCTGAACCATCCCCTGAAACCCCTGCGTTTCGCCGCCGTGCCTCTCCTTATGCTGGCCGTGCTCTACGCTTCGGGCCTCGCCCTTTACGCCTTCCTCGCCGCCGGGAAGGAGACTTTCCTTGCCTCCCTGCGCTACGCCCTGATCATCTGTTCCGCACTCGCGGCCCTCTTCCTGTGCCTCGGCACGATGACCGGGGCCTTCAGCCGCGGGCGGCTCCGGGAGTTGAACCGGCTGTTGACCGTGGAGGAGGCGGAATGAGCGGAGCGCAAGTGCATGACTGCGGGGCCCACGGGATGATCCGCGGGGGTGGCAGGACGACAAGTACTAAAATTAGACTTGTACCCGGAAGGCACGCCGCGGACCGCACCATCTCCCCCCGGAGGACCGTTGTCCTCGCGGCGGGGGGCGGCAAACATTGGGCGAGTTTCGGGAACCCTCCTGGAACTTCCGGAGGGCGGGCGAAAGGGCAGGAAGGGCAACTTTAACGGGAATGCCCGGGCTATGAGGGCCCGAATCGAGGGAGGTCTCACGGGAACCCCGGGGAGTTGAGGTCGAGGCTCCCGGACCACGAAAAGAGCGTGGACAGGGAAGGAGTCGCGCGGTGTGAGGGTGAGCCTACGACCGTGCAAGGCACGCTTTCCCGGGGGGATGACCGCGGGTATGGCCAGATGGGAGGAAGAGAGGCGGGTTCCATGAGACACGGAAGATGGCCGAAGGCGCTTGCGGCCACCCTTATCCTGCTGGGGACGGCGTTCCTCAACCAGGGCTGCGGATGCTCGGTGACCCGCATCATCGACCAGGCCGCGGTGACCGTGCGCGGCCTGGCGGCGGCCAACGAGATAAGCCAGAAGGCCAACCAGGGGTACGACGTGCGCCCGGCGCGTGCCAAGTGGATGGAGGCCCTGGATGCCTACAACCAGGGGGATTATTCCCGCGCCGACCGCCTAATCGACGAGGTTTACCGTATACTCCCCACCCTGGAGCTGGTCGCGGAGAGGGTCTTCTACCAAAGCAGCGGGGGGCTCACCGTGTCCGGCCTCCTCTTCCGTCCCCGCGATGGGGTAGGGCCCTGGCCCACGGTCATCGTCAACCACGCGGGCTTCGGGACCGCCGGCGACTTCACCGACGTGGCCCTCCTCATCCGCGACCGCGGATACCTGGTCTTCAACCCCGATTTCCGGGGCAGCGGCGAGTCCCAGGGGAGGCACGAAGGGGCCAAGGGCGAGGTGGACGACGTCATCGCCGCCCTGGACTACCTGGAATCCCGGGGCCTCGTCCTCGAGGGGAAGGTCGGCATGTACGGGCAGAGCCACGGGGCCGCCGTATCCGTGCTGGCCGCGGAGAAAGACCCCCGCTTCCGGGCGGTGGTGGCGGAAGCCGGTTTCTACGACGCCGCCGACCTCTACCGTAAGGCCAAGGATTCCCCGGACCCCAACGTGAGGGCGCTGCTTGACCAGTTCGTGCCCATGGTGGGCGGCACCCCGGAGGAGGTCCCGGACGAATACGCCGCCCGATCCGCCCTCAACTACGTGGATACCATGCACGCCGCCACGCTCATCATCCACGGCGCGAGGGACCCCCTGTGCCCGGTGGACCAGGCCTACCGCCTCTACGAGGCCCTGAAGGCGGCGGGGAAGACGGTGGAGCTCAAGGTCTACCCCAATGAGGCCCACTGCGTCAACGACCCGGCGGGGAGGCTTGAGGTCTGGGAGCTCATGTTCGCCTGGTTCGAGAAGTACATGTGATGGATGGTATAAAATGGGAAACACCAGGGAATTGCCGGACTTCCGCCGCCATCCCGCGCTAACGCCGGATGCGGACGGCTGCCCGTGCACAAGCGGTCAGGGATGCCGGAGAGGACCAAGGGGGCGGTAGAGGTGACCGAGAAAAGTCGGCGACGCCCCGCTCCAGTCTCTCCGGACCTCTACACGCGCGAGTACTT
>MU158618.1:7480-20395 GCA_015711895.1 Candidatus Solincola tengchongensis | reverse complement strand
GCCACTGCGTGGTGGGCGCCGACGCCCCGTCCACGAAGTGGTACTTCGCCGAGGGGTACACCGGCGAGGGGTTCGAGGAGTATCTCACCCTGGCCAACCCCAACGATGCCCCGGCGGTTGTACAGGTCACCTACCTCTACCAGGACGGTGATCCGGAGACGAAGGCTTATCCCATGACGCCCCATTCCCGCCGCACCCTGAACGTGAACCAGGAGGCGGGCGCCGGAAAGGAGCTGGGCATCGAGGTGAGCTCCGGCCTGCCCATCCTGGCCGAGCGCCCGGTGTACTTCGACTACGCCGGCAAGTGGAGTGGAGGTTCATGCGTGCTCGGTGCGCGGCTTCTCGGCAATTTCTGGTGCCTGGCGGAGGGATACACGGACTCCAATTTCGACCAGTACATCTGCATCTCCAACCCGGGCAAAGAGGATGCCCAGGTGGCGGGGGTACCCCTGTTCGGCGGCGGTGAACCCTTCGACTTGGTGGTGGAAGCGGGAAGGCGCCGTACGGTAGCCCTGCACAGCGACGAGGGCGTGGAACGCGCCTATGCGCTGTATTCCGGCCGTGGCGTGGTGGTGGAGCGGGCCATGTATTTCGACTACCAGGGCTTCGCCTCCCGCGGCTGGACCGGCGGCCACTGCACCGCGGGGGCGGTTCTCTCGCAGATATACTGATCGGGTTCAGGTTCGCCGATCATGATCGCCAGGCCGCGGTAGTGGATAGACTGGCCTTCCGCCCGCCGGATACGGCGGAGTACTCGCGCCGGGTAGGGGCCGTAGATATGGGCGAAGAGGAGGCGATGTCGGAGCGATAAAAGGCCACAGGTGGAAGGATTTACCATCGAGGCTTCTTGCGGTCGACCACCTGATGGGCAGGGGGAGATCTCTCCCTGCCCGAGCCCTTGCGATGAGGCGGATTACCGGATGTTCGTCCCGGAGCAGGCCGGTTGGTCGTGGAGAATTGCGCGGGTCGCCACCCTCGGCCACCGAAGAAAAAAAGTCCTGAATAACTGCGGCGACATTCTCTGAAAAACCCTCTTGGGCCGGGACGATCCAGGCGGTGGAAAGAGGGAGCGCAGGTATTCATATACTGGATCGACAGGCGGTTTGAAGAGCCTCGAAGATCCCGTCACAGGATCTGCCGGCGGAAAATGCGCGGCTATGTGCAGTGGGAAGGTTGACCGTATGCAGGCCGATACTAATAGTCTTTTCCCAGCCGGGATGGGAGGTCGGGACGGGCTAGTCCCGGGCAAGCGGAGGCTTACCGCCTGCACTCGATCCAGGACTCCCGCAGCCTGGACATTGACAGGCAGGTCTAATGTTTTCAACCAAACACAAGCTGAAGGATGTACGGTAGAAGGAGATCCGTGAAAGGCGACGAGACTCCCGGCAGGGGCAGGGCCTGGTTGCTAGCCTCGGCAGCGGTTGCAGCCCTCTTCGCCGCTTTCTTTCTGGTTCGCGGCTGTGCTTTCATGCCCTGGAACCGCTCCGGCCGGGAAGTGGAGGTGCGGGTTACCGTCACCCGCGATTTCGGAGCGACGGTCCTCAAGGAGCAAAGGGTGCGGGTCAGGGAAGGAAGCACCGCCATGGACGCCCTCCTCGAGGCGGCGGAGGTGGAAACGGCCTACGGGGGCGGTTTCGTGCAGGGGATCGACGGCCTGCGTTCCGGTTACCAGTCCGGACTGGGAGACGGGGAGAAGGTGGACTGGTTCTTCTACGTCAACGGGCACATGGCCGACGTGGGGGCCGACGATTACACGCTGCGGGACGGCGACTGGCTGGTCTTCGACTACCATTCCTGGGATTACTCCATGTTCACCCCCTTCCTGGCCGGCTGTTTCTTCCAGGCCTTGCGCAGCGGTTACGGGGGGCGGTCTGCGGAGGGCGTGGCCGTGCTACACACCCCGGGTGCCGCGGAAGAGGCCGGTGAGGTGGCGGCCATGCTGGAAGAGCGCGGTATTTCCTGCGATACACGTCTCCTGGAAGAGGATTGGGCTCCACGTGAGGACGAATACGCGGTGGTGGTTGGTATATGGAAGGAAATGGAAGATAACGGTTACTTCCGCGGGGCCTTTTCCAACGCTTCCCGCCTGGGCCTTTACGCTTATTTCGATGGGGCGGAGTTGAAGCTTGCCGGGCCGCGGGGAGGAGTGGCCGAGGTCCTCTCCGGGAAAGCCGGTCTCATCGAGGGCACGGGCCCACGCCTGGGCGACGGGCGTTCCGCGTTACTGGTATGTGGGTTGGACCGGGAGGGTCTCGACGCCGCCGTGGAGGCCCTTCAGGAACTGGCCGCGGAAGGTGGAAGGCCGGTGACCGCCATCGCGGCCCCGGCGGGGTCGGCGGCGTTCGCGGTGCCCGGGGAGGTGAGGTGAGGTGCTCCCCGTTTACAGGCGCAAGGAGACCCTGGTCCATCGACTGCACCCCCTGGCGGCGCTGGCCCTTTATACCTCTCTGGTGGTCTCCATCCTGGTGCTCCAGAACCCGCTGCAGCTCGCCGTGGCCGGCGCGGGGGTCCTTTCCCTACTGCTCTTGGCGCAGGCCAGGAAGGAATGCCGCCCGTTCATCCGCCTGGGCCCGCGCACGGCCCTTCTCTAGAGGAAAGAGCCGGGCCGGGGCCTCTGGGGTGCGGTAACGCACCTTAGCCTCCACCCAGATCGGCCCCTCCGGCCACCTTCCGGAGACGAAGGAGACATTCATCCGCCTGGGCCTGCTCATGGCCCTTCTCTTCACCCTCATCAACCCCCTGGTGAACCGCCAGGGAGGGCACGTGCTGGTCTACGGGCCCCGGCTTCCTGCCCTCGGCCGGCTGGACGTCACCCTTGAGGCGCTGGCCTACGGCGCGGTCTCCGGTTTCCGCCTTCTGCTGGTAGTCACCGTCTTCGCGCTGCTCAGCACCACCGTGAACCCCGACGACCTTCTGAACATCCTTTCCGCCGTCTCCCTGCGCTCCTCCCTCGCCGCCGCCCTCGCCGTGCGCCTCTATCCGGGGCTGGTGGTGGAGGCCCGGGAGATGATGGAGGTCCAGCTGGCCAGGGGGGAGACGCTCAAGGGCGGGAGCCGGTGGGAGAGGGCTAGGGCCCACTTACCTTTCTGGATGGCCCTTTTCCGGGGTTCGCTAGACCGCGCTGCGGGAATCGCCGAGGCCATGAGCGCGCGGGGGTTCGGGAGCGGGAAGGTCACCCGCCGGCGCCGACGCCTGCAAGGCGGCGACATCGCCTTTATCGTCGCCTCCTGTGGGATGCTCGCTGCGGCGCTGGCCTCCTCCCTGAGAGGCGGATACCGCTATTTCCCCACCCTCGGCAACCCGCTGGCGGAGTTGAACTCATGGGGGACGGTGTTCTTGGCTGCCCTCTTCGCCGTCCTGGCGCTGATTGGAAGGTTATGGAAAAGATGGCCCTGGTTGAGATCTCGAATCTGACTTACTGGTACCCGCGGGGGGAGAAACCTGCCCTGAAGGAATTGAGCCTCAGGGTGGAAAAGGGAGAATTCGTGCTCCTCACCGGGCCCACCGGATGTGGCAAGACCACCCTCATGCGCCTTCTCAACGGACTGGTCCCGCACTTCCACGGCGGCTGCCTCAGGGGAAGGGCTTCCGTGTGCGGGTTGGACGTGGTGGCCGCCGGCCCCCGCCTGCTCTCCAACCGGGTTGGTATGGTCTTCCAGGACCCGGAGGACCAGCTGGTGAGCACCACGGTGGAGAAGGAGGTGGCCTTCGGGCTGGAGAATGCCGGCCTACCGGCTCCGGTCATCGCCAAGCGGGTGGAGGAGATGCTGGCCGGGATGGGCCTTTCGCGCCTGCGGCGGTCCTTCCTGCCCGAGCTCTCCGGAGGAGAGGCGCAGAAGGTCGTCCTGGCCTCCATACTGGCCCTGCACCCGGAGGTACTGGTGCTGGACGAGCCCACCTCCCAGCTTGATCCCCTGAGCGCCGAGGAGCTGCTGACCATGGTGCGGCGCATCCACGAAGAGACGGGGACCACGGTGATCATGTCCGAGCACCGCCTGGAGCGGTGTTTCCATTACGCCACGCGGGTGGTCCACCTGGAGGAGGGGAGCGTGCGCTTCGACGGAACTCCTTCCCAGGCGGCGCGCTGGTGGGGCTCGCGCGAGGGGTCCTTCCTCCCGCCCATCTCCAGGGCCTTCGCCCGTGCGGGATGGGAGGAGATACCCCTGACCGTGAACCAGGCCAGGCGCATGCTCTCCGAGGCCGCGGGCGGGGGAGCAGGTTCGCGGAAGGAAACGGAGTATACCGGAGGACGGGAGCGGCGCCGCACCGGGGAGGCGCTGGCGGAGGCCAAGGAACTCTGGTACCTCTACCCGGCGGGGACGGAGGCCCTGCGGGGCGTGGACCTGCGCCTGGAAAAAGGCGCGAACTTGGTGGTCATGGGGGAGAACGGGGCCGGGAAGAGCACCCTCCTGCGCTGCCTCCTGGGGCTCCTGCCGCCCACCCGCGGCAAGGTGCTCCTCCTGGGGGAGAGGCCCAGCCGGGAAAGGCTGCCCGGCCTGGCCTCGCGTGTGGCCTATTGCCCCCAGAACCCCAACACTTATTTCCTGTCCCGTACGGTGCGGGAGGAGATGCTGCGCACCCTCAGGCTCCGCGGCTACCGCGGCAGTGACGCGGAGAAGCGGGTGGAGGAGCAGCTGCTCCGTTTCGGCCTTGAAGGACTGGGGGAGCGGGACCCGCGCGACCTGAGCAGCGGGCAGAAGGAAAAGCTGGTCCTGGCCTCCTCCCTCCTCCCGCCGGTGCCCGAGCTCCTCATACTGGACGAGCCGACTCGTGGCCTGGACTATGGAAGCAAATGGGAGATTATGGAAATACTTGGAGATTACGGTGACGGGGGTTGCACGGTGGCGGCGGTGACCCATGACGTGGAGTTCGCCGCCGCACTGGCGGACGAGGTGGCTATCCTGGGGGACGGGAAGGTTATCGTGAACGGCCCCGCTCCCGAGATACTCAGCGACTCCCTCTTCTTCGCTCCCCAGGTGAACCGGTTGCTCAACGACCTCTACCCGGGCCTCATCCGCGAGGAGGAGGCGGTGGCCGTACTCCGGGATCTGCGGAAAAAGTCGGCTTCGAATGGGGAGAGGAAGAGGGGGGAGGCGGGAGCGTGAGGCGTTCTCATGTGCAGAAGCTGCAGGGCGAGTGCCAATCGCGTCCCCCGTGGCTGCGGAGGGCATCGGCTGCCCTAATGAGGCGGCGACCGGGAGTTTGGCGATGAGAGGTTCGGGCCGGGAAGGCGTGAAAGAGAAGATGCCGGCAGGGCGAGGGGTGAGAGAATGGCGGAACCTGCGGATGCTGCGAGGTTTCCTCCTGACCTCCATGCCGGCGCTCGTCTTTTTGGGCCTGAAGGGAGTGACCCCATTCGACCGCTGGTCTTTGAACTCCCTACTCTTAGCCCTCCTCCTCCTGACCCTGCTCTTCCTGCGCTTCGAGGAGGGGGATTACGGGGCCCGGGAGGTGGCGGTGGTAGGGGCCCTTGCCGCGGTGGGCGCGGCGGGGAGGGTGTTCTTCGCCGCCGTTCCGGGCGTGCAGCCGGCCACTTTCCTTGCCGTCCTTGCGGGTTACGCCCTGGGAGCCGAGTCCGGATTTCTGGTGGGAGCCCTCATCGCCCTCCTGAGCAACATATTCCTAGGTCACGGGCCCTGGACGCCGTGGCAGATGATCGCCTGGGGATTGGCCGGTGCCAGCGGAGGCTTGTTGGCCGCCTTGCGGCGGGAAAGGCGACTGCTTCCCGCGGCCGCCGTGCTGGTCACCGCGTGGGGGTTCTTGTTCGGGTGGATAATGAACCTGTGGTTCTGGCTCTCCTTCGTCTATCCCTTGAACTGGGCTTCCTACCTTGGTACAGGCGCTACCAGTTTTTGGTTCGATCTCCTGCACGCGGCCGGGAACCTGCTCTTTACCCTCGCTCTGTGGAGACCGATGGCCCAGATGCTGCGCCGTTACCGTGAACGCTTCGACTTCGTGTATCTCGGTGAGGCGGAGCGAGGAGAAGAGGTCACGATGTGGATAGACGTCGAGAAAACGCGAGTGGAATAGAACACCCGAGTGAGATGGGACATGCGGAGGTGATCTCCTTGAAACGGAAAGCGCCGGCGGTGATCCTGGCGACCGCGCTCTTCCTGGTTGTACTGCCCGGGTCGTATCCGGCCCGGGCGGGGACCGTCGAGGCCCTGGCCTACATACGGGGCCGGCAGACCCCGGACGGAGGGTTCTGCGAGCCGGGGCGCGGCGATACCGGCCAGGACGTGACCACCGCCTGGTGCGTCATGGCCCTCGCCGCGGCAGGGATGGACCCCGCTTCGGTCAGGTCGCAGGGTCGTTCCCCCCTGGATTTCCTGGCTACCCAGTCCGCCAACTGGAGGAGCGTCACCGATTATGAGAGGACCCTGCTGGCCGTGGTGGCGGGAGGAGGGAACCCCTACGACTTCGGGGGAGTGGACCTGGTGGCCAGGGTGAGGTCCTTCCAGAGGTCGGGCGGGAACATCGGTGACGCGGTCAACTCCAACGCTTTCGGCATGCTGGCCTACAAGGCGGCGGGGATCCCGGTGCCGTCGGGAGCCGTACAGTGGCATAAGATGGCCCAAAACGGGGACGGCGGTTGGGGCAACAACCCGGGTGGGGCGAGCAACCCGGACATGACCGCGGCCTCCATAATGGCCCTGCGCGCCGCAGGCGTCGACGCCGGCGACCCCTCCATCGCCTCCGCTCTTTCCTACCTCCGCTCCATACAGAACGCCGACGGGGGTTTCGCCTTCCAGTCCTCGTCATCCGACGTCTCGGCCACTGCCTGGTGCGTGCAGGCTCTGGTGGCCGCGGGGCAGGACCCGGCGGGCCCGGCGTGGTCTAAGGGTGGGAACACACCCTGGAGCTTCATCCTCTCCATGCAGGCCCCCGACGGCCATTTCGTGTGGATGCAGGGACGGGACGTCAACCCCCTGTGGACCACGGCCTACGCCGTCTGCGCTTTGGCCCGGAAGCCCTATCCGGTGGCCGTGTATCGGGCCGGGACTGGGTCATCCGTAGGAGGGGTGACGGCAGCCCCTTCGACAGGCGGAAGCGGAGCCTCGAATGGAGGGTCTGTAGGCGGGGAAACGGGGGCGGAGACCATGGAAGCCGCGGCAGGCGAGGGCCAGGGCGATGCCGCTGAGGAAGGAGCTCCCGGGGAGGACGGTACGGGAGAGGAAGCGGAAGGGCTCAGCGCTGAAGAGGATGCGGACTCCAGCGGCGGAGTAAACCCTGCGGCATGGGCGGTCCCCCTGGCGGCGCTGGCCCTCCTGGGCGCCTTCTTCTCCTGGTATTTTCTGGTACACAGGCGAAAAGGCGCCGCTGCGCCGGGTCCAAAAAAGCCGGGATAAAGGTCATTCCTCGATGACCACTCGGATGTCCCCCTGCTTTTCCGTGACGCTGAAGACGGTAGCGCCTTCCTCGTGGCGGAAGAGCAACCCGAGGCGGGAAGTCCCGACACGCAGGCCGTTTATCCTCACCGACTCCAGCCAGGGAGGCAGGCACGGCTTGTTGACGTACAGGACCCCGCGCGGGGCATCCGGGGTGATGCCCAGCAGCGACTGGAGGACCAGGAAGACGCTGCCCGACGACCAGGCCTGGGGGCTGCAGGCCACCGGATAAGGCACCGGCTCGTCGTAAAGGGTGCGCCGGAAGCCACAGAAAAGCTCGGGAAGGCGCAGGTTCTCCATGCGCAGGCAGGCCGTTGAAAGCCCCTCCACCAGCCTTAGACATGCCTCGTCCGCGCCGTATCGCTTCATACCCCGCAGGATGAGGGCGTTGTCGTGAGGCCAGATGCTGCCGTTGTGGTAACTCATGGGGTTGTAGTAATAGGATTTCTCGCTCAAGGTGCGTATCCCCCAACCGGAGAACATGTCGCCCTCCATGAGCCGCTCGATGACCTTTCGGGCCCGCTCCGGCGACGGTAGCCCGGTGAATAGGAGTTGTCCCGCGTTCGAGGAAACTACCCGCACCGGGTTCTTCTCGCCGTCCAGGGCCAGGACGTAGAAGCCAAGCTCCTCGTCCCAGAAGAGCTCCTCCACCTTGCGCCGGACCTCCTCCGCCTCCGCCAGCAGGCGCTCGCCACGCTCCCTGTACCCGAGGTCCAGGTAGAGCTCTCCCAGGCGCCGCTTGGCGTAATAGACGTACCCCTGCGTCTCAACGGTGGCCACCGGCATGCAGGGCAGGCGGCCGCCGGGAAGGAGGATGGAGTCCCCGGAGTCCTTCCAGTACTGGTTGGCGAGCCCCAGCGGGCTGCGCCTGGCATATTCCACCAGACCATCGCCGTCCTGATCCCCGTACTCGTCTATCCAGCGAAGGGCCTGGTTCACGTTCTCCTCCAGGCGGCGGAAGGTCTCCATGTCCGCCGTCCATTTCAGGTACTCGCTCATGAGAATGAGGAAGAGGGGCGTGGCGTCCACGGTGCCGTAGTAAGGGGTGTGGGGTATCTCGTCCATGCGGGCCATCTCGCCGCGGCGAATCTCGTGGAGTATCTTCCCCGGCTCCTCGTCCCTCCAGTCGTCAACCTTGCTCCCTTGAAAGGAGGCCAGGAAGGCAAGGCTCTGCCGGGCCAGCTCCGGTTTGACCATGAGCGTCATGTAACAGGCGATGAGTGCGTCCCTCCCGAAGGGAGTGGAATACCAGGGCACGCCGCCCACCAGGATCTCCCCGTAAGGGGTGCGGGTGTGCAGGGCCCTGAGGTCGCGCAGGCTGCGCTGGATGACCAGGTTGAAGACGTTGTTGGCGGTGTCGATGCGTGTGGCTGGCTCTATCCACTCCTCGTAAGAGCGGCGCAGTTCACGGCGGGCTTCAAGGTACTTGGCGGGTTTTTTCTCCTCCCCTTCCTCGAGCGGTATGACGTGGAGGTCGATGTAGTCCACCTCGTCGGTGGTGAGGAGGAAGGGGAAGACGGCCTCAACGCCGGCCCTGCCCCCCCGTATCTCGGCCGGTGGGCGGGAAAATACTATGCGGGTGGAGCGGCGCAGGCCGTCCGTGCCGGTATAGGAGAGGATGACCTCGCTCTCCTTGACCCGCGGCCTGTGCACCCTTCCGCGCTTGGGGCGGCGCATACCCCGCACCTCGAAGATGTCCGCGAAGTCCGATGCCATGCTGATGCTCAGCCTCACATGCACGGGGGCGGAATGGTAGTTTCTAATGTAGATCCTCTCCACAAGACCGTCCTTTATCAGCCGGCTTCGCCTGATGCTGATGACGTCCTGGGGTATGACCGTCCTGTCCTCCTCCAGGATGTCCGGGTTGGAGAGGTGGATGTTGGCCATATAGCCCCTCTCCAGGGAGGAGGAGAGGAAGAGGGGGCGGGTGCCCTCCAGGCGGGTCTCCAGCGTGGAGAGGAAACGGGTGTCGCGGTAATAGAGGCCCAGACCGGCCCGGTTGCCGTGGGTCATGTCGCCGTTCTCGTAGGTATAGAGGAAGTACTCGCCCTCCTTGATGATCAGCGACTTGCGGGGCACCTCGCTGACGATGAAGGGAAGGCCCCCTCCACCCTCCAGACAGAGGGCCTCGCTCCCCTTTTTGGGCTTGGCCTCGGTCCCCTCCATGTCGTTTCTCACCCCTGTCTTGAAACGGCCGGTCGTGACGCTCCCCGTCCCTTCATATCGAAGGAAGCGGAATATATATTTATATACCCGTAATCCGCCCGCGCAACCAGGATCTCCATCCCCCTCCCCATCCATCTCCTGCCGGCGGCGCGAGAATAGGGATGGATACCCGTAATCCGCCCGCGCAACCAGCACCTTCCGCCTTTACTCCAAAGCCTCTCGCGTTGGAGGCGCGATGTGCGTAAATATCCCGTTGATCCGTCCGGGTTAACGAAACCTCCAGCCTCTTTCCGTATCCCAACTTTTCCGGGTTCGGGAAGGCGGGAACCGATGCCCGCTTTTTCGCGTCTTGGTTTATGGCGGCGCTTCCTTGGAAAGATTTTATTATTAAGGATGCCGCACAGGGTTCAATCTTTTCGAGGAGCATTACCCCCTTGTGGGGTTTCCATATGTATGGGGAAGAGGAGGTCGAGTATCATGCGTATCGCCGTGATCGCTCCCGTGTGGATACCGGTCCCTCCCGAGGGTTACGGGGGGATCGAGAGGGTGTTGAAGCTCCTGGTCGACGAGCTGGTGAGGAGGGGGGAGGAAGTGACCCTCTTCGCCGCCGGTCCCTCCCGAACCTTGGCCCGCCAGGTGATAAGCCTGGAAGAGGCTCCTACCTCGCACATGGGGGAAACCCTCTTCGACGCTTACCACGTGGGGCAGGCCTACAGGATCATCTCCTCCGGGCCCTACGACCTGGTACACGATCATTCCGGGTTCCTGGGCCCGGCCTTCGCCGGGCTCATCTCCCAGCCCGTGGTTCACACGCTGCACGGGCCTTTCACCGAGGATACGCGCCTCTTCTACCGGGCTTTCCGGGAGGACTGCTATTACGTGGCCATAAGCCGGAGGCAGCGCGACTGTTGCCCGGAGTTGAACTATCTCGGCGTAGTGCCCAACGCCGTGGATGTGGATGAACACCGCTTCGCCGGGGAGAAGGAGGACTACCTGGTCTGCGTAAGCCGCATCTGCGAGGCCAAGGGGACGGAACACGCCGTCCGCCTGGCCCGGAAGGCGGGAAGGCGCATCCTTCTGGCGGGGAAGATCGACCCCGGGCGGGACAGGGAATATTTCGAGTGGCGGGTTCGTCCCCTGCTGGACGGGGAAAACGCCGTGTATCTCGGGGAGGTCTCACAGGAGGAGAAGGTGCGCCTCATCTCACGGGCGGCCGCCTTCCTGTTCCCCATACAGTGGGAGGAACCCTTCGGGCTGGTGATGGCCGAGTCCTTGGCCTGCGGGACGCCGGTCCTGGCCACGCGCTGGGGGGCGGCACCGGAGGTCGTGGAGCACGGGGTGACCGGGTTCCTGGCCGACACGCCGGACGGACTTCTGCCTTTCCTGGACCGTATAGAAGAGATCGATCCTCTGACCTGCCGCAGGGTGGCGGAGGAGAGGTTCAGCCCCCGGGCCATGGCCGAGGGCTATATGGAAATATATACCAAGGCACTGGATATGCATCGCAAGCGCCTGCGTCCCGTGCATGCCCGACCCGCCTGAAAGACGGCATTCCGGCGCCATGAACACTCTCCTTGCCGGCGGCGGCTGCGCGGATATACATTGAAACCCGTGACCCGGCGCGTGGCAAACCGGAGCCTGTTTGCAAGGAGAGGAATCGGGAATGCATTACGACGTGGCGGTGGTGGGGGCAGGCCCCGCCGGCTGCATGGCCGCCAGGGAACTCGCCTCGAGAGGGTTCAAGGTACTCCTCCTGGACAAGGAGGGGTTGCCCCGGGAGAAGGCCTGTATGGGTCTTCTCTCCCCGGAGGGCAGGCGGTTGTTGGAGGAGGGCTTCGGCCCGCTCCCCGCGGAGTGCCTGCTGGAGCCGGCGGAGGCCCTGGGGGTGAAGGTCTTGAGCGAGGGAGGAGGTGAATACCTCCTTCCTTTTTCCGGGGAAGGGCTATGGGTGAGACGCGCCTCTCTCGACGCTTTCCTGGCCAGGTCGGGTGGAGCCGAGGTGTGGGACGGATGCCGGGTGACGGAGGTGACCGCGGGGAGGTTCTACGCCCGGGTGCGTTTTCTCCGCGGGGAGGAGGAGGGGGAGGCGGAGGCCACCTACCTTGTGGGGGCGGACGGCGCGGAGAGCCTGGTCTCCAAGACGGTCCGTCCCGAGCTCTACCGGTTGCATACCCTACCCGCCCTGGAGAGGACCGTGCTGGTCCTCTCGGAAGGTGAAGCGGACTGGGACCCCCGGTGGCTGGGATTGGCGGTTCTGGCGCGCGGCGAGAGGCTGGGAAGGTTCTTCGTGCGCGCCGGGACGGTGGGCATGGCGATTAGCTGGGGGCAGGAGCGCCACTGGCAGGGTGAGCTGGAGGCCCTGCGGGAGTTCCTCTCCCGCCGCATAGGCCTGGCGTTGAGGGGGGAATCCGTGCGTATGGTCTCCGTTTCCAACCGCATGGCAAGGAGCGGCAGGTTCAACCTCGGAGCGGGGAGCGCACTCCTTGCCGGTGAGGCGGCCGGATTTCTCGACCCCTGGGGTTTCGGTATACGCCTGGCCCTGGAAAGCGGGAAGCTGGCCGGGGAGTGTATCGCCGAGAGTGCCGGGGAAAACGTCACCCCTCACCTGCACTACCTGCGGCGAGCTCAGCCGATGCTGGAGATGTGGGCGGCAGGGGGGAGGAAGCGGTCCGCCGGGAGGGTGGGGGAGCTGGACTTGAGCCCCTGGGCGGGCGAGAAGGGACGCACGGCGAGGCGCGACCTTCGTTCTCTGCGGCGGCGCTTGAGCCGTTGAGGCCGGAAGCGCGCACGACATGCTCAGGAGGAGGTCAGGGGCCGGTTGACGTCTATCTCCATGACCTCCCCCGTGGTGGAGCGCAGGGCGAAGACGATTCCCTTGGTATTATATTCCAGAATTATCGCTTGCTCGCCCTGGTGGAGGCCGTTGGTCTGCCTCTCGGGCGTCCCGAACTCCTTGATCACCTCCACCTGGGCTGAACCGATGCCCACACCCTTGGGGGTCCTTCCGGCGTACGGATGGCGGAGGCAGATGGAGACCACGGTGTCGAAGTCGTCCAGCCCCTTGCCCTTGTCGCGGTCTTCCAGGTAGACGGTAAGCTTCCAGGTCCCGTACCCACCGGTGTAAGTGGCGTATACCAGCCCCTCCGTGGTGTGCCCGCTGGAGTCCGGCGGTCCGTACAACTCCCGCACGGAGCGGAAGTCGCTCCCTATGCCGATGCCCGCGGCGGAGTGGCCCGGAAGGATGGGGTCCGCCCGGTGGGACCCGAAGATCCCCTCCCCCCTCATCCCCTCCCCTGGCATTTCCTCCACCGGGCGCAATCCCCCGTAGGCGGTCACTATGACGGTGACCACGCCCTCGGAG
>MU158618.1:0-7470 GCA_015711895.1 Candidatus Solincola tengchongensis | reverse complement strand
CCACGCCGCGGTCGGCATAGGAGTAGAGGAGCAACTCGCCGTAATCGGTGGTGGATGTGGAGACGTTCGGGCAGGGGCCGAATTCTTCCTCCACCTCCCCGGCGGTGCTGCCTATCCCCACCCCGCCGGAGGTCCTTCCCGCGTATGGTGAGGAGACCTCCACCGCGCCCACCTCGTCCTCCGGGTCGAGGTAACCGTTGCCCTGGTCGTAGAGGGTGACCACCAGGATCCAGGAAGCGGGGTCGTCGATTTTCCCCTCCTGGCGTGTGCGGCCATAATAGGCGTAGAGGTAGCCGCCGTCCCGCCGGTGTTCTTCCGGTTCCCCGTGGACCTCGAGGACGGCGGAGAAGGCGCTCCCGATCTCGATGTCCGCAGCCGAGTAGCCGGGAACGATGGGATCCCTTTCCCAGGAGTGCAGGCCCTTCCCGCCGTTGCCGCACGCGGAGAGGGCGAGCGAGAGCATGGCCGCCATGGCTGCCGTCGCGATCTTCCGGAGACCGGCTCTCTGGCCCAATCGCTTCCAAAAGGACATGACCGCTTCTCCCCTCCCCTCAACCCATCCGCCTCTGCCCGGAGTAGGAGACCGGCAAGCCCAGGTGCCTGGCCAGGGCTTCCGCGACCAGGAAGGCCCGGGTCCGGTTCTCCGCCGGGGAGCTGGACATCTCTGACCGGAAGACCCTCCGTTTCCTCCCTCCGCGCCAGCGCAGGTAGACGCGGGCGGAATAGGCGAGGCTCCCTCCGGAGCGCTTTTCGTCCCCTTCCGTGGGCGCTCCGCTCGACTCCAGGACCACTATCTCCTCCAGCTCCTCGCGGGGGTGCTTGCGACGAAGGGGGAGGAAGAAGCGGTAACGTTCCCATACCACGGCTTTCTCTTCCGGGATGATGACCAGATAGGTGGGAGAGGAGAAGACGGCCAGGATGCTGTAGAAGAGGAGGGCCACCGCGCTTATCCCCGTCGCCATGCGGGAGACCCCCGCCGTGGCCAGGATGGCGCAGATCACCGCGGCGTAGAAGACCATGGCGTGGAGAGCCTCCCAGGGACCTCCACGTATCTCGAACTCCAGGCTTTTGCCTTCACTTCCCGGGCTGGCCGCCATCCTCTCTCCTTTCACGTCGTTCGCCCTCGTGAGCGATTATAAACCATGCCGGCTCGGGGAACGGACCTGGCTACTCCTCGATGACCTTGTAGACCACGTCGTGCTCGCGGGCATGCTCCAAGACCTTGATCCCGACGACGTCTCCGGGGCCCGCCCGTTCTACCGGGCGGTGTTCGATCTGCATGGACTCCACCTTCTGGGTCCAGTCGGAGGTGTGCCCCTTGACGTGTATGGTGTCCCCGACCTTGAGTTCGTCCTCGAGCTCGATGGCTGCCACACCCACCTTGCCGAAGTAATGGGTTACCCTTCCCACCTGTTTTTCCATCCCTCGCCCCCCTTTCTTTATGTCCCGTCCCTGTCCCGCAGCGGGCTGGGACAGCACAGCGCCGTCCCGCGTTCGGATATCCTGCGCCCCCGGATAATTTCTCCGCCTGCACCCTTCATCCCTGTAGGCTCCGGGACACGCTCGATCAGGCGTCATTTCAGCCGCGCGTGTCCCGGCGTCGACGGAGGTGGCCTTTAGCCTCGCGGCTTCCAAGTCGGTTGTTCCCCTTTACGGATCGGGATAAACCGCCTCCGTCATGCGAGGAGTTGCGCGTGCGGCGCGAACGGGTGTTCTGCACCGGTTGGGGAGAAGGGTGGAACGTCCGGGTAGGTGTCTCGGGACGTGGTCGAGAACCGTCAGTTGCCATCGCACGGATGGCGCATATCTCGAAAAAAGGCGGCAGTATGGGAATATCTGGGATATTGTCACCTTGTCCTTTCGAAGCCCGGCAGGGTGCAATCCGCCTGGGACCGTTATATAATATCCCTGTTCCGTCCGGAGCGAGGAGGGCAGATGACCGCGGATGAAGATCCCCGAAAGGCGGTACTCCGTCGTCTTCGCCGCATCGAAGGGCAGGTTCGCGGCATAATCCGCATGGTGGAGGAGGGCAAGGACTGCCACGAGGTCCTCAACCAGGTGGCGGCGGTCCGTTCGGCGATGGAGAGGGTGGGAGCACATATAATCACCCATCGCCTGAAAGAATGTCTGCGCGTTCACTCGGAGGACGAATTCGAAAAGGCTATAGGCGAAGCCGTGGAGACCTTCCTCCGTTTCACCTCCAGCATCGACTGACCCGCTTGGATGAAGAAGCCAGGGGCCTACGGGGACCGTTGTGCCGTGCAGAAATGCGGATTTTTTGGAATGATCGGAAATATCCAAAAACCGGGATCCTTCATAAAATCTTAAGGCGTGTTTTGCGATAGGCCTTTCCCGCCCTGGCTCTTAATGGTGGCAATATATTCCATCCGAGCCGCTTTGTTCATGAAATGAAGCTGACGACCTGCATCATCGCCGCGAGCCGCACATCCCGCCGGCGCTTCCGCCGCCGGTAAGCCCGACACGCTTTCGCGCTACCTTGCCCGCTCAAGTGCGTCCTTCCGGTTTTCCTCTTCCCGTCGCGGCCGGATGCCTTCGGGGACGTATAACCTGCCGGATTCCTGGAGGGCCGCGAGGTCGGCCGCGGAGGGGGCGGGAGGAAAGCGCGGACATGATATGGATTAGGTCATGGATACCCGGGGGAGTATATCATTTTAACGTTCATAACGCGGATCCATGAGTGGGATGGAGGTGGACCATGAGAGTCGCCCGCCGGAAGGATATGGCTACCCAACCTGCTTCCGAACTCCAGGAGCGCTTCGGGGAGCGGGCCAGCTTCGACGTCACGGAGAGATACGTATATTCCAGGGACATGGGGGAATTCCCCGCCCTGGTGGGCAAACTGGTCGGCGGCATGGCCCAGGCGGTCGTGCAGGCCCAGGACGAGGGAGATCTGGCGTGGTTGATGGATTTTTCCTCCCGCTTCGGGATCCCTCTCACCCCGCGCGCCGCGGCGACCAGCGGCTACGGCGGTACCGTTCCCGTGCGTGGAGGAGTGGTGGTGGACCTCACCCGGATGAACCGGATCCTTGAGGTGAACGTGGGAGAAGCCAGGGTGAGGGTGCAGCCGGGCGTCGTCTGGTGGAACCTGGAAAAGGAATTGCGTTCCAGGGGCCTGGCCCTACGGGCCTATCCCTCCAGCGCCCCTTCCTCAACCGTGGGAGGGTGGGTTGCCGAGGGAGGCTCGGGTATAGGGGCCTACGGCTACGGGGGGGTCCGGGACGTTCTTCTCGGCCTTCGCGTCCTCACTCCGGGGGGCGCGTCCGAGGTCTACGGGGAGGACCTGGACCTCTACGTGGGCTCGGAGGGTGTCCTGGGGTTCATAACCGAGGTGGAGCTTGCCGTGCGCCCTGCAGCCCCGGAATCGCCGTCGCTGTTCTCTTTTTCCGGCCCCCGCGAGGTGCAGGATTTCATAGACGCCCTCGTCGAGTCCTATTCTCCGGGCGCGGGGATTCCCGGCTTTGAAGGTCGCCGCATTGAAGGCGGGGCTGGGGTCTTCCATCTCCAGGTCATAACGCCGGCCCTGGCCGCGCTCAAGAACCGCACCGCCGAGCGGGCCTATCTCCCGGAGGGCTCATACCTGGTCCTGGTGGTGGCGGAAGGGGAGGACGGAGAGGGAGTGCGTGAGGAGCTGCGCGGTCTTGCCCTTTCCGCCGGGGGAGAAGCACTCGACGAGGAGGTCGCGGAGCGGGAGTGGGAGGAGAGGCTCTACCCCATGCGCATCAAGAAGGCTGGGCCGTCGCTGGTGCCTGCCGAGGCGGAGGTCCCGACGCTCAAGGTCGGGGAGCTCCTGGCGGAGGCCTCCCGGCGCCTGCCCGACCTGGCCATGGAAGTGGTGGTGGGAAAGGGAGCCTCCGTATGCCTGGGCTTCATACCCTGCGATTCGAGGGCCGCGGACTTCACCGTACGTTTCACCGCCTCCCTCGAGTTCCTGCGCCTGGCGGAGAAGCACGGGGGCGCTCCCTACGGGATTGGGCTCTATTTCGTGGATCGGGCGGAGCAGAGGCTCGGAAAGAGGCGCGTTAAGCGCATGGAGGAGGTGAAGCGGGAGATGGACCCCGGATGCCTGCTGAACCCGGGAAAGATACTGGCCTCCTGTGCCGGCGACGCGAGACTCACGGGCCTCAGGCTCATGATGGCCGCGGGCTCGCTCTCTCTCCCTCTGGCCGTCCCCCTGGGGCGCCTGGTCCCTGGAGTGAGGCTCCTGCGCCGCAAGCTCCCGGAGAAGGTGGAGGAGGCGGCCTTCACCTGCGCCCAGTGCGGGTACTGCAAGGAAGGATGTACCCTCTTCGCGGGCAGGGGATGGGAAAGCGCCTCGCCGCGGGGGAAGATGCAGCTCCTGCGCGGCTACGCGAGGGGCGAGGTCCCCTTCTCCCAGGAGATGTCGGACACCTTCCTACTCTGCACCACCTGCAGGAAATGCGACCTGGCCTGCCAGACCGACCTGCCCATCGAGTCCATCTGGGAGGAGATGCGGGGCGAACTCATCGCCCGGGGCAAGTTCCACACCTTCCCGCCCTTCGAGATGATGGGCACCTCCTACGACCTGGAGAACAACATCTGGGCGGGCTTCGCCGCCGACCGCTCCTCCTGGCTGCCCGAGGACGTCAAACCCTTGGAGAGGGGACCGGTCGGTTACTGGGCCGGCTGCACCGCCTCCTACGTGGAGCAGGACATCGCCCGGGGCGCGGTGCGCATACTCAAGGAAGGGGGCGTGGACTTCGTCTACCTGGGGAACGAAGAGACCTGCTGCGGGGTCCCCTTCCTCATGAGCGGGAAGTGGGACCTCTTCGAGAAAGCCCTTCGCCGCAACGTGCGCACGCTGCGGGAGCGCGGGGTGAAGACCCTTTACGCCTCCTGTCCGGGCTGCTGGGTCACCCTGGCCCACCATTACCGGGACTGGGCGGAGAAACTGGGCCTGGAGTGGGACGTGGAGGTCAGGCACATCAGCCAACTGGCGGCGCAACTGGTGGAAGAGGGCAGGCTGAGGTTCGAGGAACCCTTGCGGCTGAAGGCCACCTGGCACGACCCCTGCCATATCGGCCGCCACGGCGGGATATACGAGGAACCGCGGCGGGTGCTGCAGGCCATTCCCGGGCTGGAGCTGGTGGAGATGGAGCACAACCGGGAGGAAGGGCTGTGCTGCGGGAGCGTGCTCACCCTCATCGGGGAGACACGTCCTACCTCCGGGCGCATCGCCTCCCTGAGGCTGGCCGAGGCGCGTGAGACCGGAGCGGAGGCGGTGATCACCACCTGTCCCTGCTGCGAGTTCCAGCTCAGGGTGTGGAACGCCGCGGAGGGCAACGAGCTGCGCATCCTGGACTTCGCCGCCGTGGTGGCTCAGGCCCTCGGGGTGGAGCTTGAGGATCCCGACCCGAAGGTGCAGGATGCCTGGGCGGTCTTCGACACCATGATCCAGCTGATGACCCCGCGGGGGATGGCGGATTTCATGTGGGAATTTCTGGATACCAGCCTCCCGCTCATGGGAAGGCTGCTCCGCCTGGGAAAGCGCGTCTCGCTCCCGCTCAAGAGAGCGCTGTTCGCCGTCTCCGACCGGGCTATGCCCCCGCTGGTCCCCCGCATGCTCCCG
The DNA here is from genome assembly GCA_015711895.1 of Candidatus Solincola tengchongensis. Taxonomy (GTDB): domain Bacteria; phylum Actinomycetota; class Geothermincolia; order Geothermincolales; family RBG-13-55-18; genus Solincola_A; species Solincola_A tengchongensis. The sequence continues at coordinate 1,862 of MU158618.1, read as the reverse complement.
GCGATGATGCCCTGGATGCTCCCGCGCATGATGCCTCTCATGGAAAAGAGGATGCCCACCATGAGCGATTCCATGCGGGAGCTCATGCCCGCCATCCTGCCCCGGGTGATGGAGAGAGTCATGCCCTACATGATGCCTCGCATCCTCCGCTGCATGCTCGAGGCGGGCGAGTAGCTGTTCTTGGCCCGCTGTCCTTTTAAAGTCCGTTACATCGTGCGGTATAAAGGGCTCGCATGCGCTTGGCCCGGAACCTTCCCCACCCGACCGAGCCCGACCGACATACGCCGCCCTATGCCGTATCCTAACCCTTTGTGTGGGAATATGTGGTATGTGAACGCGTCCCTTGGAGCCGGTTCCCTTGCCGCTTGTGCGTGAGATAATGTTGTTCGTTGGATGTGTCAATCGTAAGAACGGTGTTGCACATCCCATCCCGATGTGATTTCCGACGGAGGTGGGTTGGGAATCATTGGCAGCTCTTGCGGACGGTTGATTGCGGAATCCGGGCACATTGGGAAGGAGGGAGTCGGATTCGAGTGAGCGGGATACCGCCGCCCGGTTTTTGACGGCGGCAATCGCTCGGAGGAGATCGGGACCGGGAGGGAAGATGATCGAGATCGGCGGCCGGACCCTTATCGTGGGCGAGCGCATCAACCCCACGGGAAGGAGGAGACTTGCTGAAGAGCTGCGGGAAGGACGGCTGGACACCGTGCTATCCGACGCCAGGGCCCAGGCGGAGGCGGGAGCGGAGGTCATCGACGTCAACGTGGGGGCTCCGGGGGTGGACGAGGTGAGGCTCCTCCCGGAGGCAGCGCGGGCGGTGCGGGAGGCGACGGGCCTCCCGGTCTGCGTGGATTCCTCGGACGTGGAAGCCCTCCGGGCCGCCCTGGCCGTGTTGCCGGGGGAGGATACGCTGGTGAACTCGGTCACCGGGGACGAGGAGGCGATGCAGAGCCTGCTGCCGGCGGTGGCCGAGAGCGGGGCCTTCCTGGTGGGGTTGGCCAAGGACAGGAGCGGGATACCCCGAACCGTGGAGGAGAGGCTTGCCGTTGCCGGGCGCATCCTGGAGGCGGCCGATCGGTACGGCATCGGGAGGGAGAGGGTTCTCCTCGACTTCCTCACCATGCCCGTGGCCACCGGGAAGGAGGCGGCCGAAGTGACCCTTACCTGCATCGAGAGGGCCGGTCGGGATTGGGGAGTCGGCACCATTCTGGGCGCCTCCAACATCAGCTTCGGGATGCCGGACAGGCGGGTGATCAACGCCGCCTTCCTGGCCCTGGCCATAGGGCGCGGGCTGTCCGCGGCGCTGGTGAACCCCCTGGAAGAGGGGATAGTGCAGGCCATCCTGGCCGCCGATATGCTCACGGGCAGGGACCCCATGGGGCGTCGCTTCATACGGGATTTCCGCAGGAGGAAGGCGCATGAATCGCCCTGAGCCCAGTGGGTACGTACATGGAATATCATGGGATGCCGCCCCGGGGTTCATCCGCGGCCGGTGGCGGGATTCCATCCCGGTCTTCCGGCACGGATGGTTTTGGCGCGGTCCATCATCTCTTTTAAAGGCGGTGTCTTTGCGCCCCTCTACGATCTGCATGCCCTGACGCAAGTACTCCTTTCTCGAGTTCGACGCGGCCGGCACTGCCGCTTTCTGGGCATCGCCTGATATGGGAAAATGGTTAAGGCATCGGGAAGCCCGGCACGCAGCCTATGGCCTACCCGGATTGCCAGGCAAAGACGCCCGCCATCGGGGAGGTGACGTAGATGCGGGAGAGGCCGGGGCCGCGACAAAGCCTCCGACCAATGGCAGGACGTCGGCCGTCGAAAGCGTGACCTGGAGGTGGGAGAGGCCGATGTCCAGGGAATTT
>JACVJH010000192.1 GCA_015711895.1 Candidatus Solincola tengchongensis | reverse complement strand
GGCCCTCCTCATTACCGCCGGGCACGGCGAGGCCGGTCCGCTCCGTCTCCCTCTCCAAATCTTCCCTCCCCCGCACGCCTTGTCCCCAGTGCCTCTCCTCCTTGGAAACGAACTCCCTTCCCTGCCATCCTGCGGACCACGGATACGGGCGACCGGTCAGCCATCCATCCCCTATCCCCATCGCCCCGGATATCCCGGATAAAGGCCTTCCGCGATCAAGGCTCCCGGAAGACCATCCCCCTCCCGTTGCAGACCGGGCAGGTCTCGCCGAAGGCCTCCATCAACCCCTCGGACACGTTCTTGCGGGTCATCTCCACCAGCCCCAGCTTGGTGAGCTCCACGACGTAGGTCTTGGTGCGGTCCTTCTCCAGTTCCCGGTTCAGGGCCCTGAGGACCGCCCGGCGGTTGCGGGACTCGTTCATGTCGATGAAGTCGATGATGATGATGCCGCCGATGTCCCGCAGGCGGAGTTGTCTCACCACCTCGGTGACCGCCTCGATGTTCGTCTGGAGGACGGTGTCCTCAAGAGACTTGTCTCCCACGAACCTCCCCGTGTTCACGTCTATGGCCGTAAGGGCTTCCGTGGTGTCGATGACGATGTAACCGCCGGAGGGAAGGGGCACCTCGCGGCGCAGGGCTTCCTTTATTTGCCGGTTGACGTCCAGGGCCTCGAAGAGAGGCGCGGAGCCCGTGTAGTGCAGCACCCTATCGGCCAGGTCCGGGGCCACCATCTTCAGATAATTGCGGAGGCGGCGGAAGGAGCGGTGAGAGTCCACCAGGATGCGCTCGAAGCTGGCGTCCATGATGTCCCGTACCACCTTGACCTCCAGCTCCGGTTCCTGGTAGAGGACCGCCGGGGCCCTCTTCCTTTCGGCATTCTTGCGCACCTGGCCCCAAACCTTGCTCAGGTAGGCCACGCTCTTCCGCAGCTCCGCGGCCTCCGCGTCACGGGCCGCGGTGCGCACGATGAGGCCCACGCCGCGGGGCTTCACCTCCTCCACCAGCCGGCGCAGCCTCTCCCTGTCCTGCTCGCTCAGCTTATGGGAGATGCCCACGGTGTCGTTCTGGGGCAGGAGCACGAGGTAACGCCCCGGGATGGAAAGGTAGGTGGTGAGCCGGGCGCCCTTGCCGCCCATGGGGTCCTTGGTGACCTGAACGGTAACCGGTTGCCCCACCTTGAGCAGCTTGGTGATATCCGGCTTCTCTCCCGACCTCGCCCGGTCCACGAAGATGTCCCCCACGTAGAGCAGGGCGTTGCGGTTATGCCCGATGTCCACGAAGGCGGCCTCCATCCCCGGCAGGACGTTCTGTACCCGGCCCTTGTATATGTCGCCCACGATGCTCCGGCGGTCCGCATGCTCCACGAAGATCTCCTGCAGGACCCCTTTCTCCATGACCGCCACCCGGGTCTCGCCGTCGTAAACGGCGACTGCGATCTCCTTCTCCGCCGGGCTCACTTGCCGGACCTCGAGGCTCCTCTTCCTCCTCTTATCCAGCACCGCTCTCCTCCATGATCTCAAGCTCTCCATTCTCCGTATGGTAAAAATATACTTTATCGGGATATTCCTCCAGGATCTCGTCCCGTGAAGCGTAGATGCCCACCCGGGTCACCGCATCGACCCCGGCCCCGAAGCGATCTTCCAGCTTCTGGAGGGCGTCGCGTAACCTCCCCCCTCCCTCTCCGTCGATCCTCAGACAAAGATGGAAAGAACCCCCAGCCCCTTCCACCCGGTAGAGCCCGTAACGCGCCCAGCGGGAAAGTTTGGGCATGTAGTCCGGCAGCACCTGGAGGGACACCACCCTCAGCCCTTCCGGAAGCGCCTCGTTCATCCTCCTCGTCATGTCCGCCAGGTCGGGTTCCCTCTCCACGGCCACCTCTAAATATTCCGCCTCCGCGGACACCCCCAAGGGTAGGGCGGGGGCGAAGCTCACCTTCACCCGGGGATGAAATCCGGAGGTATAGACAAGGTCCGCGCCGGAACGGCGGAGAGCCCTCTCCATGGCCCGCATCGTCTCGCGGTGGGAGAGATAGGCGGCGTCTCCCTTCTTGTAATATTTTACCAATATACGCTTCAACTTCCCCCTCCCGCCAGCCTACCGGAGACCTCCTTCCCGTCGCAGACCCCGCATCCCAGGCAGTCCCCGTAACGGCAGTCCTCCGTGGCCTCTCCCCGCTGAGCTTTCTGGTACTCCTCCCAGAGGAAGGACCTATCCACCCCTGCGGAAAGATGATCCCAGGGGAAGACCTCTTCCTCGCCTCTTTCCCTCTCCACGTACCACGTGGGGTCCAGGCCCCGCTCCTCCATGGCCCGCCGCCAACGCTCCCAGGAGAAGAACTCGCTCCAGTTGTCCAGGCAGCCCTCCCGTGCCGCCGCCTCCACCACGGGCCCCAGGCGCCGGTCCCCGCGGGCCAGTATCCCCTCCAGGTAGCTCATCTCCCGTGTGTGCCACTTCCAGGTAACGCCCCTGATGCGCAGCCCCTCCTTGAGGATGAAATGCCGCCGGGCGGTCTCAGGCAGGGACAACTGGCCGACCCACTGAAAGGGGGTGTGCGGCTTGGGTACGAAGGTGGAGACGCTCACCGAGAGGCGAAGGCCACGCGGAGGCCTGCCGGAGTCTCCCTCCCGCATGATACGCCGCACAAGGGAACAGATGGCCTCAACGTCCTCCTCCTCCTCGCCGGGGAGGCCGACCATGAAATAGAGCTTCATCTTTCTCCAGCCCTCCCGGTAAGCGGCGCTCACCGCCTCCAGGAGGTCCTCGTCGGTCACCTCTTTGTTGATGACCGAGCGCAAGCGGGGAGAGGCCGCCTCCGGGGCCAGGGTGAGCCCCGTCTTGCGTATCCTCCCCACCTTGGAGGCCAGTTCAACGGAAAAGGAATCCGTGCGCAGCGAGGGGAGGGAGACGGCCACCCGTTCCCTCTCCAGATCCCGGGAGAGCCTTTCCGCGAGGGATATGATCCTGGAATAATCTGCACTGCTCAGCGAGGAGAGGGAGAGCTCGTCACATCCCGTGGCGGAGATCATCTCCCGGCCCCAGGCGTAGAGGACATCCTCGCTCCTCTCCCTAACCGGGCGGTAGACCATACCCGCCTGGCAGAACCGGCAGCCCCGCGTGCAGCCCCGGAAGATCTCCAGGCTGCAGCGGTCGTGGACCGATTCGACCAAGGGCACCAGCGGCCTTCGGGGCCTGGTCACCCTGTCGAGGTCCGAGACAACCCGCTTGCGCACGGGCATGGGGGCGCCTTCCAGCGGCTCTATGCCGGATATGGTCCCGTCTGGACGGTAGTGCACACGGTACAGCGAAGGGACGTAAACGCCGGGGATGGAGGCGCAGCGCCGCAGGAAACCGGGGCGGTCGCCCTTTTCCATGTCCTTCCACTCGCGCACCGCGTCCAGCAGCTCATGGACGACCTCCTCCCCCTCGCCCAGCACCAGGAGGTCGAAGAACTCCGCCACCGGTTCGGGGTTGTAGGCGCCCGGACCACCGCCAACCACCAGGGGATCCCGGGATCCCCGGTCCGCGGCACGGAGGGGGATACCGGCCAGGGAGAGTATCCTCAGAACGTTGGCCAGCGTGAGCTCGTGCTGGAGGGTTATGCCCACCACGTCGAAGCGGTTCAGGGGCACCCGGCTCTCCAGCCCGAAGAGGGGTATCCCCTTCCTCTGCATGAGCTCCTGCATGTCCACCCAGGGCAGGTAAGCACGGTCGGCCATGCAGTCCTCCCTCTCGTTTATCTCCTCGTAGAGGATGGCCAGCCCGAGGTGGGACATGCCGATCTCGTAGACGTCCGGATAGACCAGCACGCAGTTGCAACCTCGTGCGGTAAGCGGCCGGCGCCTGGCGTTGACCTCGATTCCCAGGTAGCGCCCCGGCTTGCTCACTTGCGCGATGTCCCGCTTAAAGAAGGACCTCACGAGTTCCACGTCGTTTCCCGTCTCCATCCCATCCTCGATAAGCGTCATCTCGTCTTTCTCGCGCGGCCTCACCCGACCCCTTTTCTTCCGGCAAGTCCCCTCGGAGCGGCCTAGAACCTCCTTGGGTTCCCGCCGGAAGGACCTCGTTCCCCAATCCCTGCCGGGCAGGAAAACCGCTTTCCTTCCTCACCGCAGCCGCCCGGGAAACCGCCCGGCGAGGCGCCATTGGTCCCCGTTCCATCGGGGCCGACCAACACATATTAAGGAGGGGTGTCACCAATTGACAACGCTCGCCGCGGCCTCTTCGTTCCCTGCATCGTCGCGGCCCGGCCATTTCCATCGAAAAAGCGTGGCCCCGTGACGGAAGGCCGCGGGGTACCGCTTCCCCTTACCTGCTTCCCTGCGACACCGCTTCACAGCACTCTTTTCCCCGTCCCGTAAAGAGAAAAGCGAAGCGGCAGCACACCGCCTCGCGGAATCCTCCCTGCGCGGTCCGGGGCACCGGGTGCCCGGGTCCGCCTACTTGTTGCGCAGGAACACGGGGATGTCCAGCTCCTCGGACTCGAAGACCATGGTCTTCTCCGGAGGTGTCTCCATCCTCACTGCCTTGCGTCCCGGCTTGGAGGGAGCGGTACCGAACTCGAAACCGGTGGCGATCACCGTCACCTTCAGTTCGTCTCCCAGGGAATCGTCGATCACCGCGCCGAAGATGATGTTGGCGTCCGGATCGGCCACGCTGGCGATGATCTCCGCCGCCTCGTTGACCTCGAAGAGGCCCAGGTCCGAACCTCCCGAGATGTTGAGGAGAATCCCCTTGGCCCCCTCGATGGAGGCCTCCAGGAGGGGGCTGGAGATGGCCGCCCTCGCCGCCTCCGAAGCGCGGTTCTCCCCCGAGGCCACGCCGATGCCCATGAGGGCCGAACCGGCATTGGACATTATGGTGCGCACGTCGGCGAAGTCCAGGTTGATCAGCCCCGGGACGGTGATGAGGTCGGTTATGCCCTGCACTCCCTGGCGGAGGATGTCATCGGCCATGCGGAAGGCGTTGAGGATGGAGGTCTTCTGTTCCGCGACCTCAAGGAGGCGGTCGTTGGGAATGATGATCAGGGTGTCCACCTTCTCCCGCAGCTTCTCGATGCCCATCTCTGCCTGCTGGGCCCTCTTGCGCCCCTCGAAGGAGAAGGGCCTGGTGACCACCCCGATGGTCAGCGCGCCCTGCTCCTTGGCGATCTCCGCCACGATGGGCGAAGCGCCGGTACCCGTACCGCCGCCCTTCCCGGCGGTGATGAAGACCATGTCCGCTCCCTTGATGGCCTCGGCGATGGCCTCCCGGTTTTCCAGGGCCGCCTGCTCCCCGATCTCGGGATTGGAGCCCGCCCCCAAGCCCCGGGTTATATTCCCTCCTATATACACCTTCACATCGGCATCGGACATGAGGAGGGCCTGGGCGTCGGTGTTGATAGCCACGAACTCCACTCCCTTGAGTCCAGCGTCTATCATACGGTTTATGGCGTTGGTCCCGCCTCCTCCCACGCCGACCACTTTTATTACCGCCAGGTAATTGGTCGCGCTCTCCGGCATTTCCAGTCCCTCCTTTATCCCGTGCCCCCTCGAACGGTCATCACGAGGCGCTCGCAAACTCTACACCATCGCTTTAATGTTTTCGCCTTTCCTTTTTCTTCCTTTCACGCCAAATAATTACTACGACGGCTCCCGGGCTGAGTCCTTCCCTTCAAATCCTTCCCAGGCCCTCAAGGGCTTGGGCGCTTACCCGCGCCGGCACCTGCATCGGAAAGGAAATCCTATCCATCCCTCCTCGCCGGCAAGGGATATCGCGGTCTCCAAGGGCGGGCTATCCTTCTCCCTGCCCTTTTCCTCGCCTGGCCGCAAAGACCCTTTTTGTCCTCGCGCCTCGTCGATATACCGTAACATGTACCTTTACGGTAAGATTATACTTCTTTTTTTCCCTAAATGTTAAGTCTCAATCAAAGCCCTGCCCGGCCGGCCCCTCACGTCGAGAGCGGGAGGGCAGGTGATATTGTGTTGAGCTTCTCCCCGCAAGCTCCCTGAGCACCTCCCGCGTCACAGGAGAAAGGCCTACCGCGGTCTTATCGCCGGATGGTCCGGATAGGTTACGTCGATGTAGAGAAGTTGTCCGTACCGGGGCGCGATGTCCTGCATGGCAGCTAAGGCGATCTCCGCCTTGCGCTCCAGATCATCGCATTCCCCGAAGATGACCTTTGTCTCGGAGGCCACCAGGTAATATCCCTCCCCTTCCGCATAACCCACTTCCTCCGCCCTTTCTCGCAGCTCCTCCGGTATCTCTTCCAGTATTCTCGCCACGTCCTCGAACCGGGGGTCTTCCACTTTGACGCCGGGGTAGAGCAAAGGCGGCCGCAGGCCGGTTATCTCCGGCACCCCTTCCCGGCGGGAGTCTGCGCTCTCCACCACCAGACCCTCCCGGTCAACGAGGTGGAACCTCCCGTTCTGCTGCAGGCAGCCCACCGGGATTCTCTCGGTGACCTCCAGTATCACCGTATGGGGAAAACGCCTCCGCACCTCCACCCGGAGGACGTAAGGCTCGGCGAGTATCGCTCTTTCCACCGCCCTCACATCCATCTTGAGAATATGGGTGTAGGGGGTGATCCCGGAGATGGAGCGGAGGTAATCGGCGCTCAAACTCCTGTTTCCACGGACCTCCACCCGGCGGACGTCAAGGACATCGGTGAAGAGATAAACCCATACCATGGCCGCCAGAGAGGCCAGGAGGAGCGCGGCGAGAAGAGGCATTGACCACTTGCGAGATCCCCGCTTACGGCCACGCCGAACAGGCTTCTGTCTCGCGCCGGAGGGCACCCCATGTCCGTCCTTTAGCCTCCCGGCGTCCCTCACGTCTCCGCGCTCATCGAGCTCCCTTCGGCGTGCC
>JACVJH010000191.1 GCA_015711895.1 Candidatus Solincola tengchongensis | reverse complement strand
GGTGGCGGTTATGATGTTCACGTGGAACTCCCCCAGGACGGTGGTGATGTCCCGCAGCAGCCTCGGGCGGTCCATGGCCTCCACTCGAATCTCCACCTGGAAACTCGTGGGCTGCCGGGTGTCCCAACTCACCTCTATCCTGCGGTACCCGGTTTCCAGCATATGGGAAGCGTTGGGGCAATCGGCGCGGTGCACGGAGACCCCGCGGCCCCGGGTGACGAATCCCACGATGGGATCGTAGGGCACCGGGTTACAGCAGTGGGCGATACGCACCAGGACGTTGTCCACACCCTCCACCCTCACCCCCTTTGTATAGGCCGGCGGCTTGCGACGTCGGCGGGGCGGCGGTGGCGGCGTCTCCTCGCCCAAGCCCAGCCTGTTCTGCAGGTGGTTCACCACCTGCTGGGCAGAGGTCTTCCCGGCGCCGATGCTGGCATAGAGGTCCTCGGCGGAGGTGAAACCGTATTCCTGCGCGGCGATCTCCTCCAGCAGGTGGGAACCCAGGACCTTCTGGATCGGGAGGCGGGCCTTGCGCATAGCCTTCACCAGTGCCTCCTTCCCCTCCTGGGTGTCCTCCAGGCGCCGCTCCTTGGAGAACCACTGCCGGATCTTGGTCCTGGCCCGTGCCGTCTTGACGATGTTCAGCCAGTCCTTGGAGGGCCCCGGAGAGGTGTTGGAGGTGATGATGCTCACGATGTCCCCATTGCGCAGGTTGTATTCCAGGGGCACCAGGCGGTCGTTGACCTTGGCCCCCACACAGCGATGGCCCACCTCGGTATGGATGGCGTAGGCGAAATCGATTGGGGTGGAGCCCCGTGGGAGGTCGATGACGTCCCCCTTGGGGGTGAAGACAAAGACCTCGTCCTGGAAGAGGTCTATCTTCAGGTTTTCCAGAAATTCCCTGGGATCGGAGAGCTCCCTCTGCCACTCCACGATGCGCTTTATCCAGGCCAGCCTCTCCCGCACTCTCTCGTGGGAGCGACCGGCTTCCTTGTAGCGCCAGTGGGCGGCAATCCCGTATTCCGCCGTGCGGTGCATGTCGTGCGTGCGGATCTGTATCTCCAGGGGCCTTCCCTTCGGCCCCATGACCGTGGTGTGCAAGCTCTGGTAGATCCCGAAGCGGGGCTGGGCGATGTAATCCTTGATGCGGCCCGGAACCGGCTGCCACAAAGAGTGCACCATCCCCAGGACGGTATAGCATTCCTCCTTGGTGTTCACCAGGATGCGAACGGCAAAGAGGTCGTATATCTCGTCGAACTGCTTGCCCCGCTCCTTCATCTTGGTATAAATGCTGTAGTAATGCTTCACCCGCCCCTCTATCTCCACCTTGATGTGCGACTGGTGGAGGTGGGCCAGAAGCTCGTTCTTGACCTCCTCGATGTACCGCTCCCTCTCCGGCCGGCGCTGGTCCACCATCTGGACGATCTCCTGGAAGCGCAGGGGATAGAGGGTGGCGAAAGCCAGGTCCTCAAGCTGCCACTTGAGTTGGGAGATGCCCAGGCGGTGGGCCAGCGGCGCGTAGATCTCCAGCGTCTCGCGGGCCTTCCTCCGAGAGGTGGCCGATGGTCCGCATGTTGTCCAGGCGGTCGGCCAGCTTGATGATCACCACACGGATATCCCGCGCCATGGCCACGAACATCTTGCGGAAGTTCTCCGCCTGCATCTCCTCGCGGTTGCGGAAGGCGAGGCGGTCCAACTTGGTCACGCCGTCTATGATCTCGGCGATCTCCGACCCGAACCTCTGCCGCACGTCGTCCAGGGTGATCTCCGTGTCCTCCACCACGTCGTGCAGGAGGGCGGCGGCCAGGGTGACCTCGTCCATCTGCAGGTCGGCCAGGATGTGGGCTACCCCGAGGGGATGGAGTATGAATTCCTCGCCGCTTTTCCTCACCTGATGCGCATGATGATGGCGGGCGAACTCGTAGGTCTCCCGGATAAGCCGGGTGTCGCCCTTGCCGTTGTAGGACCTCACCTTGTGGACCAGCGAATCGATGGACGGCGACAAGCCCTTCCTCCCGTTCCCTTTCCGCTCTGCCGTTCCCCGGTGGAAACGGCCCTCGATTTGATAGTGCCACATTGTGAAGGGTTAAGGGAAGGCGATGGCGCCACAAGCTGAAGGGCAGAGGGAAGGCATGGCACGCCGGCTCGAAAAGCGAAATCCCGGAGCGGCCCGTTGCCGTGCCTCATACGAGGCCCCGGTGTCCTTCGGAAACGGCGCTCCATCCCCGCGGCAACGACGGAGGGGGTGAGGATAAGTTGCCACCACGCGTGTTTTCCGCTGCTCCCACGGTCCGCCTTTGGCTCGAGCACGAAAATAGCCACGTGACGAGCGGGCGGCAAGGGTGAGGGGGCATCGCTCACCCGCGTGCGGCGGGAGGGGGAATACCCGGGCGCGGGAGGTATCCGCGTACCGCGTTGCGTCTCTCGCTTGGGCGAGAGGCGCAACGCGGACGGAGCGCGGTCCCGGGGAGAGGTACGCGCCGTCAAGGGCGGGGCCGGTCGGTAGGGGTTTATCTCTTCTTCTTTTTCTTCTTCTTGCCCCCGGACGGGCCCCTGGTAGTGGGTTTCTTGCGCGGAGTGCCGCCCCCGCCCTTTACCGTTGCCGGTTTACGCGCCCTCTCGCTCTCCCTCGTCCCGGAGGTCTCGCTGGCGGCTGCGATCTCCGCCTCATCTGCGGCGGGGGCCGCTCCGCCAGCCGACCGGGCTGCGGGCATGGTGATGAGGATGGCCTCCCTGGCCCCTTTGAGGTCCACCCTCTCCCGCACCGCGGCGTAGCGCGGTTCCCTCTCCTTCCATATGGCCAGCAAGGGGCTGGCGATGAAGATGGAGGAGTATCCTCCCAGCAGGACCCCCAGAAAGAGGGCGAAGGCGAAATCCTTGAGTGTCTCCCCTCCAAAGACAAGGATGGTGATGATGGGCAGCAGGGTAGTCAGGGTGGTGCCGATGGAGCGCATGAGGGTCTGGTTGACGCTCTCGTTGACGATCCCGGCGAAGGTCATCCTCCCGCTGCGCGCCAACAGGTTGGTGTTCTCCTCCACCCTATCGAAGACCACGATGGTGTCGTAGAGCGAATATCCCAGGATGGTGAGGAAGGCGATCACCGTGACCGGTGTCACCTGCCTCCGGGTGAGGGCGTAGATGCCCACGGTGATGAGGGTGTCATGGATCAGGGCGACGATCGCCGTCACCGCCATCTTGAACTCCAGGCGCAAGGTGATGTAGACGAGGATTACGGCCAGGAAGACGGCCAGGGCGATGACCGCCTTCTGGCTCACCTCGCGGCCCCACTCCGAGCCTACTTGTTCCTCCTGGAGTATCTCGGAGATCCCGTAGGCCCGGTCCAGCTCTTGATTGAGGCGATCGATGGTCTGCTTCCGGACCTGAGAATCCTCGATGTAGGGCATGCGCAGGATGAGCACCCGGTTGTCTTCCGCGGCCTGCAGGATGGACTTCTCCAGCCCGGCGACACCGGCCTCCGCCAGCATGCCGCGGACCTCACCCAGGTCGACGGGGTTGTCCAGCCGCAGCTTCACCAGGTAACCGCCCCTGAACTCGATCCCCAGATTAAGCCCCATGACCGCCAGGGCAACCACCGAGATGACGATGAGCGCCACCGAGCATCCGACCCAGCACAGGCCGCGGCGCGCGCAGCCCACCCCTCCGCCCCGGTTGTACGC
>JACVJH010000190.1 GCA_015711895.1 Candidatus Solincola tengchongensis | reverse complement strand
CCTGGTGTGCGATACCGTAGGTCCTTCAACGGAGGGGAGTGTCGACCTACTGGTCGCGCAGGCCTGCCCCCATGTGGTGGCCGCCGGCACTGTTCTGGCCGCCGCCGCCACGGGAGCGAAGAAGGTGGTCTTCTTCGTCCCCTGGGACCGGGTGGACCTGGAGGCCGACTTGCGCCGCGCCGCGGAGGAGGGGGCTGCAGCAGCGGATCTGGAGTGGGAAGTATTTCCGGGACCGACCTACATCCCCTGCCACCGGGAGATCGGGGTGGCGGCCTTCATGCAGGGGATGATGCTTTGGAGGGCGGCCTCCATTTGCGGCCGTGACGGACCCATGCGACTCCACCCGCCGACCCTGGTCTGCGGGGCGTCGACCCTCTGGAAGGTTCCCTGGGTTCTCGGCCGCGGCGGCGGCAAGGAAGGATGGAAGGAGCGCCTCACGCTTCTCGCCGTGGGCCCAAAGGGCGTGACGCGGTGGGTGGAATTGCCGCCGGCGCTCTCCGTCGCGGAACTGGTAGCCCGTTTGAGCGACGCGGTGTTGAACGGCGGCCGGGCCCGGGCCTTTTACCTCGAGGGCAAGGAAAACCGCATCTATCCGGAGGCCGCGGATCGGGTGGGGATACCTTACGGGACGCGGAGGCTGGTCGTCCTCGGGGAGGACACCCGCATTGCCGGGTGGGCGCGGCGCATGCTCTCCGCGGCGGAGGAGGAGTGTTGCGGCGGATGCACGCCCGGAAGGACGGGACCGCCGGCTGCGGCGTCGATTCTGGATTCCGCCGCGAGAGGGGAAAAGGGGGAGGGAATGCGGGAGGTGGCGATCATGCTCGAAAGAGCCGAGCTCCTGGCTCTCTGCCCCCAGTTGCTCCGGACCTTTTCGGTGGTGAGAGAGTGCATGGAGCTCTTCCCGGAGGATTTCAGTTTTCGCTCCGGCGGTGGGGAGCAAACGGAACACATGGTGTCTGGATCTGGGAATACTCACGGGATGGGGGGACGGAGATGAAGAGCATCACCAGACAGAAGAACCTGGAGGAGATAATCCGCCTGCTGGGGAAGGCGAGGAAGGTGGGGCTGGTAGGGTGCGGGACCTGCCCAACCATGGCGGAGACGGGAGGGCTCCGCCAAGTGGAGGAGATGGCGCAGAGACTGGAGGAGAGGGAGGTGACGGTGGCCTCGAGAACGGTGATACCCGTGGTTTGCGAACCCCTCCCCGGTGAGGCCAAGAGGGGTTTCCTCTCTCTCCTGGAGGACGCGCAGGCCGTACTGGTCCTCTCCTGTTCCCTGGGGGTGAGGATGGTCTCCGATTATACCGACCTCCCGGTGCTCCCCGCCCTGGACACCCTGTTCATCGGACGGGAGGTGGAGCCCGGCCTCTTCGTCGAGGAATGCGCCCAGTGTGGGGAATGCCTCCTGGGCGATTACGGGGGGATATGCCCCATCGTCCACTGCGCCAAGAACCTGTTCAACGGGCCGTGCGGGGGATCGGTGGCCGGCAAGTGCGAGGTGGACCCCGGGCTCCCCTGCGGCTGGCAACTCATATACGACCGCATGAAGGCCCTGGGTAGGTTGGAAGAACTTTCCATTATCCGGCCCTGCAAGGACTGGAGCAAGTCGCTCAGCGGCGGAGCCCGTCGCATGCGCATCCCCGTCCCACCACCCGAGGAGAAGAGCGGGGAATGATGAGGAAACGCCTTCTGTACGAGATCTCCAAACCGGTGATCGCCGCTGTGGGGGCGGAGAACGTCCTGCGGGCCATCGTAGAGTCCATAACCGTGGGCACGGGAGCCAAGGGGTGCTCGCTCCTCCTGCTCAGCCCGGAGGGGGACAAGCTCTATCACAGGGTGAGTTACGGGATAAGCGAGGAGTACGTGAACAAGGGCCTCATCGAGGTGGACGAGGCGGTCAGGGAAGTGCTCTCCGGAAGAGCCGTGTTCATAAGGGACGCGGCCCATGACCCCCGTGTCCAGTATCCGGAGGCGGCACGCAAGGAGGGTATCGCCTCCATCCTCTCCATCCCCATGCGCTCCTACAGCGGCATCCGGGGCATCATGCGCATCTATACCTCGGAGGTGCGCGACTTCACCGCCGAGGAGATCGATTTCCTGGATTCCATCGCCGAGCTCTCCGGGCTGGTCCTGGAGAAGGAGGAGGAGCACGACCGCGTGGCCCAAGAGGCGGAGAGGACGCGGGAGGAGCTGCGCCGCCTGAGCGAGGACCGCGAACGCTTCCTACACTTCATCCGAATGGTGGCCCACGACCTGAAGGCTCCTCTGGCCGCGGTGCAGAGTTACATAAAGGTCATCCTCAGGGGAAGCACGGGCCCGGTGACCGAGAAGCAGAGGACCTGGCTGGAGCGGAGCGTGAAGCGCATCGACGGGATGCTCCAGATGATCAGCGACATCGTGGACCTCTCCAAGCTGGAGGCCGGCCTCATCGCCCCCGAGCTGGAGACGGTCTCCTGGGGCAGGGTCCTCGAGAACTGCGTGGAGGTGGCCAGGGGGTTGGCCGACCCCAAGGGAATCCGGCTGGTGGTGGACATCGACCCCGACCTGCCGGAGATCTTCGGGTCCGAGATACGCCTCTGCCAGTTGGTCAACAACCTGGTATCCAACGCCGTCCGCTACACGCCGGAGGGAAAGCGCATCTTCATCCGCGCCTTCCAGGACCCGGAGCAGGTGACGGTATACGTGGAGGACGAGGGGTGCGGGATCCGGCCGGAGATCCTCCCCAAGATCTTCGACGACTTCTTCAAAGGCGACCCGGAGGCCCAGAAGGGCACGGGTCTTGGGCTTGCCATCTCCCGGCGCACGGTGGAGGTGCAGCGTGGGAAGGTATGGGCGGAGGGCCGCGCTCCCGAGAGCGGCATAGGGACAAGGGTCACTTTCACCATACCCAAGGGCGCCGTCTGCGACCTCGCATACAGGGAGAGACGGAAGGAGGAAGAGACGTGAAATCGGGCAGCACC
>JACVJH010000189.1 GCA_015711895.1 Candidatus Solincola tengchongensis | reverse complement strand
AGGGATCGTTTATGGAGAGCGCAAGAGCGGCTCACGGCCGAATGACGGTTCAGAGACCCATGCAATATCTGCCGGAAAGTAGGCGGCTCATGGGCACCGGCTCCTGCGACACCGGAGGGCCGCTTGCGTGCCCCTCACGGAGCGGGGGAAACGGAGCGGCACACGGCATGTTCCGGTCAGGAATCCGGGACGAGGAGGCGGAGCGAGGTAGAGGCGGATTTCCCGGGCAGGGGTTCGAGAGCAGGGAAGGACGCATTTGTGGGCCACCACAAACCAGGGAGGAACGGAGTTGAAAAGTGGTTGACGGCGAATAAATTTTAAAGTATTTTGGTACCAAAATACTTAAAAATTTTGCGGGAGCCATTAGAGGTGATGCCATGACCGGGACGTTGAGATTCTCGGAGGCCTTCATGCTGGGCCTGCATGCCGCATGCTATCTGGCAGGCCGTGACGGAGGCAAGGCCTCCACCCGTGAGATAGCGCTGTACCTTGGGGTATCGGAAGCCCACCTGGCCAAGGTCATGCAGCGGCTAGCCCGCTCCGGACTGTTGAGATCGTACCGGGGCCCGGGTGGCGGATTCAGGCTGGGCCGCGAGGGCAGGGAGATAAGCCTCATGGACATCTACGAGTGCCTTGAGGGCCCCTTTTCCCCCACCACCTGCTTCCTGGGCCGCGAGTCCTGCCTGGGAAAGTCCTGCGTCCTGGAGGGGCTCATCGGCTCCGTGGACAGCCGTTTCGAGAGCTACCTCCGCGGGACGGACCTGGACAAAGCGGGCGCCCTACTGAGCCCACACGGGAAAACCACCCCGTCCGGGAGGAGGAGCTCTCCGGCAACCCGGGGCCGTGCGCACGGCGGAAAAGCCGCCCGCATAGAGGGAACCACGGAGAGCCTGTCCCGGGGCCGGGCCGCGAAGACCGGCGATGCCGATGCCGGGAAAGGCGGCAGGGAGGGGATGAACAAGGAGTGATGAATCATGTTGCGCAAGATAGTCCATATAGATGAGGAGAAGTGCGACGGCTGCGGGCTCTGCGTGGAGGCCTGCGCCGAAGGGGCCATCGCCATTATCGACGGCAAGGCCCGGCTGGTCAGTGAGGCCTACTGCGACGGCTTGGGCGCCTGCCTGGGGGAATGCCCCCGGGGAGCAATCACCGTCCTGGAGCGGGAGGCGGAGCCCTTTGACGGGGAGGTGCCGCGCGGGCGCCATGATGAATTCACAGCCAAGGCCGAGGCGAGGGCCGGACGACCGGTCGAAGCCGGTTCCCGGGAAACGCGGGGGTGGACGGCTCGCGGGGATGAAGGCCAGCGCGCAGCGAAGGGGATGACCGGAGTGGGCCTTCCCTGCGGATGCGCCGGTACCGCGGTCAGGGAGCTGGAGCCCGTTCCGGAAGACGAAGGAAACGGGGTTTCAGGCGAACCAAGGATAGCCTCGAGGTTGCGCAACTGGCCCGTGCAGCTCAAGCTTCTGCCCATCGCCGCTCCTTACCTCAAGGGGGCCCATCTCCTGCTGGCCGCCGACTGCACCGGCTTCGCCTTCCCGGAATTCCACCGTGAGCTGCTGCAGGGAAAGGTCCTCCTGGTGGGTTGCCCCAAGTTGGACGACGCCTCCTTCTACCGCGAGAAGCTGGCGGCCATCATCGCCGAGAACAAGATCCGGGGGATCACCGTTGTGCACATGGAGGTGCCCTGCTGCTTCGGGCTGGCCAACCTCGCCCGGCAGGCTCTGGATGATGCAGGATCGGACGCCGCGCTCACGGTGATAAAGCTGGGCGTCCAGGGAGAGGTGATCTCCCGGGAAGAGGTGGAACACCCACGCCGGAGCTCACGGCACTGAGAACCACCCCTCCCGTTTTTCGGCTCCCCGTGCACGGCGGGAAAGACTTGACCCCGCTTTCCCATCGCTGAGGCGAGAGTCCTCGCGCGAAGGTTCCGCCTGCTCTCCCCCGGATCCTTGAGTGGGAAGCCAAGAGGAAGCCAAGAGGGAACAAGCCCGGGGAGGGAGGTCACCGCAACACGGCTCCGGGCTGGCTCTCCCCGGAGGATCCATCGCGCATGAGACGCGCGGCAGGGGCCTCTCGGCAGCGGCGAGGCCGCACCCCTGACGGTGGAGAAACTCTTTCTCCCCCTGGTGAAGGGTACGGCATTCAGGCCCGGCGGACGCCGCGGCGGGTCGCGGCCACCCTTCGACTCAAGCGGGTATAATGTTCTTATGGACGAGAGCAGAAAGAAAAAGCTCTGGCTGTATGTTGTTTACGGACTGCTGGCCCTGGGCATCATCCTCAGCATTCAGTTTGCCAAACCCTTCCAGCCCTCCGAGATAAGCTACAGCGAGTTCCTCAACCGCCTGAACGCGGGCGAGGTGAGCAAGGTGGTCATCACCGATACCCGCATCGAGGGAACCATGCAGACGGAGGAGGGCGAGAAGAACTTCGTCGCCACCCGCATCCCGGATACGGACATCAAGGACCTGGTGGCCCTCCTGGAGGAGAGAGGCGTGGACTTCTCGGGGCGGGTGGAAAACACCTTTTGGAGGGACTTCCTCCTCACCTGGGTGTTACCCCTGGGGCTCATCGCCTTCATCTGGTTCTTCGTCTTCCGCCGTCTGGCGAGGCGGGTGGGTGGGGTAAGCCCCATGTCCTTCGGCCAGTCCAAGGTTAAGCTCTACGACCGCAGCGTGGACCGCGTCACCTTCGGCGACGTGGCCGGGCTGGACGAGGCCAAGGAGGAGCTGCAGGAGATAATCGACTTCCTCCGCCACCCCCTGAAATACCGCAATATCGGGGCCCGCATCCCCAAGGGGGTCCTCCTGGTGGGGCCGCCCGGGACGGGGAAGACCCTCCTGGCCCGCGCCGTCGCCGGTGAGGCCGACGTGCCCTTCTTCTCCATAAGCGGCTCCCAGTTCATGGAGATGTTCGTGGGTGTCGGTGCGGCGAGGGTGAGGGACCTCTTCGAACAGGCCAAGGCCAAGGCGCCCTGCATCGTCTTCATAGACGAGATAGACACCATCGGGAAGGTGCGGGGCGGAATAATGGCCAGCGGGGGCACGGAGGAGCGGGAGCAGACCCTGAACCAGCTCCTCTCGGAGATGGACGGTTTCGATCCCCAGACGGGGGTGATTATCCTGGCGGCCACCAACCGCCCCGAGGTCCTGGACCCGGCCATCCTGAGACCCGGCCGCTTCGACCGGCAGATAATGATCGACCGCCCGGACATCAAGGGGCGGGAGGAGATACTCAAGGTCCACGCCCGCCGGGTGAAACTGGGCTCCGACGTGGACCTCAAGAAGATCGCCGCCCGCACCCCCGGCTTCGCCGGGGCCGAGCTGGCCAACGTGGTCAACGAGGCCGCCCTGCTCGCCGCCCGGAAGAACAAGAAGGCCGTCGACCAGCAGGAGTTCGAAGAGGCCATCGACCGGGTCATCGGGGGCCTGGAGCTGAAGAGCCGGGTGATGAGCGAACGGGAACGGCGGGTTGTGGCCTTCCATGAGGTGGGACACGCCCTGGCCGCTTCCCTCCTGGAGCATGCCGATCCCGTGCACCGCATAACCGTCATTCCCCGGGGGATAGGCTCCCTGGGTATGACCATGCAGCTCCCCGAGGAGGACCGCTATATCATGACCCGCCCGGAGCTGGAAGACCGATTGGGGGTTCTCCTCGCCGGCAGGGCCGCCGAGGAGATCGTCTTCGGCCAGGTTTCCACCGGCGCCCAAAACGACCTGGAAAAAGCCACCATCCTGGCCCGCAAGATGGTGGAGGACTACGGGATGAGCGAAAAACTCGGCCCCGTCTCCCTGGGGCTGGAGCGTGGAGCCCGCCTGCTCCTGGGGGAATTTTCCTACGGCAAGGAGGCCAATTATAGCGAGGCCACCGCGGAGCTCATTGACCGCGAGGTGAAGGACATAGTGACCTCCAACTACGAACGGGTAAAGGGGCTGCTCGCCTCGAATCGCAAGGCCCTGGAGGGCATAGCGGAGATATTGCTGGAGAAGGAGACCTTGGAGGGAGACGCTTTCCGGGAACTTTTGATGAAGCTACGCGAACGGCCCGAGGAAGAGGAAAAGGTCGATTCCGCCGTCAGTGAGGTAGCCGAAAACCGGTGATCCCGACCATGAACGGTAACAGCTGATGACGAAGGAACTTTTCCCGTTCATGAAATGAGGTCATGCCACCTGCCGCGAGAGCCGATGCTACGAATGCAGTTCGTTGAATACCGCTGAATAGTACAGGGCATTGGCAAACCCGTGGGCACAGGTTTTCCGGCGAGGGTGGGAAGCTGTTTCGCGGGTTGATAAGAATGGACAGGGAACTTCACGAGGTGATCATCATCGGGGCCGGGCCTGCGGGTCTCTCCGCGGGAGTCTACTGCGCGCGCAAGATGCTGGATACCCTGGTCATCTCCAGCAACGTTGGAGGCCAGGCGGCCTGGTCCTGGGAGGTGGAGAACTACCTGGGCTACCAGCTCATAACCGGGGTGGAGCTCGTAGAGCGCTTCCGCGACCACCTGGAGAACTTCAAGGTGCGGCTCCTGGAGGGGAGGACGGTCGTCTCCCTCTCTCCGGAGGAAGGCCGCTTCCGGGTGGCCACGGACAAAGGAGAGGAATATTATTCCAGGTCGGTCATAGCCGCCTCGGGCAAGGTCCCGCGCAAGCTCGGCGTGCCGGGAGAGGAAGAGTTCCGCGGCCGGGGGGTGGTCTACTGCGCCACATGCGACGCCCCCCTCTTCCGCGGTCGAAGGGTGGCCGTGGTGGGAGGGGGAAACTCCGCCCTGGACGCCGCGCTGCAGCTGGCCCAGATCGCCAAGGTGGTCCATCTCCTGACCATCGAACCGGCTCTCGACGGGGACGAGATACGCAAGCGGCAGGTGGAGGGATCGCCCTCCATAACGGTGCACACCTCCTCACGGGTCCTGGCCATCCGTGGCTCCGCCTTCGTGGAGGGGATCGACTTCTCGACCGAAGGCAGGGAGGAATCCCTCGAGGTCCAGGGCGTCTTCATAGAGATAGGGAGCGTCCCGAGCACCGCATACCTGCCTCCCGGGGTGGAGCTCAACGCCTTGGGGGAGATAGTCGTCGATGCCAACAACCGCACCACCCTGCCGGGGCTCTTTGCCGCCGGGGACGTGACCAACGTGCTGGAGAAGCAGATCATCATCGCCGCCGGCGAGGGAGCCAAAGCCGCCCTCAGCGCTTACGCCTGGCTGCTGGAGAGGGGCGTGTTGGGGCGTTGACGCCCTTCAGGTGACGGGCCCCGAGGTGGGGAAGTAAAGGAGCGCGTTCCTCGTTCGATCGGAAACGCGCTCTTCCGTGGATGACATCCGGGATACCGGGAGAAGGGAAAGGGATGGCCTCCCCGTTCAACCGTATATGACCAGGGTCCGGGCTATCTTGTCGTGCCAGGCCTGCTTCCGCCCGTCGAAACCCGCCCATATGTAGCCGAACATGCAGAACAGCGCGGAGATGAGCTTGCCGGGTATCTCCCTGACCGCTGCCGTCCCGAAGGTCACGGGCTGCAGGTCCTCACCCACCACCCTCAGCCCCAGCAACCTCTTGCCCAGGGTGGCCCCGTACCTGCCGGTCAAGTAGGTATAATACGCCCAGCCTATCAGCATGCGTATCAGGTTGTACAGGAAGAGCAGGCCAAAGCTCACCCCCCGGCTGAAATCCCAGGTGCCCCAGAAATAGATGTTCTCGTTGGCCGCCCAGAAGATGAAGTTCACCGGGAGGTAGATGACCGAGAGGACCAGACCGTCGATGAAGGCGGCGACGAAGCGGATCCAGAAACCCGCGTAGCGCGGGTAAGCGGCCTCCGCTACGGGAGGCACCGGATACGAGGTTGCCGGGGGCATCACCCCCGAGAGGCGGAAACCGCAGCCGGAGCAGAAATTCGCTTCCTCCGCATTGAGGAGCCCGCAGGCGGGACAAGTTCTCATCGCCACGACATCCTTTCTACAGCCGGACGTGCCGGCAACCGGTAGAACGGCTCGGGAAGGCCATAATGCGGCGCAGCGCCGTTCCTCCCGAAATGCCTCATATCCCACGCGATCTTCGATAGAGGTAAGATAACACCCCTCGGGCGGACAAACAAACCTCGGTCAAGACAAGGCGGTTCCACAGGTCCGGTAAGTCAAGCTTCTACGGGATTGCTTCCAGAAGTTCCCATCCGGGGTTGCTTGAAGGAACGGCACGCCTTCCGCTGGAATGCCAACAAGGGCCTACCGTTCCATCCCTCATACCCGCAGGTTCGTTTCGCCGCAATCCGCCTGTCCCACCCGAAGACACGGCTTCCCGCCCGTACTCTCACCGCACCGTGAAGGCCGGCCGGAAGCCAAAGGCGCCACGTTGGTTCTCATGCCCTTCGACCACCGGATCGTCCGCTCAGGCGTGGAATAATCCTCCGCAACGGCAGCAAACGGCTCACGCGGAGGAAGCGCGTCGGGAAGCCCTTGCTTTCCAGAAGCGATGCGCGGGACAGACCGCCTTCCATCCTTGGTTCGCATGGGTGCCGCACCACCGGCAGGCGTGGAAGAACTGGCCCAGGAGCACCGCCTGCATCAAGGCCAGGTACCTGGAGAGCGCCCTCCCATTTCTACGCAGCGCCAGGACCGGAACCCAGAAAACGGCGGACAGGCTGAGGACCTCGAGGAAGATCCCCAGCCTCCCCACCTCCTTTCCCTCCACGCGGGGGAAGAGGGAGGAGGTATACTTTCCCAGATAGTACGACCGGCACATCTCACCGTATCCCTCGCACCGGGAACAGATGAGGTAGCGGGGCCAGGTGAGAAACAGGGCCCACCCGCCGAGCCAGGCGGACAGATGGCGAAACTTTTTCTCGCTCAGCATGCCGCGCACGGCCTCCAGGCCAGCCAGCGCGAAGGCCAAAAAGCGCAGGGCCATGATCAGAGGGCTCGGCCGTTCTTCTCCAGAGCAGGACTGATCGGCTCGCTCTGCGTTCCCCGGCATACGGATCACCTCCCCCATTAACCGACACTATGTCGGTAAAATGATAACCGCTTCCAACTCTCCGCGACAAGGGAGAGATTGCCAAAGACGACCTCCTCCCTCCTCTTCGCCCTTCTCCGGCCGGGATGGCGGGAGAGCATCTCGACATATTTCAAACTTCAAAATGACTATCGAAACGGCAGTGCGGAGGTCTTCACCCGGGCCACAGACTAGTGCGGCTTAGAGGGCACATAAAAGCGCCCCCGGCACAGGGACGCAAGGGTATCCTTTCGGAGCGGTGGCTTTGAGCGTATCGGCAGTCGGACTGGCCACCTTTGGCCGGGGCTCCGCCTGGACTTGACCATAGAACAGCGATAGAGGGAGCGCCAGGTACGTCCGCTACCTCGCGTCACGTCAGAAGGATGCCCGGTTGAGTCCTTCTCTGCCTCCTCAAGCTCTCATGACTTTGCGGAACCGCTTATCACCGCGGTCGTGCAGGCAGCGGGAGGTCGTCGTCGTCCCTCCAAAATCCCCGGGGCATGTCGCCCATCCCACGTCGGCGGCGTGGAAGGACATGAGGAGGATGGCATAGAATGGGAGGGGCTCGAGGCGCCGTCGAGTGAGCCCGCCGGCGCGCCCGGGGAGGGGTTCAAGGGGGAGGTGGTCCCATGGGCGAGAAGATCGTCGTCGGAGCGGGGCTTGCCGGACTCACGGCGGCCATCAACCTGAGGCGGCTGGGTTACGAGGTCAGGGTCCTGGAACGCCGTGACGGGATCGGGGGGCCGGCGCGAGACATGCCCACCGGGGAGCTGACCTATGTGATGGCCGACGGGACCCCGCTGGACCTGAAGAGGATCGAAGATTATACGGGCATAGACATATCTCCGGCCTGCGAACCCCTGGAGGGCACCCGCATCTACAGCTTCGGGAAGCGTTTCGACACTCGTTTTCCGCCCAACGTGCCCGCCTACCTGGTGGAGAGGGGCTCCCGCAGCGCCTCCCTGGACATGCACCTGTACCGCATCGCCGTAGAGGAAGGAGTGCGCTTCGAGTTCAACCATCCCCTGAGGACGCGCCGGGATTTCGAGGCCCTCCCGCCGCGCAGCATCCTGGCCACCGGCCTTTTCCGCGACGCCTTCCAGGCCCTGGGGATACCCTTCGTCCCCGTTTACGGCTTCTTCGGCCAGGGTATGTTGCCCGAGGAGTACCGGGGCCCCAAGGTTATCCTCTACATGGACCGATACACATGGGACTACGCCTTCTTCTCCACCATCCACGGGGTGGCGGGGGCCCTCCTCTTTCAGCGCAAGAGGCCCCTCACCGCCGAGGCCAAGCGCTGGTTCCCGGAGAGGCTGGCCCGCGACGAGGGCCTGGAATTGCCGGAGTGGCACGAACTGGACGTAGGCGTGCTGCCCATGGGATCTTTTTCCAACCCGCGACTCTTCCACGAACGGTTCATACTGGCGGGGACGCTGGCCGGCGCTCAGGACCCGGTGCTCCTCTTCGGCGTTCACGGCGCCCTGGTGACGGGGAGGATAGCCGCCACCGCCGTTGATGACCCGGAGGCCGGCTACCGTGAGTTCCGAAAGGTCAACCGCTTCTGGAGGTTGAGCTACCTCAACCGGCGCCTCATCGAGGCCACCTTCCCGCTGGGGTTAAAGGTCATAAGCCGCGCCGGTTTCGGCCTCTACCCCCTGTACGCGCCTTTCGCCCTGCGCTACGCGTTCCTCATAGTGCCCGGCTGGCTCAGGATATGAGGATTGCCATTCCGAACGGCCAGCCGGCGCCCGGAGAGCGCCGGATCTCCTGCAGTGGTCAAACGGTGGGCGGGAGAGCACCACCATACCGGTCCCTGCGGTAGAAAAGGCTCGAGCGGAAGGGCGGCAAAGGGCTTTCCGGGCTTCCAGCCGAAGAATGGGAGGACGCCACATGAAGAGCCATGCGAACCCGCCGGGGGAACGATGACCGAGAAAGAGATGTGCGCGATACTCCGTGGCGGGCCGGTAAGGCGGTCCACGGTTCGGCGGAAGTGAGCGTCAGGTGACGGACTCTTGGGCTTGTCGGTCCGGCTGCACTGCTATCCTTCTCCGGAGGGCATACGAGTGGGGTCGCCGCGGCCGGAAAGGGTAGGCCCGAGGAGCATATACGGTGGCTTGACTCGCGAGAATGCGCACTGAAGCGCCCAACCTTCAGGGAGCCGAGGGCATGAGCACCCCGGACCGCGACATACCGTGCCGTTTCGGGGAACGCAAGGTCGAGGCGCGGGGAAATGCGGGCTCGTGGAAAGGAAGCGTGCTGGAGGATCCAGGCGTGTTCGCCATTCGGAACGGAATGTTGCAGATACGGTGCTCCGCGGCAGCGGCGTGCATGCCGGTCAACCAATCGGGTCGTGCGCGGGAAACGCGGAAAGGAGGCAGCCATAGAGTACCAGAAAGATCATCGAGAGGCCCGATTTCTTACATGTAAGGTAGTCGGCACCAAGAGCGGGTGATTCAGGTCATCCGGACGGGTTGTATTGAAGCGTCGGGATCGCGGAAGGTGGTAGCCATGGCCGGCTTGAAATCTATATGGAAATATATGGTAATTATAGCCGCGCTCTTCTCCCTTCTCCTCGTGCTGCCGGGATGCGAATCCATAGGGTCCTCGAAAGATGGCGCCATGGAACCCCCTATGGAGCGGGAGGGGGAGGGCGCAAACGCCGAGGTGCTCCCCTATGCCACCGGGGAGGTCGCCGGGCTGCGCCCTCTCACCGTCCTGCGGGTGGAGGCGGGCCCGAAGTCCGTGGAGCTCATGCCCGGCGGGGACCGTATATTCGTGAACGACCTCTACGCGCACAAGAACTTCGTCTTCGATGCCCAAAGTTACGCCAAGCTCCTCAGCGTGGTCCTTCCCGACGAACCGGTGGAGGCGGCCTTCTCTCCCGACGGTAGGTGGGCCTGGGTGTCCCTCTACAACTCGGCACGGGTGGTCATCGTGGACACCGATTCCGGCACCCTGGCGGGAGAGGTGGGCACGGGAAGCATCCCCAAGGAGGTGGCGGTGAGCCCCGACGGCGCATGGGTCTACGTGGCCAACTGGGACTCCAACACGGTGACGGTAATCGACGCCTCCGCCAGGAAGAGGGTGAAGGACATCCCGGTGTACGCCACGCCGCGGGGCATGTGCTTCACCCCAAAGGGCGACCGCGCTTACGTGTGCATAATGGGCGGCGACACCCTGGCCGAGGTGGATGTCTCCGGCGGCCACACCGTAGTGCGGCAAATACCCTGCGGCCAGAATCCCCGCCACGTGGTCCTCTCGCCGGACGGCCGGACGCTCTACGTGAGCAACAACCTGCCGGGGACGGTCACCGTGGTCAACCGCGAGGCCGGCACCATCTCCGCCACCATAAAGGTTGGCAGGGCGGCGCGCACCATGGACATCACCCCCGACGGCAGATACCTGTTCGTCTGTAACTACGAGGACGGGACGGTGGGCTGCGTGGACCTGGAGGCACGTCGGGAGATATTCACCTATCCCACGCCCAAACCCATCGGCCTCTGCGTGGACGCCAGGGGTGAGCGCCTTTTCGTCTCCAACTATTCCCCACCCCAGATCACGGTCCTGGAGATAGTCAGGGAATAAAGCGGTTGTGAAGGCGGCACGTCTGCGCTATTCGAGGAAGTCGCGCAGCTTCGCGGAGCGGGTGGGGTGGCGGAGCTTGGCCAGCGTCTTGGACTCGATCTGGCGGATGCGCTCCCTGGTGACCCCGAACTCGCGACCCACCTCCTCCAGGGTGCGCGGGTGCCCGTCCACCAGGCCGAAGCGCAGCTTGATGACCTCCCTCTCCCTCTCGCTTAGGGAGTTGAGGACGTCCTCCAGCTGCTCCTGGAGGAGGATGAAGGAAGCGGCGTCCGCGGGGACCACGGCGTCGGAGTCCTCGATGAAGTCGCCCAGGTGGGAGTCCTCCTCCTCGCCTATGGGGGTCTCCAGGGACACCGGCTCCTGGGAGACCTTGATGATCTCCCTTACCTTCTCGGGAGTGAGCTCCATGCGCTCGGCTATCTCCTCCGGGGTAGGCTCCCGGCCCAGTTCCTGGAGGAGCTGCCTCTGCACCCGGATAAGCTTGTTGATGGTCTCCACCATGTGGACGGGGATGCGGATGGTACGGGCCTGGTCGGCGATGGCCCGGGTGATGGCCTGGCGGATCCACCAGGTGGCGTAGGTGGAGAATTTGTAACCCTTCCGGAAGTCGAACTTCTCCACGGCCCGGATGAGGCCCAGGTTGCCCTCCTGGATGAGGTCGAGGAAGAGCATCCCCCTGCCCACGTAGCGCTTGGCGATGGAGACCACCAGCCTGAGGTTGGCCTCCACGAGCTTGCGCTTGGCCTCCTGACCCTCCCTCTCCTTGCGCTGCAGGGCCCGTTTCTCCTCACGGCTCAGCTTGTCCCCCATCTCCCGCAGTCTGGCGGAGGCCTTTTCGCCCTCCTCGATCTTCTTGGCCAGCTCCACTTCCTCCTGGGCGGTGAGGAGGGGGACCTTGCCGATCTCCTTGAGGTACATGCGCACAGGGTCGTTGGTGGGGGTCTTCCCGGCGAGCTCCAGCTCCCTCTCCAGGCTGTCCAGGCGGGAGATGTCCTTTTCTTCCTCGTCCTCGAGGTCCTGCAGGCTCTCGTCCGTGGGCCCGTCCACCACCTCCACGTTCAGTTCGTCGAGGAGCATGTAGAGGTGGTCCATCTGCTCCGCCGTGAGGTTGAGGCCTTGCAGGGACTCGCTTATCTCGTCATGGGTCAGGATGCCCCTGCCCTGGCCCCTGGAGAGCAGTTCCTTTATCTCGTCGTAATCGAGGTCTTTCCAGTCGTCCATATAAATCACCTGAAAGGAGGGTTACTTAAGATTAATCGAGCGCTCTCATGCCGTCCTTTAGCCGGCACGGCCCTTTCTGAGCTCCCTCTTCAGGCGCTCGAGGGAATAAATCTCCTCCGAGAGCTCTCGTTCACGCTCATGATCCCGATGGGGCGCGGAGGAGAGGCCTTCAAGCTCCTGCCTCAATCTCCTTATTTGACGTTCGAGATAGAATCCCTTCAGCGTCGCCAGCAGGTCATTATATACCATGACGGCGTTTTCCGTATCCATATTATCAACATTCCCACTCCCGTCCAGAATTAACGCCGTGGCCAGATTCCGGGCGCTGCCGGAATCCAGGCTCTCCACCAGGCGCCCCATTCGGCGTTCCTCGATCCCCCGTTCTCCCCCTTCCTCCCGGTCCGCCTCCAGGATGGCGGAGAAGAGCCGGGAACAATCGCCATCCTCGAAGAGGGAGGGGTCAACCTCCTCCAATGCCCTTTCCACCAAAAAAGGTTGATGCAGCAGGAGGCGAAGAAGTTCCCTCTCCGCCCGTTTCTGCGGGGGCAGGAGGATGGAGGATTCGGCGGCGGGAGCCGGTCCGGAGCTCCTCCCCCTGGCACGCCGGTAGAGCTCCTGCACCGCCTGGTAGCTCGATCCCGCCCAGTCGGCGATGGCCCGGATGTGCCTCTCCTGGTCTATATCCCCTCCCAGCTCAGCCACCAGGCTCACCGCCCTACGCACTCCTCGCAGCCGCGCGTTGGTGTCCTTGGGGTCGTGTTCCTCGAGGACCTTTCGGAGACAGAAATCGACCAGGGGGACGCTCTCCTCCACCCTTCTCTTGAACTCTTCCGCCCCGTGGGAGGTCACGAAATCCGCCGGGTCGGCGCCCTCATCAAGGATTATAACCCTCAAGTCGAGGTTAAAATCCTTCTGGAGGTCGAGCCCCCTCAGGCTGGCGCTGACCCCGGCCCGGTCCGCGTCGAAGGCCAGCACCACCCTCTCGGTGAGGCGGGAGAGGAGGCGGAAATGCTCCTGGCCCAGGGCGGTCCCCAGAGTGGCAGCCACGTTGCGGATACCGTGCTGCCAGAGGAGGATGACGTCGGTATATCCCTCCACCAGGAGGGCAAAGCCCTCCTTCACCATCTCCCGGCGCGAGTGGTTGAGGGCGTAGAGGTGGCGGCTCTTCACGTAGAGAGGGGTCTCCGGGGAATTGAGGTATTTGGGCTGCTCCTCGCCCAGCGTCCTCCCCCCGAAGGCCACCACCCGGTCCTGAAGGTCCCGGATGGGAAAGATGACCCGGCCTCGGAAGCGGTCGTAAACACCCCTCTCCCCCCGTAGTCCCAGGCCGGAGGCCAGGAAATCCTGGGCCTCGAAACCGCGGCGCATGGCCTGGCGGTAGAGGAAGTCCCATTTGGGGGGAGCGTATCCCAGGCCGAAGAAGCGCACGGATTCCTCATCGATACCCCGGGATTTGAGATACCTGCGCGCCGCCTCTCCCTCCTCCCCCTCCACCAGGACGCGGTGGTAGACCTCCGCCGCCCACTGGTTCATGCGGTATAGCCTGGCCCGCCTGCCCTCCGGTCCCCCGGACTCCCGGGCTCCCCCCTGGTAATGGAGGGTGAACCCAACCCGGGAGGCCAGCCTCTCCACCGCCTCCCGGAACTCCAATCCCTCCCTCTTGCGCAGGAAGGTGAACACGTCGCCTCCCTCACCGCAGCCGAAGCAGTGGTAGAGCTGCTTGGCGGGATCCACCATGAAGGAAGGGGTCTTCTCGTCATGAAAAGGGCACAGCCCCTTGAACAGCCTGCCGGCCTTCTTCAGTTGCACGTACTCGGAGATGACCTCCACGATGTCCACCTGTTCGCGGAGGCGCTCGATGTCCTCGTCCCTGATCCTGCCACCGGCCAAGGCACGCACCTCAGAGCTCGCCCACCCATACGCGGGGCAAGAAGTGTTCCTGGTACTTGCGCATGGCATAGCGGTCGGTCATGCCGGCCACGTAATCGCAGACCCTCACCCGCAGGTCCTCCTCCCCCTCCCGGAACTCCCGGGGCATCTCCTCGGGGTGCTCCAAGTAATAATGGAACAGATGACGGAGGACCATGATGGCCTTGTCCTCCTCCTGTTTGGCCACCGAACCCACGTACACCCGCGCGAAGAGGAAGTCGCGCAATTCGTCCAGGGCCGCGGCCACCTCCTCGCTCATCAGGATGTCCCCCCTGTCCCTGCTGGCCTCCACCAGGTCCCGCACCAGGGTGTCGATGCGCTGGTTGTGGCGCTTTCCCAGCACTCCTAGGGGACCCTCCGGAAGCTCATCCTCGGTGAGTATGCCCGCCCGGATGGCGTCGTCGATGTCGTGGTTCACGTAGGCGATACGGTCGGCGATGCGTACTATGCGGCCCTCCAGGGTGGCCGGAAGAGGGCTCTGGCCGGTGTGGTTCAGTATGCCGTCCCTGACCTCCCAGGTGAGGTTGAGCCCCTTCCCGTTATATTCCAGCCTGTCCACCACCCGGAGGCTCTGCTCGTTGTGCCGGAAAGGGGTGGGGGTTAGGTCGCGGAAGGCCTCCTCCCCCATGTGTCCGAAGGGGGTGTGCCCGAGGTCGTGACCCAGGGCGATGGCCTCCGTGAGGTCCTCGTTGAGCCGCAGGGCCCTGGCTATGGTGCGGGATATCTGGCTTACCTCCAGGGTGTGGGTCAAGCGGGTGCGGTAGTGGTCCCCCTCGGGAGCCAGGAAGACCTGGGTCTTGTGCTTCAGGCGCCGGAAAGCCTTGCTATGTATGATGCGGTCCCGGTCGCGCATGAAGCAGGTGCGCAGGGAATCAGGCTTTTCCTCCCTGAGCCGGCCCCGGCTCTCCCGGCTGCGCACGGCATGGGGAGAGAGCCATTCCTCCTCCCAGCGCTCTATTTCCTCCCGGATGTTCATCCCAATACCTTCTCCGTCTTCTCCTTACCGCTTCCGAGTGCCGCCGCCTTTACCGCTTCCAATTGACGTCATCGGTCCATGCGAGGACCAGACGGCAAGGGTGCGGCTTACTCCGATATCCTTTCCCTTGTCCTTTCCGGACCGGGGAAGAACTTCCCCGCTCGCGTTCTTTTCACGGTCCAGAGCCAGGCTGACACGATTCCAAGCCATCACAAAGCGGCTCAAATCGGCAGCCCTCCATTCCGGCGCATCAGGCCGCTTCCTCTTATTTCGACGCCCTCTTCACCTCCCGGGCCAGGCGCCTGCCCAGGATGCGGGCCCTCTCCAGGGCGAAGGAGTCCTCCTGGGCCGGCTTCTGGGCGCACAATCCCTGGTGCCCGGCGTCGTCGTCCTCCGTCCCCTCCCCAACGATACTCATACCCTGGATGAGGAGCATGTCGTGCAGGGCCTTGAGGGTGGTCTCCTGCCCACCGAAGCGCGCCGCGCCCACGCTCACTGCCGCCGCCGGTTTCCCCACCAGGGACCTGCGCGACCTCACGGCCCGTGTCTTGTCCCACAGTGCCTTGAGCTGCGCGGACACGGTACCGAAATACACCGGACTCCCCAGGACCACCGCCGCCGCTCCCTCCAGGAGATCGCAGGCCTCCTTGAGCCCTGCGGATCTGGAATGGCATACCTCCTTGCAGGGGCTGGAACAGGCCATGCAGAAGGGGTTCTCCTGATCCTTGAGGGCATCCATTACATGGAATATTTTACCATCTATTCCCTCCGCTCGGGCCGCTTCAAGGACCTTCTCCAAAAGCAATGCCGTATTTCCCTTGCGGTTCGGACTTCCGTTTATGGCCAGGATGTACATGGCGGCAACCTCCTTTCCGACAAATCATCCAGAAGGCGCGGCTGCTCCGTCGGCTCTCGCGCACCGGAACACACGCCCCACGTAGATTGTATCTCGCCGCAGTGTCAGCACCTCTTCCCGGTGGCTCCCCGTAGGCAGAAAAGAGGAGTCGCGCCTCTTCTTGGGGCCCGCAGCCTCCCGGAGGGCGACGGGTCTGGACGGGGGAGGACCTCCTTCAAGCCCTATCCGGCACGGCCTCCCCGGATCTCCAGGTGCGATGGGTCGCGGAGCGGGAAGGCGGACTTCCTCATCGTTCGCAAGCCGCCTCTCGGCCTCCCCCGGCCCTCCCGCCTCACTTGGTGGCGTCCTGCACGTCCCCGAGGGCGGCATGAGCAGCGGCCAGGATGGCCACCGGCACGCGGAAGGGGGAGCAGCTCACGTAGTCCAGGCCCACCTCATGGCAGAACCTTATGCTGCGGGGATCGCCGCCGTGCTCGCCGCATATACCCAGCTTTATCTTCGGGTTCACCTCGCGGGAGAGCTCGCAGGCCATGCGCACCAGTTTCCCCACGCCCTCCAGGTCCAGGGTCTGGAAGGGGTTGTCGGTGAGGATGCCCTCCTCGAGGTACACGGGCAGGAACTTGGCCTCGGCGTCGTCGCGGCTGAAGCCCAGGGTGGTCTGGGTGAGGTCGTTGGTCCCGAAGGAGAAGAAGTCGGCGATCTCCCCTATCTGATCCGCGGTGAGGGCGGCGCGGGGCAACTCTATCATGGTGCCCACAAGGTAGTCGAGGTCCACCTCCATGGCCTCCTTGACCCCCTCGGCCACTCGGATTATCTTCTCCCGCTCGATCTCCAGCTCCTTGCGGAAGGCCACCAGGGGGACCATTATCTCCACCCTCGGGTCCTTCCCCTGCTCCTTCAGGTCGCAGGCGGCCTTGATGATGGCCCGCACCTGGGCCTCGGTCACCCCGCCCATGGTGCAACCCACGCGACACCCGCGCAAGCCGAGCATGGGGTTGGCCTCCGACTCGGCGCGCACGCGCGCCAGGAGCCTCTCCTTGGCCTCGTACTCCTCCCGCTCCCCGGGTACGTGCTTGAGCCTCTCCAGCTCCACCCGCAAATCGACCAGGTTGGGAAGGAACTCGTGCAGGGGGGGATCCAGGAGGCGGATGGTCACCGGCAGCCCGTCCATGATCTCCAGGATCCTCTCGAAATCGCGCCGCAGGAGGGGCTCCAGCTCCATGAGGGCCTCCTCCCGGGCTTCCTCGGTCTCGGCCAGGATCATGCGCCGCACTATGGGCAGGCGGTCCTCCCCGATGAGCATGTGCTCGATGCGGCACAGACCGATGCCCTCGGCGCCGAAGTCGCGGGCGCGCTTGGCGTCCTCGGGGGTGTCGGCGTTGGTACGCACGCCGAGGCGGCGTATCTCGCTGGCCCAGGAGAGAATTTTCTCCAGGTTGACGTCCACCTTGGGCTCGATGAGCTTGACCTCGCCCAGGATGACCTTGCCCGAGGTGCCGTCGATGGTGATGGTGTCCCCCTCCCGGACCACCAGGCCGTTCACCTCGAAGATCCTCTCCGCTTGGTTTATCTTGATGGCCTCCGCCCCGCAGATGCAGGGCTTGCCCATCCCCCGCGCCACCACGGCGGCATGGCTGGTCATCCCACCGTGGCTGGTGAGCACGCCCTGCGCGGCGATGATGCCGTGGATGTCGTCGGGCGTGGTCTCCCAGCGCACCAGGATGACCTTCTCGCCGCGCGAGCCGCGCACCTCCGCGGTGTCGGCGTCGAAGACCACCTCGCCCACCGCCGCGCCCGGCGAGGCGGGCAGGCCCCTGGCGATCACGTCATACTGGGCGTCGGGGTCCAGCCGGGGATGCAGGAGCTGGTCGAGCTGGTCGGGCTGTACCCGGGCTACCGCCTCTTCCTTGGTGATGAGCCCCTCCTCCACCATGTCCACGGCGATCTTCAGGGCGGCGGCGGCGGTGCGCTTGCCCGTCCGCGTCTGCAGCATGTAGAGCTTCTTCTGCTCGATGGTGAACTCTATGTCCTGCATGTCCCGGTAATGTTTCTCCAGCTTGTCCATCACCTGGGTCAGCTGCTCGTAGAGCTCGGGCATCTCCTCCGCCAGGCGGTCCAGGCTGTTGGGGGTCCGTATGCCGGCCACCACGTCCTCGCCCTGGGCATTGACCAGGTACTCGCCGAAGCGGCGTTTCTCTCCCGTGGAGGGGTCACGGGTGAAGCAGACCCCGGTGGCCGAGTCCTCACCCTTGTTCCCGAAGACCATGGTCTGCACGTTGACCGCCGTTCCCAGGTCGTCCGGGATGTCGTACTGCTTGCGGTAGGTGATGGCGCGGGGGTTGTTCCAGGAACGGAAGACGGCCCGGATGGCCAGGTCGAGTTGCTCGCGGGGATCGGAGGGGAAATCCCGACCCGCCTTTTCGCGCACGATGGCCTTGAACTCCTCTACCAGTTCTTTCCAGTCATCCGCCGTCAGCTCCACGTCCTGGGTGACGCCGCGTTGCTCCTTCCTCTTGCTGATCCTCTCCTCGAAGAGGCTCCTCTCCACGCCCATGACGATGTCCGCGAACATCTGGATGAAGCGGCGGTAGGCGTCGTAGGCGAAGCGCTCGTCCCCGGTCTGTTCCGCAAGGCCCTTCACCGACTCGTCGTTGAGGCCCAGGTTGAGGACGGTGTCCATCATGCCGGGCATGGAGATGGCCGCCCCGGAGCGTACGGAGACCAGGAGAGGGTCCCTCTTGTCGCCGAGCTTCTTGCCCATCCTCTCTTCCAGGCGTCGGAGGTGCTCGTCTATCTCCTCCTGCAGGCCCGGGGGATACTCGCCATGCGCCGTGTAATGATTGCAGGCCTCCGTGGTTATGGTGAACCCGGGGGGCACGGGAAGCCCCAGCCTGGTCATCTCCGCCAGGTTGGAGCCCTTCCCGCCGAGGAGTTTCTTCATCCCCGC
The DNA here is from genome assembly GCA_015711895.1 of Candidatus Solincola tengchongensis. Lineage (GTDB taxonomy): Bacteria > Actinomycetota > Geothermincolia > Geothermincolales > RBG-13-55-18 > Solincola_A > Solincola_A tengchongensis. Next base: position 15,488 of record JACVJH010000189.1, on the reverse strand, counting down.
ATCGCCCTCGTCGAAGTCGTACACGTACTTGGTCATCTCCGATTCCCCCTCGCCTTCCTTCAACTCTTTACCTCTCAGCGGCTTCCGGAATACACACCGTCCCGTCCCCACCGCCCGCCGTCCGGGCGGCCTCCGCCTCCCCGGGCGGGAGGCCCTCCGGACGGGACGGAATAATGGAAAAATTATAAACAATCATGGCCTGCGGAGAAACAATCATGGCCCGCGCAGTCAGCGTTCACCCTCGGTGACCACCTGCGTGAAATCGGCAAACTCGAGGAAGAGGGAAGCGGTCATCTTGAGGAGCGCCAGCCGGTTTTCGCGCAACCGCCGGTCCTCTCCCATGACGAATATCTCGTCGAAGAAGCGGTCGATGTCCGGCGCCAGTTCCAGGAGCACCCCCAGGGCGGCGTGATACTCTCCCGCGTCCAGATACCCGCGCAGGGGCTCCTGGGCCCAGGTGAGCCTGGAGTAGAGGTTGCGCTCCGCCTCCTCCTGGAGCAGGTCCGCGTCCAGCTCCGCGCCCTCCGCCGGGCTGGAGAGGGCGTGGCAGCGCTCGACGCCGGTGTAAGCCCTCTGCAGCCGGCCGTCGGCTCGCGCCTCCTGAAGGGCTTCCAGCCGCAGGCGGGCCTCGTAGGGGTCCCTGAGGGCCAGGTCCAGGACCGCGGCCACCAGGTCGTAGTCGAATCCCTCACCGAGGAGCGCCTGTCGCCACCGCTGCCGGCAGAACTCGCCCACCTCCGCGGCCACAGCATCGGGACGGGCGAAACCGAACCTCTCCGCCGCCGTGGCGAGGAGGGAGGAGAAATCCAGGTGCAAGCCCTTTCCCACCGCCACGGAGAGCACGGCCACCGCCTGGCGCCGCAGGGCATAGGGATCCTCCGACCCGCTGGGGATAAGCCCCACACCGAAGCATCCGGTGAGGTTGTCCACCTTCTCCGCCAGGCAGAGCACCGCGCCCGGAAGGGTCTCCGGGAGGCGGTCACCGGCGAAGCGCGGGAGGTAATGTTCCTCGATGGCCGCAGCCGTCTCCGCGTCCTCCCCCGCCGCCAGGGCGTAGATGCGCCCCATTATGCCCTGCAGGGAGGTGAACTCGACGACCATGGAAGTCACCAGGTCGGCTTTGCAGAGCAGGGCCGCCCTCCGGGCCTTCTCCGCCGTCTCCTCGGGAAGGTGGGCGGAGCGGCAGATCTCATCGCACAGTCCGACCAGGCGCAGGGACTTCTCGTATAGGTTCCCCAACCTGGCCTGCCAGACCACCGATCTCAGGTCCGGCAGCCGGTCCTCCAGGGTCCGCTTCAGGTCCTCCTGGTAGAAAAAGGAAGCATCCTCCAGGCGTGCCCGCAGCACCCTCTCATGCCCCCGGCGGATGACCTCCTCCTTGGCGGGGTCGCCGTTGTGCACCACCAGGAAGGCGGGTGCCAGCTGGCCCTCCGCGTCCTCGACCGGGAAGTACCGCTGGTGCTCCTGCATGGCCGTTTCCAGGACCTCGCGCGGGAGCTCGAGGAAACGCTCCTCGAAGCGTCCCAGGAGAACGTGGGGATATTCCACCAGGTCCACCACCTCGTCCAGGGTCTCCCCGGAGGGCACGGCGCGCAGCCCCCGCGAGGAGAGAGCTTCCTCCACCCCGTCCAGTATGGCCTTCCGGCGTTCCTCCTCGTCCGCCAGCACCCGGGCCCGACGCAGGGCCTCCGGATAGCCGCGTGGCGTCGATATCTCCACCTCGCCCGAGGACAGGAAACGGTGTCCCCGGCTCGACCTCCCCGCACGCAGCCCCTCGAAATCCACGGGGACCACCTCCTCCCCGTAGAGCACCACCAGCCAGCGCACGGGACGGGCGAAACGGAACTCCCCCTCCCCCCAGCGCATGGATTTTCGGAAGGAGAAGGACCGGAGCACCTCATCGACCAGCCCGGGCAGGATATCCAGGGTCCTTCGGCCCTCCTCCCGGACCTCGGCGAAGACGAACTCCCCCTTCTCCGTCTCCCTGACCACCAGATCCTCGACCCGCACACCCCGGGCGCGGGCGAATCCCTCCGCGGCGGCCGTGGGGTTGCCCCTCTCGTCGAAGGCCGCGTCACGCCGCGGCCCTTTTACCAATTCCTGGTATTCTTCCTGCCTTTCCGCCAGGTCCTCCACCAGCGCCGCCAGGCGTCGCGGCGTGGAGAAGACATGGATCTCCCCGTGTTCCAGGCGTTCCCTCTTCAGGATCTGAAGCAGGTTGTCGTGGAGCTGCTTCCTCCCCTCCTGGACCGCCCCCCAGGGGAGCTCCTCGGTGCCTATCTCCAGGAGAAGGTCCCTGGCCCCCGTCTCGGCCATTCAGCATCCCTCCCGGAGCAAGGGGAAACCCAGGGCCTCCCTCTGCGCCAGGTAGGCGGAGGCCGTTCCCCGGGCCAGCTCCCTGACCCTGGCGATGTAACCGGTGCGCTCGGTGACGCTGATCACCCCCCGAGCGTCTAGGATATTGAAGAGATGGGAGCACTTGAGCACGCAGTCATAGGCCGGAAGGACCAGGTTCCTCTCCAGGAGCCTTCGGGCCTCGGCCTCGTAGCGCTCGAAGAGTTGGAAGGCCATCTCCGTGTCCGCCTCGTCGAAGCAGTACACGCTCCACTCCACCTCCGCCTGCCTCTGCAGGTCCCCGTAGGTGAGCTCCCCGTTCCAGCTCAGGTCGAAGACGTTGTCCACTCCCTGCACATACATGGCCAGCCTCTCCATGCCATAGGTGAGCTCCACGGAGACCGGCCGGCAGTCGAGGGAGCCGACCTGCTGGAAATAGGTGAACTGGGTGATCTCCATCCCGTCCAACCAGACCTCCCACCCCAGCCCCCAGGCTCCCAGGGTGGGGCTCTCCCAGTCGTCCTCCACGAAACGCACGTCGTGCTCCGTGGGGTCGATTCCCAGGGCGCACAGGGAGTCCAGGTATACGTCCTGCACGTCGTGGGGCGAGGGCTTGAGGATGACCTGGAACTGGGTGTGCTGGTGGAGGCGGTTGGGGTTCTCGGCGTAACGCCCGTCGGTGGGGCGCCTTGACGGCTCCACGTAGGCCACCTTCCACGGTTCCGGCCCTAGGGCGCGAAGGAAAGTGGCCGGGTTGAAGGTCCCCGCCCCCACCTCCACGTCGTAGGGCTGCACGAGGACGCAACCCCTCTCCGTCCAGTAGGACTGGAGGGCCATGATCATGTCCTGAAAATGCATGGACTCCACCTCCGGGCTTCGATCACGGCTATATTACCATCCGCGGGGCGCGTAGTCATGGCCTCGCCATGGCGTTAAACGAGAGGTGTGGCCTTCCTCGCCGGCCCACGGCTTCTCCTGTAGCCCGGTTAGGTGGGAACGGGCGAAGCTTCGAGAGGCGGTGGTGCTCAGGAGTCACAGTTCCGGATCCGGAGCCTTCCGATTTCCGAGCACAGCGTATGGCCTCCGGCTCAGAGGCCCTTGAAAGGTCGAGCCTCGGGGGGAGCCTCCACGGCGACCTCCACGCCGTATTCCGGAAACTCGGCGGTGAGCTCCAGGCGCCCTTTCTCCGGGAGGAGGCCCAGGCCCAGCTCTTCGTTGAAGGAAGAGAGGCTCACGTCGGCGGCAACATATACCTGCCTGATGACCGGTTTGCCCTTCTGGATGCAGACCCTCATCTCCAGGTTCGAGCCGGAGAGGATCTCCTGCAGCTCCTCGGGAGTGAGGCCGAGGTCCTCGGCCAGCCTTCCCACCTGCTCCACCTCCGAAAGGCTCTTGAAATCCGGGTATACCTCGAGCTCCGCGCAGTCAAAGGAGCCCACTTTCCTCTCTCCAAGGTAATCCACGCTCACGGAGGCGGAGAGCAATTCCGGCAGGGTCTTCACCACGCCCATCAGGGAGGAGGGCAATTTCTCGCTCACCCCCATGCCCTCCGCGGAGAGGGAGTACCAGTTGCCCCCCGCCTTGAGGTAGGCATGCCCTTGCGTGTACCGCAGAGAGATCTCCATGCCCAGGACGGTGAAGCGGGCCTCCAGGGCCGGCTCGCGCAGGTCGATCCAGGCGTCACCTTGGACGCTCACGGCCATCCCGCTCTCTCCCTCCAGGGGAGATACCGCGGCGTTGACCAGGGCGTGTGCGCTTTCCTCCTCCGACAGCGCGGTCGCGGCTGCAAGCAGGTCCTTCGAATAATCACGCTCTTCCTTCCCGCAGCCCGAAGAGCCCAGGGCCAGAGAGGCAAGCAGGAAAAGGGCACAGGCCGCAGCGGTCACGAACTCGGAAACGGGTTTTCGCAAAGCTCCGCTCCTTATGCCTTACCAGGATTCCTTGTAGAGAAGCGTGTTCTCCGGTTTGGATATCTCCACCTTCTGGTTGTAGAGGGGAAAGGCGATCTCCATGATCACCTTGACCGTATAGGGAGGGGTGTCGCCCTCACCCTTCTGAACCATCTCTATGTTGTACAGGGTCCGCCTGAGGACCAGGTACTCCTTGTCGAACCAGTACTCGTAATTGACGCTGGCCTCCTTGAGCTGTTCCTTTATCCTCTCCAGCTCGGCGAGCTTGGACTCGCCCAGCTCGCCCTCCCCCCGGATCATGTTCAGGAACTCCTCGTCCTCCATGATGGCGTCAAAATTGGGGACCATGGCTATGTGATAGCAGTCCCTACCCTCTACCATCTCGTCCTGGAGGCGGGTTATCTTCTGGAAATTGTCCAGATACTCCGCAGTGTTCCTGGCGATCTCCGATACGCTGGGGATACGCAGTGTGGATTCTCCCGGAAGCTCGTACCACCTGTCGCCGTCCACGGCGCGGAAGTACTGTACCCCATCGAAGAGGACGTATTCGAATTCCTTGTTGAAGGTGGACCAGACCAGGCGGGCCTTGGCGTTCTCAGTGGCCGCGTCGTAGTCCCCCTCGCCGGTCAGCCTGACCTCCGCCGTGTAGGGCTGCTTTCCCGTCGGGGGTACGATGAAGGCGTAATCGAAGACGTAGTGGAGGGAGTTCACCTCGTCCGTGGCGTTCAACCCCTCCAGCATTATCTTCTCCGGGGTGGCGTTCTCCGGGACCTCCCTCTTGAGAAGGCCCTCGGGATTCCTGTTCCCGCAAGCTGCGGCCCCCAGCACCAGGCAAAGACCCAGAAAAAGCAGGCCAGCCGCACTTATAAGTCTCCAGTGCCGCATATTCCTCCCCTCGCCTCATGCCCGGGCAGAACCGGTCCCGGGAAAGCCGCCTTAAAAATACCATATCCAAGCTGCAACGGTTAAGACGCCCCGTCTCGAGCCTATGTTCAACGCCACCGCCCGAAGTCCGTTCCCGCCCCCGGAGGAGTGTGATGCGGTGGAGGGTGGCCGTGCGGGAAACCTTCCTTCTTGGGGATTTTCTTCCGTGTAGTGGGCTACCGCGAGGTCGGCGGAAGGCCGTTCCCACGATGCGCACCGTTCCCATGCCGCCCACCATGATGTTTAATGAGTAAGGGGGCTTGGGAGGACCGGCACACCATATCCGGCCATTCCGGACAAAGCCCGGCCGTATCCGAGGGAAGGGATGAAAGGCCATGCGGTACGGCAGGCAGATATCCTCTGGGGGAGTCCTCTTCCGCCCTTCCGGCGAAGGGTACCAGGTGGCCCTCATCAGGCTGAAGGACGGGAAGGTCCATGCCTTGCCCAAAGGACTGGTGGAGGAGGGGGAGGACCCGCAGGAGACTGCCGTCCGTGAGGTCCGGGAGGAGACCGGCATGGAGGGTGAACCGGTGGCTCCACTGGGCTATATCCGTTACTATTACTATTCCCCCGAGGAGGACACCCGTTACTTCAAGCTGGTACACTTCTACCTTCTCCGTTACCGCGGGGGAAGCGAGGAGGGCCACGACTGGGAGGTTGAGGGGGTCGAATGGATGCCCATCGAGCGGGCCCTTCAGGCCCTGTCCTATAAAGGGGAGCGAGAGATACTGAAAAAGGCCGCCGCCATCATCGAGGGAACCGGGGAGGGATCGGAGGAGGGAGGCGCGCCGAAGATGGAAGGCGGGGAATGACCCTCCTCGGCGGTGGTCGGGCGAGAGAGGGCCTGAATCGGGAGGTTGACGGGATGCAGGACGTCCACGCGGGCAAGAGGATCTTCACTCTGGGGACCAGCACACGTTCCTTCAGGGAGTTCCTGGAGGTGCTCGACGCCTGGGGAATACGCCGTGTATGCGACGTGAGGTCCTTTCCGACCAGCCGGAGATACCCACATTTCTCCCGTGAGGCGCTCTCCTCGCATCTGGAGGAACATGGACTCGACTACCGCTGGATGGGCGAACTCCTCGGAGGGTACCGCAAGGGCGGTTACCGGGTGCACATGGAGACCCCGGAATTCAGAAAGGGTATCGAGGAATTGGAGAAAGCGGCGGAGGAGACGGCCACGGCTGTGGTCTGCGCCGAGCTCCTGCCCTGGAGATGCCACCGGCGCTTCATCGCCGAAGCGCTGGAGAGCCGCGGGTGGGAGGTGGTGCACGTCCTCGATGCCCGTCGCTCCTGGCTCCCAAGGGCATCCGGCCTCCAAACCAGCCTCCTCCCGGACGGACCGGAAAACGGCGCCCGCCCGGCGTGAGGTTCCGTCCCTGCACGGGAGGACCGCGTCTCCCATCCGCGGCACTCGGGAACCCCAATACGGCGCTCGGGAATCCTGAAAGGGCCTTTCGCTCCCCCACCCGCTCAGGACCAAAGGGGCCCTTAGAAGGACAGCGGACCGCCGGACCCCGGATTTCTCCACCTTTTATCGCCCTCCAATAACCCTTCCGGGCGATGCGGTGTGAATCAGCGGCGCCGATTTCCACCTTGTGAGCGCATGAAGAAGGAGGGGTCCCGCCTGGAGGCCTGGAGTTTCAGGGAGTCGATGATGTTCAGGAGAAGGGAGAAGGCCCGGCCGGGAGAGACCGGCAAAGAGGACAGGGCTTCCTCAACGGTATACGAGGAACAGATTCAGCAGTTCGACAGGCGGCGCAGGGACGTCCTCTACCTGGCCGTGCTCATAACCCTCATCCTGGGCATCGCCGTTGTGGTCTATGCTTTTAACCTGGAGACGCTCAGCGGACTCTTCAGGTCCGACTACTTCAACAACTTCACCCGCATAAGCCTCGCCCTCCTCATCGTGGCCTTCACCGCCTATCTCATGAGGCGGGAGAAGGACTACAGCAGGCAGTCCGTCAAGGTCTTCGAGGAGCTGCGCCGGACCATCGACGACCTGCGCGTCCAGATGGAAGATCTCACCGCCATGTTGGAAGTATCCAAGTTGGTGGCCATAGCCGACGACCTGCATGAGAGGCTGGAGAAGAAGATGCCCCATATGAAGGGTCATTGGAAGAGGGTGGCCTTCTATGCCGTGGAGATCGCCCGCCGCATGGAGCTGGACGAGGATTACGTACGCCTGGTGGAGCGGGCGGCCAACCTGATGGACATCGGCATGCTCCAGGTGGCGGGGCAGCTCTCGGACGCCGCTTTCCGGGCCGGGGAACTGGTGCCCGCGGACAAGGAGATGATCAAACAGCATCCCAGGCTGGGTGCGGAGATGCTCTCGGCGATCAGGCCCAACTGGGAGATCATCCCCATCGTCCGCGGGCACCACGAGTGGTGGAACGGGATGGGTTATCCCGACGGGTTGAAGGGGGAATCCATTCCCCTGGGAGCGCGCATACTGAGCGTGGCCGACGCCTTCGTGGCCATGACCTCCTGGAGGGCTTACCGGGACGTCATGGAGGTCAAGGAAGCGGTGAAGGAGATAGCCGCCGACAGCGGCGTGCAGTTCGACCCCCGGGTGGGGAACGCCTTCCTGGCCGTGATAACGCCCCGCATCTACGGCATGGAGGGCAGGGGCGAAAAGGAAGAGGAGATAAAGCTCCTGCGGGAGATAAACGCCGACCCCTCAGCTTCGCGGAAGGCCGCGCACCCCCTCTAAAGCGGCCGCGGCAAACTACAGGGAATAGAGCTCCTCGTCGCTCATGAGCGCGAAACCGCCCTCCCTGAGGACCTCCTCGGCCTCGGGGATCTTCTCCACCTCCACCACCAGCACCGCGGTGCTGCGGTCCTTGACCACGAAACCGTAGGCGTCCTCGATGTTCACCCCCCTCTCCCCCAGGGCCCGGCAGACGCGGTGCAGGCCGCCCGGGCGGTCGTCCATGATCACCGCTATGACCTCCTTCAGGTAAGCGGAAAAACCCTCCCTCCGCAGGGCCTGGTACGCCCGCTCCGGGTCGTCCACCAATAGCTTCACCACCCCGAAGTCGTCGGCGCCGGCGATGGTGATGGCCCTGATGTTGACGTTCTCCTCCATGAGCACCTGGGTGAGCCTCTCCAGCCGCCCCGGCTGGTTGCGCGCGAAGACGTTCACCTGGTGTGCCACGATCATTCCCCCCTTGCGTGATCCCGCATGTCCACCACACGCACCGCTTTTCCCTCCCCGGCGGGAAGAGAGCCCGGCTCCACGAGCTCCACCACCGGGGTGACCAGGATCTCGTTGCGCAGTTCCTGTGCTATGCGGCGGCGCAACTGGCTCAACTCTTTCACCTCACCGTGCCAGAGGTCGCCGGACACTTCCACCTGGACGCGCATCTCGTCCCTGTTGTCCACCGTCTCCAGCACGATGCGGTAGTTCGAGCCCACCCCGAGGATTCCCAGGAGCACCCTCTCCACCTGCATGGGAAAGACGTTGACCCCCTTGACGATGAACATATCGTCCGTGCGCCCCTTGATGCGGGAGATGCGCCGGTGTGCCCGGCCGCAGCGGCAGGGCTCCGGGAAGACCCGGGCCAGGTCGTGGGTGCGGTAGCGTAGGAGGGGCATGCCCTCGCGGTGCAGGGTACGCGCGCGTTCGCCCCCCTCCGCCGCGGGCGCGGGCTCCAGGGGCTCGGGGTCGATGGCCTCCAGGATGAAGCTGTCCTCCCCTACGTGCATCCCTTCCTGGAAGGGGCACTCGAAGGCCACCCCGGGCCCGCTCATCTCCGAGAGCCCGTAGGAATTGTAGGCCTTGATGCCGTAGGCCTCCTCCAGGCGGCGGCGGAGGCTCTCCGTGTGGGGTTCGGCGCCGATGAAGGCGATGCGCAGGCTGGTGTCCCGCCTGGGGTCGAGGCCCAGTTCGCGGAAGACGTCCAGGAGGTAGAGGGCGTAACTGGGGATGACGTGGATGACCGTGGTGCCGAAATCCCGCATCAGCTGGATCTGGCGCTTGCTGTTCCCCGAGCCCGCCGGGATGACCAGGGCCCCTATCCTCTCCGCGGCGTAGTGAAATCCGAGGCCCCCGGTGAAGAGCCCGTAGCCCATCATGTTCTGGAAGACGTCCGAGCGGCGCACCCCGGTCATGTACATGCACCGGGCCACCAGCTCCGTCCAGGCATCGATGTCCCGTGCGGTGTGGAAGACGACCGTGGCCTGCCCGGTGGTCCCGGAGGAGGAATGCAGGCGCACCACTTCCTCCAGGGGCACGGTGAGGAAGCGCCGCGGGTCTCCTCCGCGCAGGGTCTCCTTGTCCATGAAGGGCAGGGCCCGGAGGTCGTCGAGGGAGCTCACCCTGGCGGGATCGAACCCCGCCTCGCGAAACCATTCCCGGTAGAAAGGGCTGTTTCCGCAACGCTCCAGCACCGCACGCAGCCGGCGCAGCTGCAAGGAGCGTATCTCCTCCCCGGAAAGGAGTTCCACCTCCGGGTTCCAGAACTCTCCCTCGGGCATGTCTTCCTCCCCTTATTCGCTCCCCTCGCGCCTCCGGTCGAGGGCCCTCTCAGCCGTCCCTCCCCGGCCCGGCGCGGGCCAACGATGCAGTACCCTCACGTCTGCAAAGGCGTGGCGGCTCCTCAAGACCCCGGTGACGATCACCAATATTAAACCCCATTCGCAGAGTTCAGTCATTCATCCGCGGGAAACGCCGACGGTGCCGCCGGCGCTCCCTGTCGTCTTCGCATGCGCATTATCGCTCCATCCCTTCACGGAGAACGCCGCACGCCGCGAATCCTTGCCTCCATCCCACGGAGGCCAAATCTCCGCGCCCATCGCGGGGGGACGCCGGAGGCCGACCGCTTTCGCCTCTTTTCGTCATCATACCCGGCCGAAGCCGTACGGGAGACCGGCCGCCGAACGGCGCCGGGCCTTCGGCGGGGCGCCTCATGTATAATAACCACCGTCCGGGAGGGTACGTCTTCGGAGGGAGGGAGGCGCATGCGCGATTCCGTCAAGCGTTTCTTCAAGATGTTCGGCAACCGCAACCTCGAGGGGTTCATCCACGGCTACCTCTACGGACGGTTCCCCAACGCCTACGTCTACCGCCTGGGCAAGCTCATCAACGTGGCGGAAAAGGAGCCTCCTCACGACCTTCCGCCGGAGATGGAGGACATCCTGGACGTGGTGGTGGGCAAGGTGGCCAGGGAGACCCTCGACCCGGCCACCAGCACCTATCATGCCAAGGTGGTGCGCACGGAGCACGCCGTAGACCTGGTGAACGTGAAGGAGAACGTCTACCTTCCCCGCCAGGAGAGGGTCATCCCCTACCCCATCGCCAACGATATCATCCTCCAGGACCCCGATCACATCGGGGTCATAGAATGCCCTTGCAGGCACACGCAGAGCAAGCCCTGCCTGCCCCTCGACGTCTGCCTCGTGGTGGGAGAACCCTTCCTGGGTTTCCTGGAGGAGCACAAACCCAACAACTTCAGGCGCCTACTTCCCGAGGAGGCGACGCGCATCCTCAAGGAGGAACACGAGCGGGGGCACGTGCACTGCGCCTATTTCAAGGACGCCGCCGGCGGGCGCTTCTTCGCCATCTGCAACTGCTGTTCCTGCTGCTGCATAGGCATGAAGGCCTACCTGGCCTTCGGTTCCCCCAATATATGCTCTTCAGGGTACGTCGCTCGCGTCGACGCCGAGGAGTGCAGCGGCTGCGGGAGCTGCGTGGAGGCCTGCCCATTCAAGGCATTGAGCCTGGGGGGCGACCTGGTGGCGGAGGTGGACCCCGCCCGCTGCTTCGGGTGCGGGGTATGCGCTTCCCGATGCGAGCTGGAGGCCATCACCCTGGAGCGGGACCCGGAAAAGCCGGCTCCCATGGACATCAAGGCCCTCCTGGCGGAGGCGGGAGGAGAGGCCGGAGCCTGAGGTTCCAAAAAAAGCTACCGGACCGCAGCCGCGATAGCTTAGGGGAACCCTTCCGGCATCTCTCACACATCCCCGCCTCGCCCGGCCAAGGCCGCCGCTGGTCCCCACATCTCGAGGCCGGCCCGGGCCAGGGCGCGGGCCTCCTCGGCATGCCGATTCCTTATCGGTCCGGCCATGACCCGAGAAGCGGTTACCGCTTCACGCACCTCTCAGGCATACAGGCGGTGATAGCGGTTGAACATATCGAGCCAGTTCTTGAGGACACGGGGATCGCGGCGCATCTCCCGGTACACCGCACGCAGCACGGGCAACGCGAGGTGCCCCATGAGGCGTATCCCCCACCCCTGGTTGACCCGCCTCCTCATCTCCGCCTCGTCGCCGCTCCACCGCGCCCACGCCAGGTCCCTGCGGTGAGTGTCGCTGATGAGGGCCGGGATGAGGGGATGCTCCTCCAGCCTGCGCTGGTAGCGGGAGAGGAAAGACGCGCCGGTGTCGCCGGCCCGTAGGGCCTCGATGGCCGTCTCCGCCGCCATCTCGGCGGAGAACCAGGCGGAGGGGACCCCGTCAGCTATGGCCGCGGCCTCCAGGCCCGCGGCGTCGCCTATGAGGAGCACGCCGTCCCCGAAGGTGGGCATGCTGCGCATGTCCTGGTAAAGTCCGGCGTAGATGGGACAGGTATCCCATATACGCGCGCGCAGCTCGGTGCGGGGGGCGTACATCTCACGCCAGCGGTCCACCTGGAAGAACCTCCGGTAATAAGCGTCGAGCTCCTTGGCGAGCACAGGAACCCCCTCCTCGCCCTTGAGGAACCTCCCGATGGTCATATGGATACTCTCCCGGTAGGGGAAGATGTAAACCGCCGACCCCTCGCCGAGGGGGGCGATGATCTTCTCCTCCGGCATGGCCCAGTAGTATTCGATCTGGTACCCGCAGATGCGGTCGATGTCCTCCTTGGCCATCTTGAAGTCGTAGAGGAGGCACAACTCCACGGCTTCCGGACGGTAGGTCTTGCGTATCCCCGCCTTCCTGGCCAGGATGTTCTGCACTCCCTCGGCGTCGATGAGGAGCCTGCAGCGAAGTTCCTCGCCCCCGTCCGTCACCACCCCCTTCACCGCCCCGCTTTCCATGATCACGTCCACCGCGGCGACGGAGGTCCGCAGCTCGGCGCCCGCCTCCACCGCACGCTCCGCCAACCAGGTGCAGAAAGGACGGCAGTATACCGTGTAGCCGATGGCCAAGCGGTTCGCCAGCGGCCCGGGGACGCGAAAAGAATTGTCCGTAGCGTAGACCTTCCCGTCGCGGACGAAAAAGTTGCGAATCCCGGTGATGGGCCTCTCGATGGGAGGGTCGCCGTCGCGTATCCACTGCGGACCGAAGAGAAAACCGTAGAAGGGGATGGTGCAGCTGGATATGACCTTTTGTCCCGGCGTGGAAGCTCTTTCCAATATAAGGGTAGAAAGCCCCGCCTCGGCGCACCTCTTGGCCGCCACGGGCCCACCGAAGCCCGCCCCTACCACTATGACGTCGTAATCCACGGCACTCACATCGCTACCCCCCGTTTCATCCGCGCGCTCATCAACCCCACTCGCTGCGGTAACCCGTACCCCCCACCGGCCATCCGAAATCGACGGCGCCCGACTCGCAGACGAAAAGGCAGGAGGCGCATTCCATGCACCGTTCGAGGCTCGCGACCTCGGCCTTCTTCTCGCGCAGCCGGAACACTCCCGCCAGGCACACGCGCAGGCAATTCCCGCAACCCGTGCACTTCGAGGCATCGATGGTGATGAAGGGCCGCGGCGACGGGACCCACTCCACACCCGGGATATCCTCGAATCTGAGCGTTTCCTCCATCATGCCCCCTTTCCTCTATACGAAAAATCGAAGATAGTCTAGCACATCAAAACCGGCGCTACTGACAGCTTTGCAGCCCCGTGCGGGCCCCGGCGTGCGTGAAACCTGCCCGTCCCGTCATCCCTTGAAGGAGACGACCAGATGGGGCCAGAGTTCCCGGAATCCCAAGCGGCGGTAGAGGGAGATGGCGGCATGGTTGTCCTCCCTGGCCTCCAGGCGCACGGGCTTGCCTCCGGAGAGGGAGCGCTCGCAGAGCAGGCTGCAGACCGCCCCCGCGAACCCCCGGCGGCGGAACTCCGGGAGGCAGTAAACCCCGCCGAGTTCGTCCGCCCCCGGGGTGACCGCTTCCATCTCCGCCTTGGCCACCGCCCGTCCATCGCAGCGGGCGAGGGCCGTGGTGCCCGCCTCGACCAGGCGCAGCATGCGCAGCCTTATCTCCCATTCTCTGGAAACGTTTCCCAGATACTCCCACTGGAAGGACCTCTCCAGGCCCACCAGGGTTTCCAGGTCCTCCTCCCCGGCCACCTCGGCCAGCTCCGGGTGGCGTGGAGCGAAATCTCCCGGCCGGAGCACGAGCGAGACCTCACGCTCCACCCGCTGCACCCTGCTGGATAGCTCCGGGAACCATTCCAGCATCGCCTCTATATCCTCGCGGCGCCCGGCCATGGCCGACGGCGGTCCCCACATCTCAAGGCCGGCCCGGACCAGGGCGCGGGCCTCTTCCGCGCGCGCGGCGATCCTCCACAGACCCAGATTGTCGCGGAAGAGGACGCCCCTTATCCGGCCGCCCGCCCTCAGGGCGAGAAATTCTCCCTGCTCCGCAAGGCCCAGGTTGAGGAGGCCCCAGCGCCTCACGCTCCATACCAGGCGCAGGTTGGCCACGGGATCCCTCTCCAGAAAGGACAGGAGCTCCCTCTCCCCTCCCGGCTCCACAGGCCGGCAGGAAAGGGCGCCCTCCATACCCACATCCCGGCTGCCTCTCACGGGGACCGTACCTCAACCCAGGAAAAATCGGGCCGCTCCACGCCTCACCCGCCTTATATTACCCGACACCGCCGCGCGGTGTCCGCCCGTTTGAAAAACCCTCGGAGGGCAGAGCCGCGGCCTGGACCCGAATACCCATCCCTCACGCGGCGAAAGGGGGCACACCCTTATGGTTCATCACCGAAATCGTGGCCCATCCTCGAAACTGCGGCCCTACCCAGAGCCCACCGTTCTTTTTCCTTCGAGCCATTCCGCGTTGACCTCCAGATCCGGAGTTCCTCCCGGGAGAGGCGCGAAACGCCAGGCGATCCTTCAAGGGCATCGGCTTCCCACGGGCCCGCGCCCGCCTCACCGCCCGGCACCCATCCCAGCCGGCATTCTGCTACAATTGAGGCGTGGAGAGAAAACGGGAAAAGGACCTGATCGCGGAGTTCACCGCGCGCTATCCCTTCCCCCTGGACGATTTCCAGCTCCAAGCCATAGAGAGTCTTGCCCGTGACCGCTCCGTACTCGTGGTCGCCCCCACCGGGTCGGGGAAGACGGTGGTGGCGGAGTTCGCCGTGTGGCTGGCGGAGAGGCAGGGGGGACGGACCTTTTACACCACGCCCCTGAAGGCGCTCAGCAACCAGAAATTCCGCGACTTCGGCGACATCTACGGGCCGGACGCCGTGGGCCTCCTCACCGGGGACAACAGCATCAACCCCCAGGCGCCGGTGGTGATCATGACCACCGAGGTGCTGCGCAACATGATCTACGAACGCTCCCCGGACCTCTACGACCTGCGCTACGTGGTCCTCGACGAATGCCATTACCTCATGGACCCCTTCCGGGGTCCGGTATGGGAGGAGATAATCATCCACCTGCCCACGGACATCAAGATAGTGGCCCTCTCGGCCACGGTGTCCAACTACGGCGAGTTCGGGGAGTGGCTCAACGACCTGCGCGGCGACGTGGACGTCGTCTACCACGACCGGCGGCCGGTCCCGCTGCGCCACTACTATTTCATAGGCGGCATCATGGTCAACCTTCTCTCCGACCGGGCCCCGGGGGTGGTGGAGGAATACGAGCGCTCCATGAAGGGCAGGGGCCGGGACGGCAGGAGGCCCCGCACCCGCCACCTCATCCCCCGCCGGGCGGACGTGGTGGAGCGGTTGCGCAAATCGGGCATGCTCCCGGCCATTTACTTCATCTTCAGCCGCGCCGGCTGCGACGCCGGCGTGGCTCACTGCCTGGAGGAGGGCGCGGACCTGACCACCCCGGAGGAGAAGCGGGTCATCGAGGAGCAGGCCCTGGCCCGGGTGGCCTGGCTTCCGGAGGAGGATCTGAAGGTCTTCGGTTTCGACCTCTGGCTGGAGGCCCTCAAGAGGGGGTTGGCCTCCCACCACGCCGGACACCTGCCCATATTCAAGGAGATAGTGGAGGACCTCTTCGCCCGGGGGCTGGTGAAGGTGGTCTTCGCCACGGAGACCCTCTCGCTGGGCATCAACATGCCGGCCAAGACCGTGGTCATCGAGAGCCTTTTCAAGCTCCACGGGGAGAGCCCCGAGCTGCTCACCCCCACCGAGTTCACCCCGCTCACCGGAACGGCGGGCA
>JACVJH010000188.1 GCA_015711895.1 Candidatus Solincola tengchongensis | reverse complement strand
CGCGTCTCGGCTCTCCTATGCCTTCTCTCCGCGCAGGGGGTACCTGCGGCGCCTCCACCGGTGACCCTCAGCGGTGGAGTCCTTCCTGCTGGTTGGTTAAAGAAAGGGTGAGTTTTATGTGAATCTCCATGAAAGGAGGGTAGCCTCTCCGATTTTCTGATGGGACAACCAACGAGACCGGGAGGGAGTTTTCTCTCGATGCGAAAGGGTGCGGTTGAAGGGACATCCGGTATACTCTATACTTGGAAAGCGGGATGATGACCGGAAAGAGGGGTGAGCGGTCATAACCGTAAGCGAGCGCTTGAGGACGGAACGAGGACGGAATCCCGGAGGTTCGTAGGGATTCCGTCTCTTTTTAAAGAATAAATTTCCGGGGGCCGCGCCGCCCCGGCCGGGCCGCGGAAGGCGTGACGTAAAACGGGGGTGAAGAGCGAACGGCAGCCGATATACGGGGGAGGTTGAAGGATGCCGGTTAAATACATCTTCGTGACCGGGGGCGTTTCCTCTTCCCTGGGGAAGGGGATAACCGCGGCCTCTCTGGGCCGCCTGCTCAAGGCGCGCGGCCTCAGGGTGACCATGCAGAAGATGGACCCGTACATCAACGTGGACCCCGGTACCATGAACCCCTTTCAGCACGGCGAGGTCTTCGTGACCGACGACGGTACGGAGACCGATCTGGACCTGGGCCACTACGAGCGCTTCGTGGACGAGCATCTGGGAAGGGAGAACAACGTCACCACCGGGAGCGTGTACTGGTCCATCATCACCCGGGAGCGCAAGGGCGAGTTTCTGGGAGGGACGGTGCAGGTCATCCCGCACATAACCAACGAGATCAAGGAGCGTATCCTGCGCCTCACCCGCTCCACTGAGGTGGACGTGGTCATCACGGAGATCGGGGGGACGGTGGGCGACATCGAGAGCCTGCCATTCCTGGAGGCCATCCGGCAGTTCAAGAAGGATGTGGGGCCGGAAAACGTGATGTACGTACACGTCAGCCTGGTGCCCTACCTGGAGACCACGCGGGAGATGAAGACCAAGCCCACCCAGCACAGCGTGAAGGAGCTGCGCTCCATAGGCATCCAGCCCGACGTCATCGTCTGCCGTTCCAAAGAGCCCATCGGCATGGACCTCAAGGACAAGATCTCCCTCCTCTGCGACATCGATATAGAGGCCGTCATATCCGCACCCACCGCGGACTGCATCTATGAGGTACCCCTCATCCTCCACGCGGAGGGCCTGGGCGATTACGTGGCCCGCCACTTGGGGTTGGAGGGCCACGAGGAGGACCTCTCGGAGTGGGAGGAGATGGTGCGCCGCATCAAGGCTGCCGATCACGAGGTGAGCATCGGGATCGTGGGAAAGTATGTGGATCTCCCGGACGCTTACCTCTCCATCATCGAGAGCCTGAAGCACGGCGGTTTCGCACACTCCGCCAAGGTGAACATCGTATGGGTGGCCTCCGACGACGTCACCAGGGAGAACGCGGAGAGCGTGCTCTCCGGGCTGGACGGCATCCTGGTCCCCGGAGGGTTCGGGGTGCGTGGGGTAGACGGGAAGGTGGAGGCTATCCGATACGCCAGGGAGAACAACATCCCCTTCCTTGGCATCTGCCTGGGCCTGCAGTGCGCGGTCATCGAGGCGGCGCGTAACCTTTGCGGCCTGGAGAAGGCCAACAGCTCCGAGTTCGATCCCGCCACTCCGGACCCGGTCATCGACCTCTTGCCCAGCCAGAGGGACGTGGACGAGATGGGGGGGACCATGCGGCTTGGCCTTTACCCCTGCAAACTGTTGGAGGACTCCCTGGCCTACTCCTGCTACGGGGAGGAGGTCATCTACGAGCGGCACCGGCACCGCTACGAGGTGAACAACCATTACCGTACCGCGTTGCAGGAAGCGGGGATAGTGTTCTCCGGCCTCTCTCCCGACGGAAGGCTTGTGGAGATCATCGAAAGAAGGGATCATCCCTGGTTCCTGGCCTGCCAGTTCCATCCGGAGTTCAAATCCCGCCCCAACCGGCCGCACCCCCTCTTCAGGGAGTTCGTGGGCGCCGCATTACGCCGGCGCATGGGGCAGGCCGAGGCCCCGGATCTCAGAGTGGTGGGTTGAGACGGTACGAGCTGGGCTCGCCTCGCCGGGTGGAGAGCGGAGTTGCAGGAGGGGGATGGTGGAGGCCGAATGCGGGGCCTCCAGGGGCTAAAGGGATATTAGGGGACCTGGCGTAGCGCCGCCCGCACGCTGTAGAGTGCAGAGATTCGGCGTGAATCCGCGATTCGGAGACGAGGAGCGGCACAGGGGATGGAAGACCGGCTGCTGGACACCTTTCTCCAATTGGTAAAGATTGACAGTGAGTCCCTCCATGAGGGCCGGATTGTGGATTTCGTGGTCCGGTGGACCCGGGAAAGCGGCCTGGATGCCTACGTGGACAACGCGGGAAAAGCGGTGGGCGGGGAGGCGGGGAACGTCTACGTCCACGTCCCCGCCCACGGGGTGGAGGCTCCTCCTCTGCTCTTCTGTTCCCACCTGGACACGGTGGCCCCCGGCAAGGGCGTAGAGCCTCTGGTGCAGGGGAGCAGGGTCATCTCCGCCGGGAAGACGGTGCTGGGCGCCGACTGCAAGGCGGGCGTGGCGGTCATGCTGGAGCTCATCCGTAAGTCCGGAGAGGACGGGTTCCCCCACGGACCCCTGGAGTTTCTCTTCACCATCGCCGAGGAGAGGCAGTTGCAAGGGGTGCGCAACCTGGAGTGGGAACGCATACGTTCCCGACACGCCTTCGTGCTGGACGGCTCGGGAGGGGTGGGGGGGATCATCAACGCTTCACCCACCCAGGACAACCTGGAGTTCGTCTTCACCGGGCGTGCGGCACATGCCGGCGTGGAGCCGGAGAAGGGGATCAACGCCATCTACGGGGCCTGCTGGGCGGTGAGCCTCATGCGCCTCGGGCGCATCGATTCCGAGACCACCGCCAACGTGGGGATAATCCGCGGGGGCAGGGCAGTGAACATCGTGCCCGACCGGGCCGTGGTGGAGGGTGAGGTCCGGTCCCTGGACAGGGAAAAACTGGAAGAACAGAGAAGGAGGATGGTGCGTGCCGCCATGGAGGCGGAAGCCGCTGTGGGGGTAGGGGTGGAGGTGAGGACGGAGAGAGCCTATGAGGGTTTCCGCATCGATCCCCGCGACCCCCTGGTTCGCCTGGCGGAGGAGGCCGGGAAGGCCATGGGGATGAGGATGGAGGTTCGTTCGTCGGGAGGTGGGAGCGACGCCAACTTCCTGAACGCCTCGGGAATAAAATCCTTGGTGTTGACCATGGGTTCCCGCGAGGCTCACACCACCCATGAGTATATAGAGATAGAGGACCTGCGCCGCCTGGAACGCCTGTGCAGGGAGATAGCCGGTGCGGCAGGGAGGCTGAGGGGAAAG
>JACVJH010000187.1 GCA_015711895.1 Candidatus Solincola tengchongensis | reverse complement strand
TGGTAAGGCGCCGGGTCCATGGGGTTGGGACGCCCCCTGGATGCGCCTTGTCCGGCGTGGTGGTCCAGGGGGGTCTTGCCGTGCGTCACGTGGGGAGCGCGATCCACCCTGCCCCCGTAGGCCTCACCGATGCACTGATGTCCCAGGCACACGCCAAGGATGGGCAGGCGGGGGCCGAACTCCAGGATGATGTCCTTGGATAGGCCGGCATCCCTGGGAGCCTTGGGGCCCGGGGAGATGACAATGCCTGCCGGGTCCAATTCCTCCACCTGCTCAAGGGTGGTGTGGTCGTTGCGGAAGACCACCAGGTCCGCGCCTAGGATGCCCAGGAACTGGACCAGGTTGTAGGTGAAGGAGTCGTAATTGTCGATCATGAGTATCTTTCCGGCGGACAACCCCAACCGCCTCCTCCACGACGAACACGGCTTCCGGCGAGCCTCAGTCCCGACTCCCCCGGGCCCGGGGCCACGCTCCCTTTTTCCCGCGCGGCCCCTTTACCCGTTTGGGGCCAAAAACAAAACCCAGCCGTTTCCCGGCTGGGTGCCGGCCGCACGGGCCGCCTGACATACCGGTCGATGCTGATTATACTACAATCCGGCCCGTGGGGAACCACGAT
Source organism: Candidatus Solincola tengchongensis (assembly GCA_015711895.1). Taxonomy (GTDB): domain Bacteria; phylum Actinomycetota; class Geothermincolia; order Geothermincolales; family RBG-13-55-18; genus Solincola_A; species Solincola_A tengchongensis. The sequence continues at coordinate 6,647 of JACVJH010000187.1, read as the reverse complement.
CCGGCCCCCGCAGGTGTAATCCGGCCGGCTTCCGCCGTTTACCGAGGAGGGTTCCTGGTCTCCCGAGTCGGCGCTCCGTGGGCCCTGCCGGATACCCACGTCCCGCCACCTCAGACAACCTCATACCCTCCCCGTGCGTTGCATACCCCGATCACCGAACTCTAAGCTTCATGCTTCCGGCTCTAGCCCTCACCCTCCGGCAGCAAGGTCCTCCCAAGTCTCGGGGCCGGAGGAGATGCACGCCCTCCATGCGCGGTGGTGTAAAATGACCTTGGTCCTCTGAAGCGGCGAGAAAGGAGGGCATCCGTGCGTTCCAACCTCTCTACAAGGCGTATCCTCGTCATCCTGGCGGCGCTCTTCCTGTCCGCCACGGCCTTGTTCGCGCCGGGCTGCGGGAGATCCGTGAGACCGGCGGGCAACCTGGACAACCCCGTGCTGGACAGCGGCCCCATAAGCGGGCGTCTGGACAACGGCATCCGTTCCTTCCTCGGCATACCCTATGCCGCACCTCCGGTCGGCGATCTGCGCTGGAGGGAACCCCAGCCGGTGGAACCCTGGAAAGAGGTGCGCCCCTGCCTGGCATACGGGCCCTCCTGTCCCCAGGTCAGGGAGGACTGGACGGGGCAGCTGGATGTGGGGGAGACCAGCGAGGACTGCCTGTACCTCAACGTATGGACACCGGCGGAGAGCCCGGATGACCGCCTCCCGGTCATGGTGTGGATACACGGCGGGGCCTTCAAGAGCGGCTCGGGCTCCCTCCCCATCTACGACGGCACAGGGTTGGCCTCGAGAGGGGTGGTCGTGGTTACCATAAATTACCGGTTGGGTCCCCTGGGCTTCATGGCCCATCCCCTTCTCTCCGAGGAATCCCCGCACGGGGTCTCCGGGAATTACGGGCTGCTGGACCAGGTGGCCGCCCTGGAGTGGGTGCGGAGGAACATCGCCGCTTTCGGTGGGGATCCGGGAAACGTCACCGTGTTCGGTGAATCCGCCGGGGGGATGAGCATACTCTACCTCATGACCAGCCCCCTGGCGGATGGGCTCTTCCAGCGGGCCATCGTGGAAAGCGGTCCCCTCACCGAGCTGGGTCTCCCGGTGAACAAGGTCCCCACCCTGAGGGAAGCGGAGAAGACGGGCTTGGAGATGTCCAAGAAGCTCGGATGCGACCAGGCCTATGACGAGCTCGCCGCCCTGCGCGCCGTACCGGCGGAGAAACTCCTGGAGGCCGCGTCCACCGACAATCCCTTCATGAGCCCCATCAACCTGAGCCCCAACATCGACGGATACCTTCTACCCGAACCGCCGTTGGAGGCCTTCGCATCGGGGAACACGGCCGATACCCCCCTCCTCACGGGCATCAACGCCGACGAGGGGACCATATTCGCACCGGACATATCGCTGGAGCAGTACAGGACGATGCTTCCTTTCCTCTACGGCGGCCTGGCGCAGGAGGTGCTGGCCCGCTATCCCGCCGGAGGTCCGGAGCAGGTCAAGCCGGCCCTCGCCCGGCTCATCACCGAGCTCGGCTTCGCCGCCTCGGCGAGGTTCACCGTGGAGTGCCTCTCCGCGAAGGGTATGCCCTGCTACGTCTATTATTTCACCAGGGAAGCGGGAGACCCCCGTGTGAGGCACCTGGGTTCCTTCCACGGGTTGGAGATCATGTACGTCTTCGGGACCCTGGACAAGGTGCGGATCTCCGGCCTGGAAGAGGCGGACCTCCGGCTCTCCAAGGCCATGATGGCCTACTGGACGGCCTTCGCGCGAAGCGGGGACCCCAATACCGCAGGGCTCCCGGAGTGGCCATCTTATGAAGAAGGCGAAGCACCCTACCTGGAGCTGGGGGAGGGAATCCTCCAGCATTCCGGTTTCTTCCAGGAAGCCTATGACCTGTCTCTCAGGAGAAGCGGATATTGACGCCGGCTCCGGTGAGCGGGCTCCCTCTACCCCGCCTCCCCGAAGAAGAACCACGCGGAAGGGCGGGGGGCCGGGAAAGCCGGGGTTCGGTCGCAGCGAACGTCTCGACCAGCGACACGGTTGCCGGGCTTCCCCGCAGGGAGCGTCGACGACAAGACCGCGGCTCGAAGGACCGGCGACTCAGCGGCCGTAACCAGCAGAGTCCGCTTCCGGGATGGACGGATGACAAGGCCGCCCCTCAAAAACCCAGCGACTCACCCACCAGGAAGACCTTGAAATCGGTCATCATGGGACGACGGCTGACTATCGTGGTCACCCGGCAGATGCTGGCCGGCCGGTTGCAGTCGGTGCACTGCCCCCTGCGCACGCAGGGAGTGTCCAGGTTATAGCGTATGGCATTGGCCGGGGCGGCCACCTCCCGGATGCGCTGGAAGGCGGCTTCCAGGTCCGGCACCAGCTTGTTGTACCCGGCCACGATGATGACCGTGGACGGGCCGAAGGATATACCCGCCACCCGATTGCCGATGCCGTCCACGTTGACGATCTCCCCCCGCATGGTCACCGCGTTGGCGCTTGAGAGGTAGAAGGGGCAGGCCAGCGCCTCGCGGCGTACGCGCATGGTCTCCTCGAAGCTCATGCCCCCCTCGTGGGCGTAGACCGGGTGGCCCCGTTCCCTCAGAGCGTCAAGGACCCCCAGCTGGCGCATGGTCCAGGAACCGCCGCAGCCCACGGACTGGCCCTGAGGGATGGCCTCCAGGACGGCCTCCACGACCTCCTCCCGGGTGGGGAAGAAGCGGGCGTCGAACTCCCTCCTCCGCAGGACCTCCACGGCTCGCTCGCAGCGAACCCTTACGTACTGAGACCAGACCTCCCCCATCTCCGAGTAGCTCATGCTCTCTCTCCTTTCCGGATCCCTTCCCAAGACGTCCGCCGCTCGACCGGCTCGAGAACCCTCCGAGGGGAGGCATCGGTGCCTTTCCCCTTTCCGTACCGGGAGCGACTCCCTCGCTTCCCCGCCCGGCCGCCAGGACCGCTCCGGGCGTGACCATGGGAGTGCCGCCACGCACCACCCTTTCCGGCGCCGACGGCCCCTCCGACCCGCCTCCCGTCCCCGGCGTTCAACCGGTTTGGAAATCGGCCGATAAGAGGTATATAATCCAGCGGCGACCGGCCCGCAACAACCGGGACGGCCGAAGGGAGGGGAGTTTGGACCGTCGTGAGCTTATCCTGTCCGCCCTGGAGGGCAAGCCCACACCGCGCTTTCCCGTCCTGGGACCCGGTGGGCTCATAAACGTGGTCACCCACGAGGTCCTGGAGCGGTTCCGCATCCCCCTTCCCGCCGCCCACTACAGCGGGGTGATGATGGCCGAACTGGCCGTGGCCTGCTACGACACCATCGGTTTCGACAACATCGGCCTACCCCTGTGCCTGACGGTGGAGGCGGAAGCCCTCGGGGCCCGGGTGGACATAGGCGACGGGACCACCCTGCCCCGCATCACCGCCTTTCCCCAGGCCTCCCCCGAGGAGATCGCCGCCGGCGCCCTTCCCGCCCTCCTCAACCACGGGCGCATCCCGCAGGTCCTGCGGGCCCTGGAGCTGGCCCATGAGATGCGGCCCAGCGCCCCCCTCATCGGCAACCTGGCCGGTCCGGCCACCCTGGTGTCCTCACTGATCCGCCCCTCGGTCCTCCTGGAGCTCATCAAGAAGGACCCGGGGTTCCTGGACCGCCTTCTGGAAGGGTTGATATCCTTCCTCTGCGCCTATGCGGAGGCCATGGTGGAGAGGGGGGCGGACAGCATCATGATCCACGAACCGGCGGCGCGGACCGGCGCCTACCTGGGGTTCGACCTCTTCACCAACGTTCTCCCTTACCTCAACGAGCTGAGCCGCTACGCCCACCTGGGAGGGGCCAAACTCATACTCCACGTCTGCGGGGGGCGCATGGAGCAGGTGCGCATGTGCCGGGAGACGGTGATGGACGCCTATTCCTTCGAGGCCGAGGTGGACCCAGCGGAGGCCCATCGCATCCTGGGCAAACCCATCATCGGGACGGTACCCGCTTCCCTGGTCCACTACTTCCCGCCGGAGATGGTCCTGGAGGAAACCCTTCTGGCCGTGCGCCGCGGTGCGGCCATGATCAGCCCTCCCTGCGGCCTGGGCCTGGACACCCCCTTCCAGAACCTGCGCATCATGAAGGAGGCCTCCCACCGTTTCCGTATCTGAAAAGGGCGTGGGCGCGGACGCCGAGCTCGGTACAGCTCTCTTGGCCCCTCCGGAAAAGCGGCGCTCACGGAGCCCCCTCCGCTCGCCCCGTCAGGAGGCCTCGATCTCCCAGTCATAGAGACGGCGCAGCCGCACGCCCCCGTCCAGGACCAGATAGGTCCCGGGCGAACCGCCGTCCTCTTCCTCCAGCCAGCACCCGGTGTTGGCCAGGAGCAGGCCCTTCCCGCCCACCCGCACGCGCTCCAGCCCGGCCCGGTGCGTGTGCCCGAAGACGAAGACATCGGGAAGGTACCCGGGGAGCAACCCGGAGAGGAGTTCCTCCGCCTCGTGGACGTTCTCACCCACCGTGGTGTAGCGGCGAGGGCTGCTCCCCGTGCGGGTATGGAAACGCAGCAGGCGAGCCAGCAGCCGGAGGAAGCGGTAGGCCAGGTATTCCACCCGGCGTATCTCGGGGACCTCCGCGGTGAAGGTGAGGAGCTCGAAGAAAGGCCTGTTGAGACGGTCTATGTCCGAGAGGGTTATGCCGCGGGACCTCCCGAGCACCCACCGGGCCAGCCATGCCGTCTTCGCCCACCAAAAGGAACGGCTGAAGAAATCCAGGTGATGGCCGTGCATGAGGAGGACGTCCCGGCCTCCCACCCGGAGGGGCAGAAAAGGATGGACGAGACGCAGGGAAAGTCCCTCGACCTCCATGCCGCAGGAAAGGGAGACGCCGGCGGCCGCATCCCATGCCGGACCGGCCTCCCCGGCGCTCCCGGGTGGATCTCCCGGTTTTAATGGAAAATAATACCATCCCATCTCCCGTCGCAGCCTCTCCTCGGAGCACACCAGGGCCAGGTGATGATCGTGGTTCCCGGCCACCAGGACCAGGCCCCGCGCGCCTCCCCATCTCGCGAGGCGGCGGAAGAAATGCGCTCCCGCGGCATGCGCCTCCCTGAGGCCGGTCCTCCAGAGGTCCCAGGTGTCCCCCAGGAGCACCAGTAGGTCCACTTCCCCCAGGCCTTCCAGCTCCCCGAGGAAGGCCTCCACGGTCCGGGGTTCGGAGAGCAGGGCGCCCCTTTCCCCGAAATGGGTATCGCTCAGGACCACCACCCTGCGGCAATCACCGCATTCCGCCCCCACTGCAGGACGGGAACTTCCTCCGCGTTCCACTGCCGGGTCTCCTTAAGCGAACCAGGTCAAGCGACTCAGGTGACCCATCCCCCCAGAACCCAAGGCCGCAGCACGGCGGGACATCCGGTCTCCCGCCTCCGCCGCATCGGATCCTCATCCGCGATGCTTTCCCGAAGGCGTTCGCTAAAGTATGGATGGGCCTGAAGCGGGCTTCCATTCCCACCTTTAACCCCACCCGCCGCTAAGATATAATGCGGATGACTTATTATAGCTGATAGCTCACGACGCGGAAGAAAGGCTGGCCCGAGAGACATGTTCACCGCATCCGACCCCATGAAGCTCATAGGCAACACGCCGGTGGTGAAACTCACCAAGGTCGTCCCCCGTAACCCGCGCGTGGAGATCTACGCCAAGATGGAGGGTTTTAACCCCTGCAGCTCGGTCAAGGACCGCATCGCCAGGTCCATGATCGAGGGGGCCGAGAAGCGCGGGGAGCTCACGCCGGAAAAGACCATCGTGGAGGCCAGCAGCGGAAACACGGGGATCGGCCTGGCCATGGTGGCCGCCTACAAGGGGTACCGGATCAAGATCGTCATGCCCGAGTCCATGAGCGTGGAACGCCGGAGGGTCATGCAGGCTTTCGGGGCGGAGGTCATCCTCACCCCTGCCGAAGAGGGCATGAACGGAGCCATTGCCCGCGCGGAGGAGATGGGAAGGGAACCCGGTTATTACCATCCCAACCAGTTCGCCAACCCGGACAACGTGCGCGCCCATTACGAAGGGACGGGAGAGGAGATACTGCGCCAGGTGGAGGACATCGACGTCCTAGTGGCGGGGATAGGGACCGGAGGCACCATAACCGGGGTGGGAAAGCGCCTCCGGGAGGTCTACCCGGACATCACCATCGTGGGGGTGGAGCCCTATCCCAGGTCCCTCATCCAGGGCCTGCGTAACCTCCAGGACTTCCTCCCTCCCATCCTCGACCTCTCCATCATCGACCGCAAGGTCAACGTGGAGGACGGCTGCGCCTTCAACACCGTGCGAGTGCTGGCCAACATAGAGGGCCTCTTCGTGGGCATGTCCTCCGGGGCCGCGGTGCACGCCGCCCTACAAGTGGCCGAGGAGATGGAGAGAGGCCGGGTGGTGGTGATCCTGCCCGACCGCGGGGACCGCTACCTGAGCACCGACTGCTTCGCCTGTACCAACCTGGAGTGCGTGTACCGGGATTTCCTCCGCTCCCTGCAAAAGGGAAAAGAGTAAGAAGAAGCCTCTCCTCACCGCATAATCCCTCCTTATCACGGGATACGGCCATGCGGGCGCTCGACGGCCCGCACACCCGACACCGGGAACGCACGCCAAGCGCACGGCGCCTGGGGGAGCCTCCGCGGCTGGCGCGC
>MU158617.1:2073-6495 GCA_015711895.1 Candidatus Solincola tengchongensis | reverse complement strand
ATCTGGCTGCGGATGTAGGCCTGCCCGGTGCGCCCGCTTATCTCGTTGCCGATGACCAGAGCGGTGAGGAAATCCCTTCCCGAGGCCCCCACTCCCTCCGCCACCGCCAGCGCCGCGGGGACGGTGGAGGCGCCCGAATGCTGGGACTTGAGGTAGTCCTCCCACTCCAGCGCCTGAGCGGCCACCGCGTTCACCATCCCCGCGGTACGCATGCTGGACCGGAAACCTCCTCCCACCACGGTGGCCTCTTCCCGGTCTCCCCAGGATCTCGCTGCCCGGTAGAGGGGCTGGAGGAAGTCGGCGCGGCTCCCGGCCAGCATGGCGGCGACGATACTCAACACCTGTTCCTTGGCGCAACGTACGGTGCGGGGAGGGATATCCTCGAAGGTGGTGCGACAGGCCCACTCGCAGAGTATCTCCGTCACCGGGATTTTCATGACCGCTCCCCTCCTCCCTCCGCTCCGGCCTCCACCCTCGGGAGGTTCACCATGGCCTGCAGCACCGTGGAAAACCTTTCCACAAGTGCCAATTGGTCTAGCCTTACCGTCTCCCTCCGGGGTTCCGGGTCCATGCGGAATATGGCGCAGAAGGGCTTCTCGCCGTTCAGGATGCGCCGCCACTGCTCCAGCGTGGTGCACATGAAGGCATGGGCCCAGGGGTCCTTCCCCTCCTCCAGGTGCATGCCCTCGCCGGAGATGTGGAGGGTGAAGGATTCGCCGTCACGCACCATTAAAACCAACTTGCGGTCAAGGAGGTCCTCGATGATGCCCATCTGGACCATCAACGGAGTGAGCTGGCTCCAACGCGCGGCCACTTCCTCCAACCTCAGGCGGAGGTCGAATTCATGCACGCCCATAATCCTGTCCTCCTCTCCGAAATCCCGCGATAACCAACACGTTGCCGCACTGCTTCCGACTTCACCGCATTCCACCCTCCGGTGGCTCATGGCCCGGCGATCCGCAAGCCCCTCAAGATCGCCGGCGGTCGGGGTCTCGCGTACTCCCGGCGCGGTCAGGGGCGCTCATGAGGCCAGGCGGTCGCGTGCGAACCCGCCCAGCCTCTCCACGGCCTCCTTGCTCTCCGGTACCGTGGGGGAGAAGAACTGCCAGACGTGGAACATCCCCTCTTCCACCTCAAGGCGAACCTCCACCCCGGCCTCCTCCGCCCTTCGGGCCAGGCGCCGGGCGTCGTCGAGCAATATCTCCTCCGTTCCCACCTGGATGAGCATGGGGGGGAGCCCCCTGAGGTCGGCGTAAAGGGGGGAGGCGAGAGGGTCCCGCGAGTCCCTACTCCCCAGGTACAGGCGGGCGTAATCCCGCAGTATCTTCGGGGTGAGCATGGGATCCTTTCGGCCCACCGTCCCGCAGGTCCCCCCCCGTGACCTCCAGGTCGGTCCACGGGGAGAGGAGCAGCGCCGCTGCTGGAAGGGGGTCGCCGGCCTCCCGCAGGTAGACCATGAGCGCCACCGCCAGGCCACCCCCCGCCGAATCGCCGGCGACGGCCACCCTATGCGGCGCGTATCCCCTGGAAAGCAGCCAACGGAAAGCCGCGGCCGCGTCCTCCACGGCGGCCGGGAACGGATCCTCTGGCGCCAGGCGGTAGCCGACGATCAATGCCCGGCAACCCGCCGCGGAGGCGATCTGGGAGGCCAGCGAACGGTGGCTGTCGATGCAGCCTATGGCGTACCCTCCGCCGTGGAGGTAAAGGATCGCCTTCCCCGCCTCGCAGCCCTCGGGGATGAGCCATTCCGCGGGGATGCCGGGGAGATCGGCGGGTTCGCTCCTCACCCCGGGCACCTTACGCGCCAGGCGCGGAGCCACCTTGTCGAACAGGAAACGCCGGTACCTGAGGGGCGCATAACCGTAAAGGGTGAGCAGGGTGTCCAGGCGCACAAGGGCTTTCGCGAGCCGGAACTGAAGACTGGGCATGGGGCCACCTCCATAATCTTCCAGGAGCCTCCGCCGACCTACTCCGCCGTTTCCAACATTATCCCACAACTCGAAAGGGCCGCTGCGGAGAACCCGATTCCCTCGGTTTTCCCGGAATGCAGGCTCCGGGTCTCTGTCGACGATCGTCTCTTCGCAAGGGAGGGTTTACACGGAGGGCTCGAGAGTTGCGGTCGAGGAGGACCAAGGTCTCGCTTGGCGCCGGGCCTTGCGGGCGGTGGGCACCGGAGGCCCCTTCGGCTATCCGTTCTCTCGACTTCCAGGGTTCCCGGCCCTCTACGCACCTCGCGGCGCGGAAGATCCTCGAGGTATGTCGTCCGGCACACGTCTAACGGGGCCCCAGTTCCCAGGAAACCCCAAGCCGTCAGCGCCGCGGTCTCCTGCCGACGGCGTTCGGTAATTCCACTGCCTTCCCGGTAGTTTCTCGGAAGTCCGGCCGCTCATGCCCCTCAAGGAAAGGCACCGTCTCAGGGGCGCTCGGCCCAATAATCGAGGAAGCCGCGCATCACCGCCCAGTACCACTCCTCGTCGAAGCCCATGAAGGCGCAGTGCAAACCTGTGGGGAGCACCCAGATGTCCAGGTTGGGGTTGCCGCGGGCGGCCAGGCGCAACTCCTCCATTTCCTCGACCGGACAGACGGGGTCGTCCTCGGCATGCACCAGGAGGACGGGGTACTCCAAACCGTCCACGAAGTTCCTGGGGCTGCACAAGGCGTAGATGGCCTCCTCGCTCTTCCCGTAATGGGGAGCCACCACCTCCCGCACGTAGCGCCTGAAGTCGGGGGAAAAGGGCCTGTCGCCCAGGGTGGCGACCGCCTCATCGTCGCCCCTGCGCAGCATCTCCAGGCGCCTCATCTCCGTCAGGAGGACGAAGACCGCGTAATAGGGGAAGAAGGGATCGCCCACCGGAGGGCGCCGGCTGAAACGGGATACGATCCTCTCCAAGGAGGCGAAACCGCTCCAGGCCATGACCCCTCCTGTGATATAGGGATAGAGGTCGTTCTGATGGGCGGCGTTCAGCACCGCGCTCGCCCCCAGGCTGTAACCCACAGCCCCTACGGTGGTAACTTCTTCCATGTGGCCCAGGAAACGGCAAACCCCAAGGATGTCCTGTCCCTCCTTCCAACCCCCCGTGGAGGGGGCATGGGAGAGGTCCCGGCTCTCGCCGAAGTCGCGCAGGTCCAGGGCCAGGACGTTGTAGTCCCATTCCGAGAAGGCCTTGAGGGCCGCCTCCATGATGTAGTTCTTGTTCTTGGAGCCGTGGAAGCCGTGACAGAAGACCACCCCGGGGCGTTTCCTGCCGTCGCGGTGCAGCCCCAGCACCCCCACCAGAGGTGTGTCGTCCAGGCTGGGAAAGACCACTTTCTCGAAGGTGTCCGGGTAGGGATGGGGCCCCTCCGGCCTGGAGCCCAGGATGTCCGTGCTTATCCTGGAAAAATCCGGTGCGTAGGCGTCCGCGAGCGCTAGGAAGCGAGGCTTGCGCGGCGAGAACGGGATCTCGCGCAGCCTCTCGCCTATCTCCTTCATGCTCCTCCCGCTCATCCCTTACCTCGACGACCTTCCGAAGTCCTTTTGACACCAGGCCTTCCAGCTCTTGCCCGTCCCGGAATGGCCCATGTACAGGTATTCGCAAGTCCCGGGTCTTAAGGTCTTTACGCTCCCCCAGAGGACAGGGCTCACTCCGTGCCCCGCACGGCTATCCACCGATCTCACCGATCCCCTCCTTCAGCTTCCTGAGGGCCGAGGACAGGGCGGCGGCTTCCGCATCCGTGAGCCTGCCCATGATCTTTTCCCCCAGCCGGTCTATCTCCGGAACCACCTTCTCCTTCAGGTTCTCCGCGAGCTTCCTCCCTTTCTCGGTCAGAGAGACATACACCACCCGTCTGTCGCCGCGGCTGCGCCTCCTCCTCACCAGGCCCTTGGCCTCCAGCCTGTCCACCAATCCGGTAACCGAGCAGCGGGCGCGGGAAAGCCCCTCGCTCAACTGGCTCAGAGTCTGCGAACCTGACCTGCTCAGGAGGAGGATGGCCCGGAACTGGACGAAGGTCACCTGGTTCTCGCGCAGCCATCCGGCCGCCCTCTCGTTCCAAGCCTCCGCTATGCCCGTGACCGCGTCGAGTACCCTCTCAAACCCTTCCTTCATTACTTCCGCTCTGTCCGCCATGACCTTGATCCGATGCTATGCATATAAATATTTTATATATAAAGTTTTTATATAAAAATATTATAAATGAATCCTGTCCTCGGGAAATACGTCACGGCAGGTTACTGCTCCCCGGGCGAGAGACGATTATAATTAGCCTGAACATTGGCTCCACCGCGTCAAACCAGGTCGGCTGCAGACGATTCGCGGTGCAGAACAATTGTCGGAGTGGGGTTTCCCTTCTCTCAGACATCATGGAGGTGATGGCCTTATGTCCGAAAAGCCCTGGCACCGCCACTATGAGTACAACGTCCCCACCACGCTCCGTGACCCG
>MU158617.1:0-2061 GCA_015711895.1 Candidatus Solincola tengchongensis | reverse complement strand
ACAAGGCTGCCCTCAATTTCTACGGGAGCGAGATGACTTTCTGGGAGCTCCGTGACCGGGCGATGCGTTTCGCCAACGCCCTGGAGGCCCTGGGGGTGCATAAGGGAGACCGCGTTGGCCTGCACCTTCCCAACTGTCCCCAGTACGTCATCTCCTACTTCGCGGCCCTCTCCATAGGCGCCGTCGTGGTGAATCTCAACCCCCTCTACACGCCGGACGAGCTGAAGCACATAGCGGGCACCACCGGCCTGTCCGCGCTGATAACCTTCGACATGGTGCTGCCCGTCGTCCGCGCCCTCGTGTCGGAGGTAGACATCCCCGTGGTCATCGTGACCAAGGTCACCGATTTTATAAAGGGCATGGAGGTGAGCACGGCAGAGAGCCTGGAACTTGAGGAGAGATGGCATCATTTCTCCACCCTCATCGAGGGCGTGGCCAGCCCGAAACGGAGCCGTGTGCAAGTAAACCCGGAAGACCCCGCCCTCATCCAGTTCACCGGCGGGACCACCGGCGTGCCCAAGGGAGCCGTGCTCACCCACGCCAATCTGGTGGCCGGTACCCTGCAGTGCTCCATGTGGGGCAACCCCACCATCTCCCTCATTCCCCCGGAGAGGCGCAACGTGGTGGCCGTGCTCCCGTTCTTCCACGTCTACGGAAACATCGTCGTCCTCAACTGGGCCACCTTCTGCTGCGCGACAATGGTTCTCATCCCCCGCTTCGACATCGAGGAGGTCATGAACATCCTCTCCGGGTTCGAGGAGATAACCTTCTTTCCCGCCGTGCCCACCATGATCAACGCGGTCATCAACCACCCCCGCGCCGAGGAGCTGAGGCTGGACCGCAAGCTGGGACTTTTGAACTCCGGGGCGGCGCCCATGCCCGTTGAGCTCATCGAAAAGGTCAAGGACATGGGCATCTACTTCAGCGAGGGATACGGGCTCTCCGAGTCGACTGCCCTGGGCATCGCCAATCCCATCCTGGGCCTGAAGAAGGCTGGGAGCATCGGCATCCCTTTCCCCGACAACGACGTGCGCCTGGTGGACGTGGAGGAGAGCGTAGAGGAGGTCCCGCGGGGAGAGCCCGGGGAGATAGTGATGCGGGGCCCCCTCATCATGCAGGGTTACTGGGACAATCCGGAGGAGACCGCCGCGCAGCTCAGGGAGGGGTGGCTTCACACCGGGGACATAGCCATCCGCGACGAGGACGATTACTTCTTCATCGTGGACCGCAAGAAGGACATGATCATCTCCGGCGGGTACAACGTCTACCCGCGGGAGATCGACGAAGTCCTCTTCCAGCATCCCAAGGTGGCGGAGGCCGTGGCCGTGGGCATCCCCGACGAGTACCGGGGCGAGACCATCAAGGCCTTCGTGGTCCTCAAGCCGGGGGAGGAGGCCACCGCCGAGGAGATCATCTCCTTCTGCCGGGAGAAGCTGGCGGCTTACAAGGTGCCCCGGAGCGTGGAATTCCGCTCCGAGCTCCCTAAATCGGTGGTGGGTAAGGTCCTACGCAAGATACTCCGCGAGGAGGAGGCGAGAAAGAGGAAAGCCGAGGAACAGATCTGACCATGGCCCGGTATGCCCACCTACCGGCAGGCCTCGGACGACGGCGAACGGAAGAAAAAACCGGGAGGGTGGACGAGCCCGTCAGGCCCGTGGAAAAGAGCCTCCGGTATAGCGAGGAGGAACGCCTGCGAAACGTCGTCACTTCCGAATCCCCGGTGACCGGTGGGAGAGGGAACCGGCTTGTCGCCTCCTTTATCCGGACTCCGCGCGCTCCTTGTGGGCGCGGTTCATGGCTTGGAAAGGCCTGCGGGACATCCTCTCCATCACCGGCATGACCAGTGGAGCGAGCAGGCCCCTGACCACCGCGCCGTGCCTCAGCAGAGTGGCCCCTTCCGACCGGGGCTCCAACACCCAGTAATGTTCGAAGTCGAAAACCCAGGGAAACAGGGACCGGCCTCCCCACCGCAGCTCTCTCTCCGCATCCACGACCCGCAGCAACGGATGGAATATTCTTCCTTTCCTTCTCCCCTCGGGCCGAAAGTGGACCGCGAACTTG
>JACVJH010000184.1 GCA_015711895.1 Candidatus Solincola tengchongensis | reverse complement strand
ATTCGCGAGGCCACGGGAGACGAGGCCATCTACATAGTGGACGGAGGCGATTCCTCCTATTTCGGCCTGGTGGGACTGCGGGCAGGTGAGACGGCAGGGGTGATCGGCAACGGGAACCACTTCGGCTGCCTGGGGATAGGCGTGCCCTTCGCCATAGGGGCCAAGCTGGCCAGGCCCGAGCGGAGGGTGGTCCTGGTGAGCGGGGACGGCTCCTTCGGACTCAATGCCATGGAGATGGATACCGCCTGCCGCCACGGGGTGCCCGTCACTGCGGTGATCTGCAACGACCAGGCCTGGGGGATGGCCAAGCACCATCAGGAGATATGCTACGCGGAGGACAGGGTATGCGGCACGGAATTGGGGGTCGTGCGCTACGAGAGGATGGTAGAGGCCCTGGGCGGCCACGGCGAGTTCGTGGAACGCGAGGCGGACATCCTGCCCGCCCTGCGACGGGCGTTGGATTCCGGGAAACCGGCCTGCGTGAACGTCCTCACCGACCCCACGGTGGTCAGTCCGGCCACGGTGATGTTCGCCGAGAGCTACAGGTTTTAGGACCCAGGCCTGTCGGTGCCTTAATCCGCTTCCAGGGGGTAGCGGCCGTGTCTTTCCGCCGCCTCCACCATCCAGCGCAGCCGCTCCACGGAGACCCGGGGGTGGGAATGGTCGGGTGCCAGGATGAAACCCCCTCCTGGACCCGCTTCATGGATGGCCCGGCGAACGGCCTCGAAGACCTCCTCCCGCGAGGCGTCCACCAGTATATGGGTCACGTCCAGGTTGCCCACCAGGCAGATGCGGTCGCCGACCGCAGCCTTGGCCTCGGAGAGGCTCACCCCGGCGGTGGGTTCCAGGGGGTGCACGCCGTCGAACCCGCAATCGGCTATCCAGGGCAGAAGGGAGGTGGTGTTGCCGCAGGAATGCATGATTATCTTCATGCCCGCGCGGTGCGCGGTCTCCACGATGCGGCGGTAGGAATCCCCGTAGAGTTCCTCGATGGTCCGGGGATTGAGCATGGGCCCGGTACGGTAGGCGAGGTCGTCGGTATAGATCACGCCGGGGAGACCGGCGTCGGCCATGGCCTCCAAAAGGAGGCAGTAGAGGTCGGTGAGGAAGCCGATCATGCGTCGCAGGAAACCCCGTTCCTTGCGCGCTGCCACCGCGAAGCGCTCGAAACCCAGCGGCTGCCAGGTGTTCTCGAAGAGCCCGTAGCTGCAGAACCCGAAGATGAAGTAGGAATCACCGTATTTCTTGTGCAGCCTGGAGAAGGCGCGGTTCACCTTCTCCGGGAGGCGCAGGAGGGGGCGCTTGTCCCAGGCCTTCCAGTCCTCGGGCCCCTTGATGAGGCCCTCGCGGTAAACGGGGTTGGTAAGGTTCCCGCTCTCGTCCACCACCACGTCGCTCAGGCGCCCGAAGAGGTCCACCATGCTCTTCGAGTCCCGGTAACGCAGGACGGGGAAGTAGGTGAGCCAGGCGGCGTCGTAGCCCATCCTCTCCGCGGCCTCCGCTCCCAGGAAGAGGAAACGCTCCAGCTCCAGGTCCAACGCGGCCCCGGTGTCGAGGCGGGAGAAGAGGGCGTCCAGAAGACCTGCCGCCCGCGGGTTGGCGAGCCACCTTCCCAACGGGCTGGGCCTTTTTCCCAGGATGGCGTTGCAGGTGGTGTACTCAAGCATGAGGTCCATAACCGGGACGCGGTCCGGCTCCCTCCTCTCCAGGGCGTCCAGGACCCTTCTATGTCTGGCGTTCAAAGCCCTCCTCCTTTCGTCGTCTCAGCTTCCGGCAACCGGGATGGTGAACAGGAAGGTCGCGCCCTCGCCGGGACTTGATTCCACCCAGATCCTGCCACCCCAGGATCTCACCGCGCGCTTGACCGTGGAAAGACCTATGCCCAGCCCCGGGGTGCCGTCCATGGAAAAATGCTTGAAGGGTTCGAAGATCTGCTCCTGCAGCGCGGAGGGTATGCCCACGCCGTTGTCGCTCACCCGGAAGACGGCCATGTCCCCCCGGTCTTGAGCGCCTATTTCCACGCGCGGGTCCTCCACCTCCCCCATGTGTTTGAGGGCGTTGCCGATGAGGTTGAAGAACACCTGTCGCAGCTTCACCGCTTCCGCCCTGACCACCGGGAGCCGGTCGCATATCCTCACCGAGGCGCCCTTACGCTGTATCTCCTCCTCCAGGTCCATGAGGACCTCGAGGAGCACCTCCTCGGAGTCCACAGTCAGCTCCTCCAGCTCCGCGTGTCCGGCCTGCGCGTATTGCAGCAGGGAGTTGATGAGCTCGCTCATGCGACGTGCCCCTCTAGCGATGGCCTCCAGGCATTCACGCTCCGCTTCCGGGCGCCCCTCGGCGTCGGCCTCCAGGGCGGCCTTGGCGTAGCCCTCAACGATGGCCACGGGAGTGAGCAGGTCGTGGGATATGGTGTGCGCGAAGGCCTCCAGCTCCTCGTTCCGGTTGCGGAGCTCCATTTCCATCTTCTTCCTCTCGCTTATGTCCCGGGTAAAGGCCACCAGCCCACGGGGCTCTCCCTGCGTGTCCCGGATGACGGCCACGCTGAGCTCCACCGGGAAGCGCGAGCCGTCTTTCTTCAGCGCGGTCAACTCGGCGTTGCGCACCATGCCCTCGCTGATGGCCAGGCGATAGATGGCCAGCGCCTTGTCGCGGTCCTCACGGGCGGCCAGGCGGATGGCATTGAGTCCCAGGAGTTCCTCCTCCCTCTCGAAGCCGTGCAGGCGGAGGGTCTGGGGGGAGACGTAGGTGATGTTCCCCTCCAGGTCGG
>JACVJH010000183.1 GCA_015711895.1 Candidatus Solincola tengchongensis | reverse complement strand
CGACGGAGCTCGCCGAGGCCATCAAGGACAAGGCCGCCGAGTACCTGGGTAAGGTGGGCCGCCCCGACGAGGTGCACTTCGTCTCCGCCCTCCCCAAGACGCGCTCGGCCAAGATCGTGCGCCGGCCCATAAAGGCCAAGTACCTGGGCGAAGAGCTGGGGGACATGTCCTCGGTGGAGAACCCCCAGGCCCTGGACGAAATAGAAGGGGTCAGGTCTTGAATCGTGATACCCCAGGGGGTATGAATGGTGTTCGCCGTCCGCGTGGGATCCCGGGGGTAGGGTTGATGACGACCCGCGCCGCGCCCTTGACGGGATTGCGGGAGCATGAGCGGAAGGCCCGTGAGACACGCCATGACCTGGATACGCCGGCCTGTGCACCCTCGGAAGATGACCCCGGCATGGGCTTCCAGGCACGGGTGTAAGCCTCTGTTTAGGTGGACGAGCCAGAGGAATCGGCCCCGTCCATAGGGCTTTCGCCGCCGCCGGTTTCAAGTCGCCGGCTCATTCCCCCGCATGTGAAGGAGACCGCCGCCGCCTCGGGTCCATCTTCAGGCGCACAGGTCGGCGGCCGGAGTGTGGAAGAGGGCCCGTAAGGTCGACGCATGGCCCACCATGCCTCACCGCCACGCGAGAGGGGCAATGAAGCGCCTTGGAAAGCGACGTCCGGAAATGTATTATCGGGGCATGGAATACCGGAACGCCGTTTTCCGGATGGGCTGCCGGAAATGGACGAAGGGCTCGCAGGCGGGAAAGCCATCGATTTCTTTCCCCTTCCACACCGGCGTATGCAGGGGTTCTTCTCGGTTTCGTAAGGACTGAGGCCTTCCTGCCGGGCCGCTCCGTCCTCGCTGGCGGAAGTCCGGCGCCACGGCAGCCACAGGAGCCGGGCATGGGTGTTGCACATCGGTTCGTTTTGGGCCCCTTTTAAGGGTTTTCGTATGCCCGGCGGACGCGAGCGCCAGACGGATGAGGCGAAGAAGAAGGTTCTGTGGAGCGGGAGTTTGGGGCGTGGAGAGCTTTATGGGGAGGGAGTGGAGGTCATGGAAGAATATGACGCGGTGGTCATAGGTGCGGGTGTGGGAGGGCTTTCCGCGGCTGTCCTCCTGGCCAAGGAGGGGATGAAGGTCCTGGTGGTGGAGAAGGAGGACCGGGTGGGCGGCCGGGCCCTGTCCCTCCGGGGCGAGGAGTTGAGGGAGAAGGGGTCCGCCTGGTACCGTCGCCTCCTCGCCGGGCAGTACTGCTGGCTGGCGGAGGCGCGCCCCGGGCTGGAGGAGATGGCGGGTTCCGGGACCTTGGATGGATACGTCCTGGACCTCGGCTACCACGGGGTGAGCGTGGCCGGTGAAGGGTATTTCGCCCACCTGCGCGACCTCATCGGGGGCTATGGCTCGCGACGGGTGGTGATAAAACCCTTTCTGACGGGATCCTGGATAGGCGGCGAGTTCTACCGCGAGCCACCCCTGAGCAGGAGCACCGACGTGGACGAGAAGATCCAGGCCGAACTGGACCGACTTGGTAAAAATTACCTGGATTTCTTCGGCAAGCTCCTGGCTTATACCCCGGAGGAACTCGAGGAGCTGGACCGCGTCTCCCTTCACGACCACCTGGTGAACATAGGCTTCGCCGAGAGCGGGGTCCTATACGACTATTTCCGGTGCATTGGCACGCTCATCACCACCATCAACGACCCCCATGACATTTCCATCGGGGACATCCTGCGTTACTCCTCTCAGGTACTGGCACCCACCATCCTCAAGGGCGGCGAGGTTTACGTCGGGGGTTTCACCGAGGGAGGGGTGATGGCCTGGCCGGAGGCGGTGGCCGGAAGGCTGCGCGACCTCGGCGGTGAGCTCCTCCTGGGGAGCGAGGTGCGCAGGATAGAGATGGAGGGGAACGCCGTCCGGGGGGTCGTCCTGGGTAAGGATGGAGAGGAGACGTTCATCCGCTCCCCCCGGGTGATTTTCAACCCGCCGGTGCAGGAGCTCTTCCGCTTCGTGGAGGAGAAGGTCTTCCCCCGCGATTTCGCCCGCCGCGTGAAGTCCCTCTACGGCTACGGGAGCGTCAATCCTTACATCGGCCTTTCAGGGCTCCCAGTGCCGGAGGAGCATGCCCGCAGGCTGATAAAGACCCCCTGCGTTGTCCCGCGCTCCGAGGGTTTCAGCTGGGACGTGTACATGGCCTGGAACATCCAGTCCTTCATCGAGCCCACCTGTGCCCCCGCGGGGAAGCACCTTTTCACGGCCTATCTTCCCCTGACCGAGCAGGAGTCGCGGGACCGTGAGCTGGTGATGAAGGTCGTCATGGCGGTCCCGGACTTCCTGGAGGGCATCTACCCCGGTTTCAGGGAATGTATCGACTGGGAGCTATACACGGTGTGCACGCGCCTGGAGGGGGTGGCCAAGAGCGTTACCCAAGCGGGAAGCCTCAAGCCGGACGTGGTGGTGCCCGGTGTGGCGGGGCTTTATCTTGCGGGGGATACGGCTCGCGGTTACGGTGTGGACATGGACTGCGCCTGCTCCAGCGGCATACTCTGCGCCCAGGCCATAACCGGAAGGGACTACGGCCTACGGTGAAGAGACCTCTTTCGTTACACAGCCGTGGACGGCGCAGAAGTTGTGGAGCGGGGACCGGGGCACCGTGCCGGATCGCACTCCTTCTCGCCTCGTCGTGGAAGGAGATGTTTGGGCCAGAAACCGGCGCATCTCCGTTCGGTAGAAACAATTCCGTCCCACGCAAAAGGTTCCGCCGAAGGGTGGGGGCTTGCGGGCTACCGCTACGTGCCCCGCACCGGGTCGATGTAACGGCGTCAGGGGGTGGAGTTTCGTGTGCTCTTCACGGATGCCTCAAACGCTTCACCGCCCCAAGTGCGGGGCCTTCGATGGCGAAGGCCTTAAGACCCCTCTGAAGCGCGTGTGTCGTCGAGGAAACCTCACGTCGCCGGTAGGCATTTAATCCTCTCTCGCGTTGCCGTCACGTGAGATGAAAAGGAGCGCGGCGGAGAGGGGACGAAAACGGGGCCCGCGCCCGCGGGCCCCGCGAAAGAATCCGCCTGAAATCTCAGATCTCCGGACCGCCCTTGAGGCCCAGTATCTGGCGCGCCTCGTCAGGTGTGGCCGGCTCGCGGTCGGCGAGCTCCACGATCTTCACCGCTTTCTCCACCTGCTCCCAAGAGCCCTGGGCCAGGACGCCCTTCCTTACGGTGATGTTGTCCTCCAGGCCGACGCGGATGTGGCCTCCCTCCACGGCGGCGATGAAGGCGCCTCTGAACTGGGCCGGGCCCACGCCGCAGGTGCTCCAGGTGGCGTCTTCGGGGATGAGGTCCATGAAGCGCTTGAAGTTGGCCAGATCCAGCCAGCAGCCTCCCAGGACGCCCCAGACGAACTGGTAGTGCAAAGGCTCCACGAAGATGCCCTGGTTGCGGACGAAGAGGGTGTTGTATATGCCGCCCAGGTCGTAGACCTCCAGTTCCGGCTTGGTCCCGCACTCCTTCATGGTCTTGGCGAAGTCGACCAGCATCTGGAAGGTGTTGGTAAATACCGTCTCACCCAATATCTGGTAATTCTTCCAGTCCCCCAGGGCGAAGTTCATGGAGTTGGTGTTCAGGGAGGCCATCTCCGGCTTGAGCTGCTTGACCACGTTGATGCGCTCCTCCGGCGTGGCCCCGATGCCGATGGCCGTGGAGAGGTTGATGATGATGGGGCACTTCTCGGTGATGCCCTTGACGATCTCCCCCAACTGCTCCAGGCTGGAAGTGGGCAGGCCGGTCTGGGGGTCGCGGGCGTGGATGTGCACGATGGCCGCC
>MU158616.1:5342-28566 GCA_015711895.1 Candidatus Solincola tengchongensis | reverse complement strand
GCAGGGAACCGCCGAAGTTCACGGTGTTCTTGCTAACCGTCAGGCGCAGGGCCTCGGCCACAGTGGCGGAGACGTTCACGTTCTCCGGATTGGCGGCCTGGGCCGGGGCGACGAGCAGGAACACCAGGAGCAGGGCGGCGGCCCCCAGCATCCCCAGGACTCTCATCCTCTTTCCCATCTTCCTACCTCCTTCTCGGGAAATATGATTCGAGAATCGTTTCTCACTCCGATTATCGAGCTTCCGCGGCCTCTTTTAATCATTGACACCCCAAGCGCGGGCATAGTGGCGGCGAACGGCGCTTGCCGGGGGGCGAACGGAAAGCGGGCACAGGAAAATACTCGCGGGTAGCCTGCGGAGGAGAACAGGCCGCGCTCCTGTCCCCGGCACGGCGGATTTACCTGGTCACCCGCTCTCCCGGACCTCAAAGGGCGCTTTAGAGGTCCCGTGGACCGTTTCCGGCGACCTGGCACCACCCGATCTGTAGGCCGGAAACCGCGTGGAAGAAAGAAAAACAAAAGCCTATTGCCGCGTAATCGGCACAGTGGAATTCAGGAGAGGCAAACCCGGCACCCGAACATAAAGGTCGGAGGTCCTCAAATATACCTCCGACCTTCTCCTTTCCTGGAGCCGGCGAGGAGACTCGAACTCCTGACCTGCTCATTACGAGTGAGCTGCTCTACCTGCTGAGCTACGCCGGCCCAAAAAGATTATATGGGGTCAGGTCTTGAATTGTGATACCCCCAAGGGTATCTGACGAAGGTAAATGGTACAATATACCTCCAGGGGTATCACAATTCAAGACCTGACCCCTTTCACAAACGGGGGGAGATCTCTATGTCCATGAGATGCTCCTTCATCTTGTGGGTGAACTGCAGGGCCTCGAAGAGGCCGCTTATGCGCTTCTGGATGGCGGCGATGCGCTCCTCGTCCCTCTCCGGATGGAAGAGGTGGCGGAACCTCCCCTGGGCTTTCAGGTACTCCTCCACCGGAAGTAGCTTGGCCTGCCCCTGGATGATGCGCTGCGTGCCTGCCGTGTAGGTGGTCTTGCCGTTCTCGTGCTCGTAGAGCATCCACATACCGGTCTGTACCGCCAGCCGGGCGACCTTCACCGTATGGGCGGAGGGGAATTTCCAGCCCGGGGGGCAGGGGGCCTGGATCTCGATGTAACGCGTGCCTTTCACCTCCTTGGCCTTGGCGAACTTGCGGAACATGTCCGTGGGGTAGGCCAAGGAGGCGGTGGCCACGTAAGGGATGCCGTGGGCGATCATGATCTGAGCCACATCCTTACGCCATTCCTCCTTCCCTTTGGTGGTGTTGGTGGTCCAGGCGGCGTAGGGAGTGGCCCCGCTGCGTTGCGTCCCGGTGTTGGAATAGGCCTCGTTGTTGTAACATACGTAGATGAAGTCCGCGTTGCGCTCCGCGGCCCCGGAGAGGGCCTGGATGCCGATGTCGTATGTCCCTCCGTCCCCCGCCCAGACCAGGATGGTGGGCTTCTCGCGGAATTTACCTCTGGCTGCGAGACGCTCGGCGGCCGCGGCCATGCCCGACCCCGTCGCCCCCCCGGTGGCGAAGGCCATGTTCAGGGTGGGCAGGTTGAGAGCGGAGACGGGGTAGGGGCTCTGCAGGACCGAGGTGCAGGAGGCGATCACGCACAGGACGGTGTTCCTCCCCAGGGCCTTGAAGGCCACACGGAGGGCCGCGCTTCCCGGACAACCCTGGCAGGCGGCGCTACCCTGCAGGAAGAGCTCCTCCTCCGGAAAGTCGCGCAGCCTCACCGCACTCCCTCCTTCCTCCAGTACTCCTCCAGGCTCCTCTTCACCAGACGGTGGTGTTCATTAAGGCGCACGGAAGGCCAGTAGCTCCCGGCGGGTAACCTCCCCTTGAAGGCGGCCTCCGCGTTTTCCACGAGGAGGTCGTAGGGAACGTCCCGCCCCCCCAGGCCGGTGATGATGCCGTGGATCGATGGGTTGCCGCTCCCGTAGACCGCCGCCTTGACCTCGGAGAACAAGGGACCCTCCATCCCGAAGGAAACGGCGCGGTCGACGACCAGAGCCGCACGCAGGGGGGAGAGCAGCTCCCGCAGCTCGGCCGCCGGGAAGGGACGGTAGGAACGTATCCTCACCAGTCCGCAGGGATAGCCCCTCTCCCGGAGCACGTCCACCGCCACCCGGCACTCCGAGGCAAGGGTTCCCATGGCCAGAAGGGCGTACTCCGCGTCCTCCATGCGGTAGGCCTCCACCAACTCGCCGTGGTAACCCCCCACAAGCTCCCGGTATTCCCCGGCGGCCTCCACGATGACCCGGCGGGCGTTGTCCATGGCCCGCTGCATGGAGAACCTGACCTCCTCGTAGTCGTCGGGATAGATCACCGAGCCGTGGGTGAAGGGACGCTCCAGATCCAGCTTCCACAGGGAGCGGAAGGGCGGCAGGAAGCGGTCCACTGCCTCCTGTTCGGGTATCTCCACCTGCATGTAGGTGTGGGACATGACGAAGGCGTCGTAGCACACCATCACCGGCAGGATTACCCGCGGGTCCTCGGATATGCGGTATGCCTGGATGACGGTGTCCAGGATCTCCTGGTGGTCGGAGCAGTAGAGCTGTATCCACCCCGTGTCCCTGGCGGCCATGGTGTCCTGGTGGTCGCACCAGATGTTCCACCCCGGCCCCAGGGCGCGGTTGACGTTGACCATGACCATGGGCAGACGGATGGCAGCCGCCCAGTGCAGGAGCTCGTGCATGTAGGCGAGGCCGTGCGAGGAGGTGGCGGAGAAGGCCCTGACCCCCATGGCCGCCGCGCCGATCATGGCCGCCATGGCGCTGTGCTCGCTCTCCACGGGGATGTATTCGCACTCCATCTCACCCTCGGCCACGAAACGGGAGATCTCCTCGATGACCTGCGTTTGGGGAGTGATGGGGTAGGCGGACACCACCTCCACCCGGGCCAGGCGGGCTCCCCAGGCGGCCACGTGGTTGCCGGTCTCCACCAGCCTCATCCTCACCCTCTTTTCCTCGCCGTGTTCCTGGATCGTCTTCATGACTCATCGCTTTCCCGGAATCGTTCCCGGGGCCTGTAGGAGCATGGCCCGGCACGAACGCCGCGGACCCGCTTCAATCCCCCGCAGCCCCTTCCTCCTCGTCCTCCTTCACCATGCTCATGGCCTTTGTGGGGCACTCCTCGGCGCACACTCCGCATCCCTTGCAGTAGTCGTAATTTATCCTCAGGTCCTTGCTAATGCAGGCCTCCGGGCAGTATATCCAGCAGAGCAGGCATTTATTGCAGCGCTCCCCGTCGAGCACGGGACGGAAGGTCCTCCAGCTGCCGGTGAGCCCCACGCTACCCTCCGAGGGAACGGAGAGGGTGGTGAGGAAACCGATCTCCTCAGGCTCCTCCCTCCTCTTCCTTCCAGGCATTTTCACCCTTTCCTTGCTCCGATCCTTCGCGAAGTCCCGGCCCATACGGCCCGCCATCCGCGAGACTTCCCGAGATGATGACTACCCTTCCTTCGGCGATGTTTATCCAGGGTCAAGGCGGGCGGCCCCTCTCCGGGGATGTCCTCAGGAGGCGGCGGTCCTCTCCCGGCTTTCCCTCTTTCCCGTCCCCCTGACCTCCCGCACGGAGGTGAAGCCCCTGCGGGCCGCTTCCATGCTCGCCTCCTGGCGCGTTGCGGGCACGTTGCGGCGGATCACCTCATTTACCGCCTCCAGGGGTACAATCTCGGTCACGTAGGAGACGGCCCCCAGAAAGACCTGGTTGAGGACGGGCATCCCCTCCACCACCATGCCCAGTTCCAGGGCTATGGAGGTGGCGTCCAGGGCATAGGCCTTGAAGGGAAGCCCTTTCAGGGCCGCGTCCTCCTCCTCCCGCTGGTTCACCAGCACCACGGTGCTCTCCTTGGTCCCCTCCTTGAGTGCCGACTCCAGCAAAGAAATGTTCATCACCACCAGGAAGTCCGGACGGTATATCTGGCTCCGCAGATATATGGGCCGGTCGTCCATACGCACGTAGGACTTCACCGGAGCTCCCCTTCTCTCGGCGCCGAAGAAGGGGAAGGCCTGAACCTGCTTTCCCACCAGAGGTTGATGAGGGTCACCGCTCCCTGGCCGCCCAGACTGTGAAAACGTATCTCTACCATTTTTTTCCTTAAAACGAACGCCGTCCCTTACGGGACTATAGGGCCACGAAAGCCTGGGCCCGCATAGACCAAATATATAGCACACGCAAGTTTGAGTTGTCGATGAGAGAAGGAGACCGCCGGCGGACCTCGGCTCCCCGCTTCAGAGGGCAAGGTTTTAGGGGTCGGGAAAGTGGAGCGGGCTCAATCCGGGGCCAGTTCTTCGTCCGTGTCCTCCACCACCTCGTCCTCCACTTCCTCCTCCGGCTCCACCTCCTGCGGCGGCGGGCCGAAGTAGCTGGCGGGGACGGAGAACTTCTCCCCTCCCTCGAGTTCCAGGGTCACCCTCTCGTGGAGGACGTCGTGGGCCACCACCCGCGCCGGCCCCCTCTCCGTCTCCACTTCCTCCCCCACTGCGGGAACCCAGCGGAGGAAGCGCCGGTAGGCTTCCTGCTCGTAGTGCAGGCAGCACATGAGGCGTCCGCATATACCGGATATCTTCGCCGGGTTGAGGGGGAGGTGCTGCTCCTTGGCCATGCGGATGGAGATGGGATGGAACTGGTTGAGGAAGGTCACGCAGCAGAGGGGGCGGCCGCAGGGCCCCAGGCCACCGATCATCTTGGCCTCGTCCCGCACGCCTATCTGCCGCAGCTCGATGCGCGTCTTCAGGGTGGAGGCCAGATCGCGCACCAGGGCCCGGAAGTCCACACGCCCCTCGGCGGTGAAATAGAAGGTTATGGAGCTGCCGTCGAAGGCGTAATCCATGTCCACCAGCTTCATGGGCAACTGGTGCTTGGCGATGAGCTCCTGGCATTTACGCCAGGCGCGGTCCCGCCGGAACTCGTTACGCTCCTTCTGCTGGCGGTCCCGGTCCGTCGCCCGCCTGATGACCTTCTGGAGCTGCCCGGAGCAACGCGGGTCGGGTATCTCCCGCGGGGGCACCACCACCACCGCGAATTCCGGTCCCTTGGGCGTGGGGACCATGACCTCGTCCCCCACGCGGAGGGAGAGCCTGTCGGGATCGTAGTAATGTACCTTCCCGCCCTTCTTGAAAACCACACCCACTATGGTGGCCATCTTCAACCTCCCGGCCCACTCCCCGCTCCTCCGCGGCGAGGGGGCGACACCTGGACGAATCCTCACAGAACGACATTCCACCGGACCTCGCTGCCCGCATCCTGCCCTCTTGACCGGTCCCCGGGTCTGCCTTCTCCCCGGACACCGCTGCCTCCAAACGGGGCAGCGCTAGCCACAATAAAGGCTCCTTATCTCCGTCACCAGGTGGGAGAGGACGAGCTCCTCGTCCACGTTGGCCTCCAGCGCCTTTCCGGCCTCCCGCAACCTCTCCAGGCACCTGTACACGCGACGGGCATCGAGGTGGCCGGCCTCCCTCTCCAACTCCTTCCGCCATTCCGGGTTCAGGAGCATGGATTCCACGGCCTCTCCTCCCTCGTCGCCCACAACGATCAAGAGCATTATATCCCGGTAGAAAGAGGCCATGCCATCCAGGAAGTCACGCGCCGCCAGGCGCCTGGCCCGTTTGTCGCGGCGGGAGGCCTCTTCCTCCCGGCGCTTGCGCAGGCGTTCCGCGCTTTTCCTGTCCAGGGCCGCCAGGTAGGCCTCCAACCCCTCATCCTCTTCCTCAAGCCGGAGCTCGTGCAGCGCCCGGCGGCAGGACTCCATCCTCTCCAGCGCTTCCCGGAGGGTGAGGCGGCGCAGGGAGGCCGCGCATTCCACGCCCCGCTTCCAGTAAACGGCGGCCTCCGGGTGGCGGGCCCAGGTGACGGCACGGCCGAACATCCCTCCCGCCCGCCGGCCCAGGGACCGCGCCTCCTCCCGGGGGAGGCCCTCCCGCCGCACAAGGTATTCCTCAAGCTCCCTCCACCCGATGGAGGTGAAACGCACCTCCCGGCAACGGGAGACCACCGTGGGGGGCAGACTATCCCGGCTCTCGGAGACCAGTATGAGGTGGGTGTCCGGCAGAGGCTCCTCCAGGGTCTTGAGGAAGGCATTGGCGGCCTCCGCGGTCATGGACTGGGCCTCGTCCACCACCACCACATGGCCTCGACCCTCCACCGATTTTCGGCTGAGGGCGCTCTCCAGCTCGCGCACCCGCTCCACCCTTATGTTCATGCCCTCCGGCTCCAGCAGGTGAAGGTCGGGGTGCATCCGCGCCGCCACCCTGCGGCAGGAAGGGCATCCATCCGCGTCGCCGGAGGGGCAGAGCAGGGCGGCGGACATCACCAGAGCGGTGGTGAACTTTCCCACACCGCGCGGACCGGTGAAGAGGAGGGCGTGGGGAACGTCACCCCTGAGGAGCATGGAACGGAGGTGGCCCACGGCCGCCTCCTGCCCGAACACGTCATCCCAACCGGAAACCTTTCCGGGATTCACGCCCTCTCCTCCGTTTCCTGCCGCTGCCCCCAATGACGTGTGCGCGTCTCCCCGGGGTTCTCCTTCCGGGATCCACGCCCTCTCCTTCACCCGTCACGCCGGTTCCGCGCCGTGCCCCCTTAATCTCCGGGGATGCCCACCAGGCTTCCGGACCGCTTCTCCCCACGACGACGGTTCTTACCCTCGATGCCGGCAACCTCATGGAATGCCTTCCGCCTCTCTCCCCCGCGCCCCCGCAAAGACCGCGACGACCCTACGCGCCGCCCCGCTCAGACCGCTTGGCCCCAACCTCTGGGCCCCCTTTGAGGCCGCACCGAGGTGGAGGAAGAATCATCGCGGGTGAAAGGCGCTTGCCTTCCGGGAAGCCGCGGCTGGGAACCGCAGTCGGGGGCCGGAATGCCCCTCCGTGCCCCCGCCGTATCCCGAAAGGTCAGCCGATGAGCTTCATCACCTCTTCCATCACCCGGTGATGGATGTTCTCCGGCTTGTCCGCCCCGTTGAGCACCACGTAGCGGTAGGGGAAGAACTTGGCTAGGGTGCGATAGGCCTCCTGCACCTGCTCGTGAAAGGACTCCGGCTGCGCCTCCATCCTGTCCAGGGTTTCCTTGCGCTTCTCCAGCCTCTTCAGGCCCACCCGGTAGGGGATCTCCAAAAGGAAGGTCAGGTCGGGATAGAGGTCGTCGGTTACCCACTCGTTCAGGTTGCGCACGCCCTCCAGGCCCACGCGCCTGGCCACCCCCTGGTAGGCCAGCGAGGAGTCAAGGTAGCGGTCGCACAAGACCACTTTGCCCGCCTCCAGGGCCGGTTTTATCACCTCGTACACGTGCTGGGCCCGGTCCGCGGCGTAGAGCACCGTCTCGGTGAGGGGATGCATCTCCCGGAAGGCGGGGTCGAGAAGGATACGCCGTATCTCTTCCCCCAGCCTGGTCCCGCCCGGCTCGTGCGTGGCCACCACGTCAACCTTCATGCGGATGAGGTGGGCGTGGAGCATGTTCATCTGGGTGGTCTTTCCCGAGCCCTCCACGCCCTCGAAGGTGATGAGGACTCCCTTCCTCTTCCCCGGCGTTTTCGAAGCGTTCCTGTGGCTCATATCCTTCCCTTCCGCCTTCTTCTTCCCGTCAAGGGAAAAGTTTATCCCCCACGGCGGCTCCAGTCCACCGTGTTTCTGGACCTAGGCACCATGTTTCTGAACCTGGGCACCATGTTTCTGGACCTGGGCACCGCTGACCGGGGCCCTCTTTCTCTGAAGCGGGAGCTCCTTCAAGTTGCAGGATCATGAACTCAACGGCTACCAAAGCCTCGCCTTTCCGTCCTTGACCTTCTCCCATATTGGCCTTTTTCCCTATCCAGCCTCTCCCGCCCCATGCCCAAAGCGCTCTGTGCCACCCCACGGGCCCTTCTTTACGAGCCTAAAAACTGGAAGTCCTGCACCCGCTCAACCCTGCTATGTCCCACTCCGGCATCCTCCCTTCCATGCGGGAACGGCAACCATCGGGCGCCCCCCACTCATCCGTACCGGGGAACGCGTTCTTCTAGCGGCAGGGAGCTCCGGCGGGCAGTGAATTGCTACCTGAAGAGGCATATCCCCGTCGCCTTGGGGCCATACGCGACCGAGGACGCTATGCCCCGTGGGAAGGCCGACGCGCCCAACCTGCGCGATCACGCAGGTTGGACTAGACATATGGCCGGACCTTACCACCTTTCGCACCGGCGAGAACCTCAAACGGGGCGGCGCCGAGGTCGTCATTCCCTCCCCGATAGGTTGCCACGGTCGCGGATCAACGAGCTTGAACATTGATAAGTGAGCCACCCGGAGCGGGCTGCTTTTCCGCCCTCACAAGCGGGCCAGATGGGAGAAGACGTCGCCCCCCTTGAGGTCGTAGGCCACAAGGACGGGGAGGTCCTCCACCTCCAGCTCGTACACCGCCTCGGGCCCAAGCTCCCCGTAGGCCAGGAGGCGTAAGGCGCGCACCCGGGAGCCCAACAGGGCCGCGGTCCCCCCGATACCCACCAGGTAGAGGACGCCGTTCTCCGCCAGGACCCGCCTTGTCTCCGGGGATCGAGGCCCCTTTCCGATGCAGGCGGCGATGCCCTCCTCGGCCAGCCGCCGCGTATAGGGGTCCATGCGGGAAGCCGTGGTGGGCCCCACGGAACCGGCCACCCTTCCCGGGGCTGCGGGGGTGGGGCCGGTGTAATAGACGACCTCCCCCCGCAGTTCCACGGGCGGTCGTTCCCCCCTCTCAAGGGCCTCCACCAGCCTCCGGTGCGCCTGGTCCCGGGCGGTGATGAGCCCCCCGGTCAGGAGCAGGCGGTCCCCAGCGGAGACCTTCTCCCGGAACTCCCGCGTCAGGGGAGTGGCCACCCTGATCCCGTTGCCTCCCGCCATTTCCCTACCCCACCTCCCCAAGCTGAGAATCCGCCGCGTTCATGCCCCTCTGACGACGCGACCGTCCTGGCCTCAACGGTCCTCCACCACCTCCTCCGTGGAAGGTTCCCCTCGGCCGGAATCCTGCCCCTCCGGCTCCATCCCCCCTTCCCCCGCCAGGGTGGTGGTCGCGGACCCGTCCCCGGCAAGCGAGGGGGCGGGCAAGCCATAGCCCTCCTCCCGCTCCGGGGTCAGGGGCCCTCCACAGGCCCCCTCGCCGGCGAAAGCGAAATGGCGGTGGAAGGAACGCTGCCCGTAGACGCCGGCGGCGAAGATCACCAGCCCTCCCACGAGCAGGATGAGCTGGGGGCCGTTGAGGAGATAGCGGAAGTCCGCGTATCTCCCGTCTATCTCACCCTGGTAGGACCCGCCCAACCTGACCAGCCACAGGGAGAGGGGACGCAGGCCCAACCGGCGGCCCAGCCCGGTTATCAGGTCCGCCAGGGGCCCGGCCAGCATGATGGACACGAATATGGAAGCCCGCATGATGACCTGGATGGTGGCAAAGGCCCTCCCCCGGTACTCCTCGTCCAGCCTCTCATGCAGGAGGGTGACCATGCCCACGATGGCATAGCCCATGAAGACGCCGCCCAGGAAGGCCACCAGGAAGGATATCCAGGTCACGGAGAGGATGGAGAAGAGCACCACGCCGGCCCCGAAGCCGGAGATGGCCAGCCCCAGCACCCTCTCCTTGCGCACCCGGCTCCTGAACGCCCCAGCCAGGACGGAACCGCTCATCATGCCGAAGAGCAGGGTGGTGAGGATGTACATGAAAGTGGAACCGCTACCGCCCAGGACGTAGCGCACGAAGCTCACCGTGAGCACGTAGATGGTCCCTCCCCCCAGGAAGCAGGCCAGGGTGAGGAGGAGCACGGTACGGGTGAGGGCCCTCCCCCAAAGGTAGCGGAAGCCCTCCCGGAAATCACGTCTCACCTGCACGGTGGTCATCTTGACCCGCTCCTCCCGGGGTATCTTCTTAAAGCCAATATGGTAGATGAGCCAGGCGGAGGCCAGGAAGGTGAGGGAATCGAGGAAGAAGGCGGCCTTATTGGGGTCTATCCTGCCCATGAAACCCGGGTTGAGCCTGCCCAGCCAAGAAATGAAGCCGATGATGCTGCCGGCGAGGGCCGTCCCGAAGGCCATGGAGGCGTAGAGGGTGAGCATGTTCATGGAATTGGCGTTGGTCAGCTGTTGCGGCTCTACCAGGTCGGGGATGCTGGCGTCCTTGGCCGGCCCGTAGATGATGGTGAAGGTCTCGATGGCGAAGACCAGGATGCAGATGAAGAGGAGGTTCCCGGCGAAGGGCAGGAAGACGACCAGCGCGGCGCGGGAGAGGTCGCAGAGTATGAGGGTGGACCTGCGGTCCAGGCGGTCGATGATCACTCCGGCGAGGAAGCCGAGGAGCACGGCGGGGAGGAACTTGGAGAGCATCATGAGGCTGATGGCGTAACTTCGCCCGCCGGACAACTGGTCCACGTAGGCGAAGAGCACGGCCACGATTATCCAGTCACCGACGGCGGATATCATCTGCCCCATCCACAGGAAGAGGAAGTCGCGGTTGCGCAGCAGCCCCCGGAAGGCAGCCGGCTTTATCTGCAGGTCCTCTTCCGTGCGCCGGAAACTACCCGGCCGGTAGTCGGTGCAGCTCTTTTGGTTATCTCTTTCCATAGGCCATCCATGCCGGCTCAAAGCAACGCGGTGCTCCGCCGCAGGGCGTGGCACCCCAGGACCACCCCTACCGGAAGGCAGGCTATGTGGGTGGGAGCCTCCTGCAGGTGGACGTCGAGGGCCGTGGTGTCCCCGCCCAGCCCAGCGGCCCCAATGCCCGTGGCGTTGACCTCCGCGAGGAGCTCCTCCTCCAGGCGTGCCAGGTCCCCGCGCGGATTCCTCTCTCCCACGGGCCGCAGCAGGCCCCGCAGGGCCAGCTCCAGGGCCTCACCGGCGTCACCCCCCACTCCCACGCAGACCACCAAGGGAGGACAGGCCTGGGCCCCCCTGGCGCGCACCGCCTCCAGGACCACCCGGCGCACCCCCTCTTCTCCCTCGCCCGGAAGGAGCAAATGGAGGCTCGTGGCGTTCTCGCTCCCCCCTCCCTTGGCCAGGAGGGTGAGGCGAGCCTCCCCTTCAGGCCCTCCCCCGCTCACGTGCACGCGCACCGGGGTGTTGTCCCCCCGGTCACGACGTTCCCGGATGGGAAGATCTACCAGCGATGAACGGAGTGGCACCCGCCGCGTGGCCCTTCTTATACCCTCGTCCACCGCCGCCTGGAAGCTGTGGGGCAGGGCCACGCCCTCTCCCAGCTCCACGAAGAGGTGGAACATGCCCGTGTCCTGGCACAGGGGGAGCCCCTCCCGGCGGGCCACTTCGGCGTTCTCGAGGATCATGCCCAGGGCATACCTCCCCAGGCTGGATGTCTCCCTTTCCAGGGCTTCCGCGATGGCGCTCTCCACGTCCTTCGGAAGCTCCAGCGAGGCCCTTGCGGCCAGCTCCTCCACGGCCTCGCTTACCCGCGAGGGATCAAGAACCCGCCAGCCACCCATCCAGCTCCTCCATCCTGCTCCGGATGAGGCGGGCGCACTCCTCAAGCCCCTCTATCTCCCGGTCCTCGAGGGGCAGCTCCACCACCCTCTTCCAGCCCCCCGCGCCCAGGACCACAGGAACGCCCAAGAAGACCCCGCTGATGCCGTACTCGCCATCCAGGAGTACGCTGGCCGTCACCCGGTAATCCTCGTCGCGGAGGACGGCCTCCACCATGCGGGCCACGCAGGCGGAGGGCGCGTAATAGGCGCTCGCCGTCCTGAGCAGGGAGACGATCTCCGCTCCCCCTTCGCGGGTCCTCTCGAAGAGCTCCCCGAGCTTCTCCGGCGGGAGCAGCTCGTCCAAGGGTACCCCGGCCACGGTGGTGAAACGGGGAAGGGGCAACATGGCCTCGCCGTGGCTTCCCAGCACCGTGGGCTGGACCTGCGACGGGGATACGCCCAGCTCGCGCGCGGCGAAGTAGGCCAGCCGGGACCCGTCAAGGAGCCCGGCCATGCCCATCACCCGGTGCCGGTCCCACCCGGTGACCTTCCAGGCCAGGTAGGACATCTCGTCGAGGGGATTGGTAACCATGATGATCACGCTCTCCGGGGCGGCGGCGGCGGCAGAGCCCACCACTTCCCTCACCACCTCCGCGTTCCTCCCCAAGAGGTCGGCCCTGGACATCCCCGGCCTCCGGGGGAACCCGGCGGTGACCACCACCACCTCGCTCCCCTCGGCAAGGCGGTAGTCGTCCCCGCCCACCACGCGGGAAGGGGAACCGGTCAGGGGGAGGGCCTGGGAAATGTCCAGGGCCTTGCCCCGTGCCAGATCGGCATCGACGTCTATAAGGGCCACATCGGCCAGCCCCGATTCCGCCAGCCGCATGGCGGTGGTGGAACCCACCATGCCCGCTCCCACCACGGTCACCTTGCGCATGAACGCCTTTCCTCCTTCCTTCCCGGTTATGGCGTTATTTTCCTATAAGCCGTCCGGTGGCGCAAACCGGAAGGGAGCTCGCGTCTGACCTTGGCGACGCCGGTATCCCGCTACACCGGCCCCTCAGGGTAACCGGGCGGAACAGTCCTTCCTCCCTCGGATGCCGCATCCGCACCCGAGTCCGGCAGACGGACTCCCATGATCCAGGTGATCAACCCGCCCGGTAGGTCCCTGCGCTAAATCGTCATCGGGATCGACTCTTACCTCAAGAACCACCGGAGGTCGAGACGCCGGAGGCGGTGAAATCCCCTCTACACCTCTCTCGGAAGCGTATTCACCTCCATCGGCCGCAACGCGAAGGGGTGGAGGCTGGGAATCCGCTGACCCCTTCCCGGCGTGGCATCCCCCAGAGAACCGCGCCTCTCAAGCCGGAAACGGGAAGCCAGGTGAGATCAGGATCCCATGGGGACACGGCCGCGCGTGGCGCGCAAAGCCGCCTTCTGCAGAATCAACCCTCCTCACCGGTCCGGACCTTCTCACCGGAGGGGGGCGCCTCGGCCTCCGGCGCGGCCTCCCGCCCCTTCGTGGGACAGGCGGGGTCCAGGCAGAAGGTCCACGGTCTCCTGCCGCGGTTAACCATCCTCACCTTGGGAGAGCCGCACTCCGGGCATACCTCTTCCGTGGGCACCAGGTTCCCGTTCTGGGGAAGGGGGTAGGTGACCGTGCAATCAGGGTAGTTGCTGCAGCCCACGAACCTCTTCTTGCTCTTCTTGGCCCGGATGACCCGCAGCGGGGAACCGCATTTCGGGCATGAGCCCAGAACGCGGTCCTCCCGGATGCCGTTGCGTATCTCCGCCGCCACCTCGGAGCGGCTGTCCTCCAGAAGCCGCATGACCTCCTCGAGCATCTCCCGCGACTTGTCCACCACCTCCAGGCGCGTCTCGGCGCCCTCCACGATGGCGTCCATGTCCCTCTCCAGGGCCGCGGTCATCTCAGGCGAGGAGATCACCCCGGCGAACTTGCGCAAGGCCTCGGCCACGGCTATCCCCGTCTCCGTGGGGGCGATAGGGTCCCCGTAGATGTACCCCCTCTCATAGAGGCTCTCTATGATGGCGTGGCGCGTGGACTTGGTGCCCAGCCCAAGCTCCTCCATCTTCTCGATGAGCTTGCCCTGGGTGTAGCGTGGCGGCGGCTGCGTCTCGCCCCTC
Organism: Candidatus Solincola tengchongensis; assembly: GCA_015711895.1. GTDB lineage: Bacteria > Actinomycetota > Geothermincolia > Geothermincolales > RBG-13-55-18 > Solincola_A > Solincola_A tengchongensis. Next base: position 14,971 of record MU158616.1, on the reverse strand, counting down.
TTGGGCGGCGGAGCGTCCACCACCTCCACCACCTCGCCCGCCTCCAGGTGCGGGAGGTCCACCTCCTTCTTCCTCCCGTAGGGATAGAACCGGTACCAGCCCTCCTCCACGGTGCGGGACCCGCGGGCCACGAAAGGTTCCGGCCCGCATTCGAGGTCGGCGCGCACGGAGAGCACCCGGGCCTCTCCGGCCAGGGTGGCCATGAAGCGCCTGGCCACCAGCTCATAGATCTTCCACTCCTGGGGCGACAGGTCGCCGGGAGAGGCGGCCGCTGTGGGGTGGATGGGAGGGTGGTCCGTGGACTGCCTGCTCCCCCGCGTCGGCGTCAGCTTCCTCCGCGCCAGGAGCTCCCCGGCCAGCTCGCCGAAGGCGGGGCTCCTGGAGAGCTCCCGCAGGATGCCCCTGAGGTCCAGGGAGGGCGGGTACACGGTGTTGTCCACGCGCGGGTAGCTGATGTAGCCGTTCATGTACAGGTTCTCGGCGATGTTCATGGCCTTGGCCGCCGGGAAACCGAGGGATGCCGCTGCGGTGAGCAGCCCCGTGGTGTTGAAGGGTATGGGGGGCTTGACGCTCCTCTCCGTGGCCTTGACCTCCCGCACGGTGGCTTTCCCCTCCAGGCGGGAATGGGCCTCCTCGGCCTCCTCCCGGGTGGGAAAGCGCTCTTTGGCGTGAACCGCCTGGAAGGTCTCCCCGTCCTTGCGGCAGTCTATCTTCAGGGTCCAGAAAGGCGTGGGGACGAACTCCTTGCGCTCCTTCTCCCGGTCCACGATGAGGGCCAGGGTGGGGCTCTGCACCCTCCCCACGGAGAGGAAGTTCTTCCCCAGCCGCGTCGAGGCCAGGCTGATGAAGCGCGTCAGGCTGGCTCCCCAGATGAGGTCTATGTCCTGGCGGGCCTCACCGGCGGAGGCCAGGTTGTAGTAGGGCTCCTCCAAGTTTGCGAAGACGCGCTTGATCTCGGAGGGGGTCAGGGCAGAGAAGCGGGCCCTCCGGACCTTGATGTCCGGGCGCACCTCCCGGATGATGTTGATGGCGTCCACACCGATGAGCTCCCCCTCCCGGTCGAAGTCCGTGGCGATGATCACCTCGTCCGCCTTGCGGGCCTCGCTCTGCACCGTGCGGATGAGGGTCTTGTTGGTGGGCACTTTGACGATGTCGGCGCGGATGAGCTCCCTGGGCTCCACCTCCTGCCACTGCTGGTAACGGGGCGGGAAATCCACCTTGAGGATGTGGCCCTTGAGGCCCAGGCAGTGGACCTCCTCCCCGTTCATGCGGAAGACGTACACGGGGTTCCGGGAGGAGGAGAGCGGGCGTGCCTTCCCATCCGAGAGGATGGTGGAGATGCGCCGCGCCGTGGTGTTCTTCTCGGTTATGATTAGCTTCATGCGCCCACTCCCCGTGACGGGCCGCAAATGGAAATTCCTGGGATCATGTCTCCACCCGTGTATCTCGCCTGCTCCAAACTTCCCCTCCGGCAAACATTCGGCAAATATCCGTACCACATTAATATTGCGCCGTCAAGGAACGAGTATCCTCTCGCGGGACCGGACCCGGAAGCCTATGATGGCGCGCCGGTGCTGAGAGAGATCCGGGTTTCCCCTCTCCACCCGGTCCTCGCGGCGACGTCTTCCAAAAGCAGCGCAACCTTAAAGGGGGAGGCCATTCCCTGATCGCGGATGGAACGGGCGAGAGGATCATAAGCGGCGTGCGACGCTTTCACCCCAGAGAAAGGGCGAAAGAAAAGGGCCGCCCTCGCCGGAGGGCGGCCCCGCGATGCCCAGCTTATTTCACGAAGAGGGGCGCGAACACCAGGGCGATCACCGTCATGACCTTGATCATGATGTTCATGCACGGCCCGGCGGTGTCCTTGAAGGGGTCGCCCACCGTGTCGCCCACCACGGCGGCGGCATGGGTGGGCGTGCCCTTCCCGCCCAGGTTCCCGGCCTCGATGTACTTCTTGGCGTTGTCCCACGCCCCGCCGGCGTTGGCCATGAAGATGGCCATGAGGAAGCCCACCACCAGGGCCCCTCCCAGGTACCCGGCCAGCGCCTCGGCGTTCCAGAGGCCGATGACGATGGGGCTGAGGACAGCGATGGAGGCAGGGGCGATCATGTAGCGCAGGGCGCCCCTGGTGGAGATGTCCACGCACCGGGCGTATTCCGCGCTGACCCCTTCCTTCCCCTCCAGGAGGCCGGGAATCTCCCGGAACTGCCGCCGCACCTCCTCCACCATCTTGTTGGCCGCCTTGCCCACGGCGCTGATGGCCAGGGCGGCGAAGAGGAAGGGGAAGGCAGCGCCCAGGAAGAGCCCGATGACCGTCTGGTAGTGGCTGAGGTCGATGGAGGACACCTTGGCCGCGTCGGTGAAGGCCCGGAAAAGGGCCAGGGCGGTGACCCCCGCCGAGGCGATGGCGAAACCCTTGGCGATGGCCGCCGTGGTGTTCCCGGCGGCGTCCAGGCTGTCGGTTATGCGGCGCACCTCCGGCGGTTGCCCGCTCATCTCGGCGATGCCCCCCGCGTTGTCGGCGATGGGGCCGTAAGCGTCCACGGCCACCACCGTCCCCGTGGTGGAGAGCATCCCGATGGCCGCCAAGGCGATGCCGTATATGCCCCCGGAAACACCCAGAGATCCCGCCGCCGATCCTCCCATGGCCCAGCGCCCCGCCAGGTAGGCGGCAGCGATGGCGCCCACCAGGAAGATGATGGAAGCGGTGGTGGATTCCATGCCCACGGCTATACCGGAGAGGATGTTGGTCGCCGAGCCCGTGGTGCTGGACTGGGCCAGGTTCTTCACGATAGGGAAGGCATCCGAGGTGTAGACCTCGGATACCTGCCCGATGAACATCCCGGCGAAGAGTCCGGCCACTATCCCGATGAAGAAACCGACCGGGTTCTTGACCCCAGGGGTGTTCCTGAGGAACAGGGTGACCAGGAAAAAGGTGGCGATGGTGGTCAGCACCGCCGCGCTGTAGGTGGCCAGGGACAGTGAGCGCCCGGGATGCCCGCTCTCCTTGCCCCTGACGATGAAACTGGCCAGTATGGAGCAGGCGATCCCCACGGCGGCGATGGCCAGCGGCAGCACCATGCCCTTCCAGGCGTGGCCCGTCCCGGCGAAGAGGATGGCCCCCAGGGCCACAGGGGCGACTATGGAGCCCACGTAGGACTCGTAGAGGTCGGCACCCATGCCGGCCACGTCACCCACGTTGTCTCCCACGTTGTCGGCTATGACTGCCGGGTTGCGGGGGTCGTCCTCGGGTATGCCCGCCTCCACCTTTCCCACCAGGTCGGCGCCCACGTCGGCGGCCTTGGTGAAGATGCCCCCGCCCACCCTGGCGAAGAGGGCGATGGAGGAGGCGCCCAGACCGAAAGCCGCCACAACGTCGGGGACCGAGTTCCTGCCCAGCTCGGGTATCACCTGGAGCACGGTGTTGGGCGCCCACCACTTGGTCATCAGCAGGTAGACCAAGGAGACCCCGAAGAGTCCCATCCCCACCACGGAGAGACCGGTCACCGAGCCGCCCCGGAAGGCCAGGCGCAGGGCTCGCCCCATGCCCTCCTTGGCGGCCTGGGTAGTCCGGCAGTTGGCCCGCGTGGAGACGGTCATGCCGATGACCCCGATGCTCCCGGAGCAGAGCACACCGAAGATATAGGCCAGGGCCTGATACCTACCCACGGGAAGGTCCCCGTTCTTCACGAAGATGAACATTGCCAGGGCCACCAGGAGGAGGAACCAGATGGCGGTCGAATATTCGCGCTTGAGAAACGCCGCCGCCCCTTCCTGAATGTGCCTGGAGATGGACTGCATCTTTTCGTCGCCGGGATCCTGCTTGAGCACCCACCAGGCGTAGAAACCCGCGGTGCCCAGGCCCAGTAATCCGGCGATGAGCGTGATATAGGGCCAGGCGTTCTCCATCTCATCACTCCTTTCCCCGATAGACGTTCATCCCTTCACGCTCCTGTTCGCGCTCCCGACCGTTCGCGGCCTGCGGTCACGAGCATCGTCGATCTCAGACCCCTGATCGCCCGTGACCCTTCCCCGCACGACCGCCGGCCATCCATAAACCGCTCTGCGCTCCCCGTGTTCCGCGGTTCCGGTTTTCCCGCCGCCATGGTCCGGAAAGGCGGCGTTCTCCCGGCTCCGGACCGGGTTACGGAGTGGGGAGCTTCCGCTCCGCCACCCTCACAGAAGAGGTTCGCATCGGCTCGGCCCCTCACCGTGCGAAGAAAACCGCACGGACCGTCTCCCCGATGACCTCATTCGCAGACAACGTCTTCGCGGTTTAGGCGGGGATCCTCTTCGGGACCCGCACCCGTCGCCTCCGCCCCGTGGTCGAGGGCCAGGCTTGCCTTGAAAATTCGGAATGCCGAAATTATAATTTGGGACATTCAAAATTTCAAGGACCGTGGGAGGGTCGATGAAAAGTTCTCGGCAACCGTCCTTGCTCGATCAGCACTGCGATTACCTCAAGCACATCTTCCGCCTCCAGCAGGCGCAGAGCCCCGTCTCCACTTCCGCCCTGGCGGAATCCCTCAAGGTCGCCCCCTCCACGGTCACCGACACCTTGAAGAAACTGTCCCAGAAGGGGCTCATCAACTACACACCCTACCACGGCATAACCCTCACCCCCAAGGGCGAGAAGCTGGCCGTCAAGGCCATCCGGCGACACCGTATAGTGGAGCGTTTCCTCACCGACATGCTGGGCTTCGAATGGCACGAGGCCCATGAGGAGGCCCTCCGTTTCGAGACCCAGCTCTCCGACGAGGTGGAGAGGCGGCTCTTCGTGGCCCTCAACCGCCCCAAGGTGTGCCCGCACGGCTATCCCATCCCTTCCAAGGTGGAGGACGTCCGCGTGGAGGAGACCACCCTCTACTCCCTGGAGCCCGGGGAGCGCGCGGAGGTCATCAGCGTGAAGGACGATGAGCCGGAGCTCCTGCAGTTCATGGCCTCCCTGGGTATCAAGCCCGGGGTGAAGATCAAGGTGGTGGCCAAGGACCCCTTCAAGGGCCCCCTGCAGGCGGTGGTGGGCCGTAACCGCCGCACGGTAGGCTGGCACCTGGCCAACTCCATCCACGTGCGCAAACTGGACTGAACGCGCCAGCCGGACCGGGCGGATCCCTATGGGCAGCCGTCCCCGCAAGCGCACCATCCCCATTCCTCCCAAAGGCAATGGAAGCCGGCTCCCTCGCCTGCACATCCGGCGTTTCCCGACAAAAGGACCAACCCCTTCAGCCACCTGAGGGGGAGAGGCCCACTCTATCCACGTCCGCAGGCAAGAGCAGAGATACGATGAAGGAAAACCGCGGGCCAAGATCGGCATGTCCCGGGTCCGTGCATAAGAAGAAACCGTTCCCCGCTCTCTTCTTACTCCAAGGGCCTTAAAAGCCCTTCCCACAGCGATATACGTGGCCAGGAGAAAAAACCGCTCCCCCTCTCTCCTTTCCGGGTCGGCGTACGAGACTAAGCGGCTTCAACGATCCGATGTATCGGTCCCCGCCTCCAGGCGCGCTTCCAGCTCGGAGATGGCCTGGCGGAGCTTGCTCTGCCTGATGGCGGTGGTGAGGTCGCCCCGGGTGCGCTCGATGATCCCCCGTGCCATGTCCGTGGTGCGGCGCAGGTTACCGGTTATGGCGTCCGGGTAATCGAAGGACACCAGGAGGTAATAGATGTCGTCCATGTGGCTGAGGAGCTCGTCGCTGCGTTCCAGGTGGCCCTCTCTTATGAGGTCCAGGATGGCCCGGCGCAGCTCCCCCACCGCCTCGCCCAGACCGTTGAGGTAGGCGGGGTATTCCACCCCCAGCTCCTCGGGGCCAGGCAGGGGTTCGCGGTAGATGAGGGCGAAGGTCACCCGGGCCTCGGCGTATTCCTTCTGGGCGTCGTGGACGAAACCGGCGGTGTACACCTCGGGGTGGTCCTCGGTCATGTGGGTTATGCTCGAGGAGAGGCCTGCGGCCTGCTGGAGGAGTTTCTCCGCCTCCTCTCTTTCGCCGCGGTGAACGGCGCGGATCACGTAACTCGAGGTCTGCACCAGGGAGCGGCACAGCCTAAGCACCTCCTCCCGGGTGTTGTTCTTGGCCTCGAAGTCCGCTCTGATGCGCGCGCGCAACGCCTCCCAGTCCATATCCTCCCCTTTCCGGCACTGACGGCCCTTGGAAACCAATATACACCATGAGGGGGCAATGGCCAGCATCCTGGGTGACGCGTACCGGTCTTTTTGCCTCAGGGAGGCACGGCGATAGGCATACATCCGGGAGAGTTCCGGCATCCTCCCGCTCGGGAATGCGGGTCTCCTGTATCCGTCCTTCGGAAAGGAGACCCGGTGGATGGGGCACGCGGAGGGTGGAGATACGTTCATTCAAGGGGACCAAGAGACATCCAGTGCGACTGTGCGGGGCTCTCCGAAGGAAAGATGGCTGCGGCACGATGTATTATAATTACCCGCATACCAATTTCCCGTAAGGGATATCGAGCTCCGGGAGGTATCCTATGATCGCCAGGAGGGGAGAGCGCATCCCTCCCTTCATCGTCATGGAGGTGCTGGAGAAGGCCCAGCACATGGAGCGGGAGGGCCGCGACATCATCCACATGGAGGTGGGCGAACCCGATTTCGACACCCCACGCTGTATTAAGGAGGCCGCCTATCGCGCCATGCTGGAGGGTAAGACGCGTTACACCCACAGCCAGGGGGTACGTGAGCTGCGGGAGGCCATCTCCGAACATTACTTACAGAAATACCATGTGGAGGTGGATCCGGACCGCATCGTGGTCACCAGCGGCAGCTCCCCGGCCATGCTCCTGCTCTTCGCCGCCCTCCTGGACCCCGGGGACGAGGTCATCCTCTCCAACCCCTGCTACGCCTGTTACCCGAACATCGTCGAGTTCGTGGACGGGAGACCGGTGGAGGTCCCCGTGTTCGAGGAGGACGGCTTCCAGTACCGCCCGCGGGAGATAGAGAAGCGCTTGAGTGCCAGGACCAGGGCCATCATCATCAACTCCCCCTCCAACCCCACGGGTAATCTCCTGGAGCCCGAGGTCATGGAGGAGATAGCCTCCCTGGCCGGGAAGGGGCTCTACGTGGTCAGCGACGAGATATACCACGGGCTGGTCTACGAGAGCAGGGAGCACTCCATCCTGGAGTTCACCGACCGGGCTTTCGTGATCAACGGTTTCTCCAAGCTCTATGCCATGACCGGCTGGAGGCTGGGCTACCTCATCGCCCCGCCGGAGTTCATCCGCCCCGTGCAGAAGATGATGCAGAACCTCTTCATCTCCGCCAACGACTTCGTGCAGTGGGCGGGCATCGCCGCCCTCACCGAGGCCGCCGAGGACGTGGAGGCCATGGTGCGCACCTACGACCAGCGACGCCGTTTCCTCCTCCCCCGGCTGCGGGAGATCGGCTTCGGGGTGGCCGTGGAGCCCCAGGGCGCCTTCTACGTGCTGGCCAACGCCCGCCGTTTCACCCGGGACTCCTACTCCCTGGCCATGGAGCTTCTGGAGAAAACCGGGGTAGCGGTCACGCCGGGCATAGACTTCGGCAGCGGCGGTGAGGGATACCTGCGCTTCAGCTACGCCAACCACCTGGACAGGATCCGGGAGGGGATGCGCCGCCTGGAGGAATACCTGGTCCGGCGGGATTGAACGGCCTCCCTCCCGGAAGGCGACCGCCGGAAGGGGCGAAGGAGTCACCGCCCGGCCGGAAAGGGAAGGCCCTACCCCTCACCCGGCCTTCCATCCACCCGCGATGTTTAGGGGTTCCCGAGAACCGCGGAAGCGGGATAGGCCGACCTTTCGGCGGGTCCCGTGAGCCTGACCATAAAGGGACAAGAGGCGCCCTGGTCACGGGAGGGGATTATGGGGGGCCGATTCGCGGAGCCCGCTGCTTCGGGGAAGGCCCTTCATGCTCAACGCCGGTCAACGATGCGCGTGGCCTTGAGGATACGGGAGGGGTCGTAGATCTCCGGGGACTGCACGTATTCGATGTGCGGGGTTATCCCCACCGCCTCGCGTACCCTGGCCACCACCTCTTTCTCCAGGTCCTGGCGCAGCCTCCCGGCCACGGAGAGGCGGAGGGTCAGCCGGTCCGGGCTCAAGGGGTCGCCGGGCCTTTCCTTCTCCACCACCAACTGGTATTCCACCACGCCACGCACCGCGGCCAGCTGGTTCCTCACCGCCTCGGGATTGACCAGCCTCCCGTCCACGCGGATGACCTTGTCCGCGCGCACGGCGTAGGTGGAGCCCATGCGGATGACCAGGCGCTCCCCAACCCTCCCGCAATGGGGACAGGCCCCTCTCTCCAGCGCCGCCAGGTCTCCCACCAGGTAACGGAGGAGCACCGTGCCACGCCGGTCCAGATGGGTGAGGGCTAAGAGGCCGAGCTCGCCCTCGGGAAGGGGGCGCAGGGTCCGGGGGTCCAGGACCTCCAGGTGATAGAGGTCGGGAGCAGGGTTGTGGTCACCCCCGGACTCGCAGCACTCCACGAAGCTCCCCTGGAACTCGGTGAACCCGTAGCCGTTGACCACGAAAGCCCGCGCGGCCTCGCCGGTAAGGTGGGCGCGCATCTCCTCGCGCATCCCCTCGGTCACCGTCTCCCCCAGGGAGAGGATCACGCGCACAGAGGAGAGGTCGGCCCCCGCCTGCTCCCCCCGCAGGATGAACCTCCTCACCTGGCGCCCCATGCCCGCCAGCACGGTCGCCCGGTGCCCGGCGGCCAGCTCGAGGGCCTCGTCCAGGGTGCGGTGGAGGGGGAAGCCCGGCGCGTCCCTGCCGGTGAGCGCGTTGACCAGCCTCATGCCCACCGAGGAGGCGAGGTGTACGGTCCGCTGGAAACCAATGTGCGGCAGGTTGCCGTAGGGGAAGAGATTGAGGAGGGTATCCCGGGGGGTCATCCAACATATCTCCGCCGTCCGGCGCATGGCCAGAGTGATGTTGTACATGTCGTAGGTGGTGTTGAAGAAGGGAGCCGGCGTCCCTGTGGAGGTCCCCGAGGTGTAGGTTATCTCGTAGGTGGCGTCCAGTTCCCCCGGCGGGTCCACGGCGAGGAGGAAGGCCAGGGGGTTGCGCAGGTAGGCCTCCAGAGGGGTGACCGGTATCCTCTCCAGGTCCCCGAGGGATTGGACCTTGTCCACTTCCACCCTCTCCCGGCGGAAGAGCTCCCGGTAATAGGGGCTGAAGCGGGCGGCCAGCTCCAGCTGCCTCCTCAGGTTCCTCTCCTGGAGGCCCGCCAGTTCCTCGGGACTCATCCAGAGTGGATTCCGGGTTTCCCGGCGGTACACGCTCCAGGAGCGCGCGAATTCCCGGGCTCTCTCCGGGGTCACCTCTCCGGCTTTCATCCCGTCAACCACCTCGACAGCCGATAACGCCTACGACGCCCGCCGGGTGACCTCCCTCCGCCCGGCGCTCTTCCATTATAAACCCCTCCCGGCCGGCCTCCCGGAACCCCGGGCCGAGGCCACGCCGCCTGCCGGGACCCCTCGCGGCCCGCAACCGGGCGGCACCCACGGCGTGGTCCGTCCGCCACGGCCACCCCTCCACCCTGCACCTGTGGTGGGCCAGGCGGCCCCTGGCCTCGGCCCGGGCGGGCCTCTTCGCCAGCCTGGTGGACGACCCTGGGGAGTACCTGCCCGAGGAGGAGGCCC
>MU158616.1:0-5332 GCA_015711895.1 Candidatus Solincola tengchongensis | reverse complement strand
CATTCGCCGAAAATGAAATGAAGGGCATGTTTTGTATTTGGCAAACCCAGGCAATCGCGCTGCGAGGCGGACTTGAGCCTCCCGCTAACTGCACTCATCGTGTTCGGCGGCTTGCTGCTCGCAGGATTCGCCACACCCGCCGACGTTAACCTATATGGTATATTATGGTATTTGACACTCCGACATTACCGCTGAGAGACGGACTTGAGCCTCCCGCTCCCGACACCTCTCGCGTTATGCGGCCGTCCTCCGCCCGGTTTGGCGCGGCGGTCTCGTAAGGCAAGAGGGATACGGAGATTCATGGCCTATGGTATCTCGCCCGCCTCGAGCGGAAGGGCCGAGCTCACTCTCCTCCCCCTCACCGCCGGCAACCGTCCTTCGCTGAGCTCGCCCGCGTAGTTCGGTACTTGGCAATTCATGGTATATGGTAATATTTGGTTATCGCCACAGGACGAGGATGCCTGCTTTCCCTAACAGGGTCCCCTTCCCCGCCGGCCACCATCCCTCGCCGGACTGGAAGGTGCAGATCCCGCTCGGCTCATGCCATCCCTTGGCCGCCGAATCCCGGGCCTCCCGCATCTCCCGCCACCGGCCCCCATCCCGGTCCCGGAACGCTCATTCCGGAGGCTATCAGGTGGCCGCCCTTTTCCCCTTCCGTTCCCGGCTTCCTCTCCTTCACGTCGCAGAGGAGAAGGGTGAAATCGTCCTCCATGGCCGCCCCGCAGAAACGGCGCAGCACCTCCACCAGCTCGTTGAGGAAGGCCTCCGCGGAGCGCGACCCCGCTTCCTTGAGGAAACGGCGCAGCCGCTTCTCCCCGAAGGGACGGCGGCGGGAGTCGCGGCAGTCCACCACCCCGTCGGTGTACAGGAAGACCCGGTCGCCGGGCTCCAGGTCCACCTCCTCCACCTGGAGGTCCATGCTCTCGAAAGCCCCCAGGATGGTGCGCCGCTCCGAGGGGAGGGTTACAACCTCCCCGCCCCTGCGGATGAGGTAGGGGTCGTTGTGGCCGGCGTTCACGTAGCGGAAACGCAGCGTGCGCAGGTCCAGCTCCCCGTAGAGGATGGTTATGAAGCGGTCCTCCAGGCGGTGGGGGTAGAGGGCCTTGTTGGCCTTCCGCATGACCTCCAGGGGATCCCGGCGGTCCACGGCCTCGGCGCGCACGGCGCTCATGGCCAGAGTGGCCAGCATCGCCGCCGGGATGCCGCTGCCCGCGGCGTCCCCCACCACCACCACCAGACGGTCTCCGTCCACCCAGTAGTCGTACCAGTCGCCCCCCACGATACGCGCCTGCTCCATGTGGGCCACCACCTTCACCGCCTCATTCTCCAGGGAACCCTCGGGAAGCAGCGCGCTCTGGATGCTGGCGGCGATGTCCAGCTCCTTGTCCATCAGGGCCAGGCGATGCATGCGTTTCTGCTCCGTGATGTCCCGGAAGACGCAGATCACGTTCTCTATCTGCCGTTTCTGATTGCGGATCACCGAGAAGGACCCGCTTATCCACACCTTCCCGCCGTCACGCTTCTCGTACTCCATCTCCGGGAGCACGGCCCTCTCCCCTCGGAAGGCGGCCTCCACCGGGCAGTCCAGCATGGAACAGGCCCCCGGCTCCGGGTTCTCCTCCCGGTAGAGGACCTCGTGGATGTGCCGCCCCAGGGCCTCCTCCTGCCGCCATCCGAAGAGCTCCCCGGCGGCCGGGTTGAAGAGGACGATGTTCCTCGCGCGGTCCACGACCATGATGGCCTCGGGGTTGGCGGAGACGATGGCCTCGCTGCGTTCCCTTTCCCGGTAGATGCGCTCGTTGGCCTCCAGTTCCTGGAGCCTCCGCTCCCGCTCCTGGATGCGCTGGCGTAGCCCGGCCTGGGAGATGGCCACCGCCGCCTGGGCGGAGAGGACCCTCACCGTCTCCATCTCCTCGGGCTCGAAGGAACGCGGGGAGCGCACGTTGCCCAGCACCATCACCCCCGATACCGCGCCTTCCCGGAAGAGGGGGACGATGAGGCAGGACCTCAACCTGAAGGAGGTAAGGTGACCACGGTCCACGCGAGGGTCGCTGCCCACATCCGCCACGGCCAGCATCTCCCCCCTCCGCACCGCCCGGCGCGTGACCAGGTCGGCCTGGGAAAGAGGGAGGCGGCTTCCCTTGAGCCGCCGGTTCAACGGGGTGGTCAGGCCATGGCCCCTCACGAACTCCAGCTCTTCCTCCTCCGGGTGGTAGAGGAAGAGGATGCACCTCTCCACCCCGGCCACCTCGGCCACCTTGCGCAGGACCACGCCCACCGCCTGGTCGAAACTCACCGCCGCCGCCGCCTCCTCGGCCAACTCCTTCATCATCTCCATCTCCCGGGCTCGCCTCCTCTCCAGCTCGAAGAGGCGGGCATTCTGGATGGCCACCCCAGCCTGGGGGGCGAAGGCGGCCAGGAGGGCCATGTCCAGGCGGTCGTAAGAGCGGGGCTCCGCGTCGTAGAGCTCCAACCCTCCAAGAGGAGTGTGATCCTTGAGGATGGGGCAGGACAGGGCGGAGCGGACCCTTCCACCACGGGCGGGGACGGGGAGGGAGAGTCCTCGGAGCCTGTCGTCCGCGCCGCTGACCGGCGCCCCCGTCCGGAACGCCCGGCCCAGCAGGGTGCGCTGGGGGTCCACCCGGCGCCCCTTCGTCCACGGGGGGGCCAGCCCCATCTGGGCCACCAGGACCAGTTCCCCCCCTCCCTCCTCGAGGAGGTAGACCGCGCCCATGGGGGACTGCACGATCCCCGCCGCCACCTCCAGGATCTGGTTGAGCACCGCCTCCAGGTCCATGGTCGAGGTTATGGTCCGCCCCACCTCCAGAAGACCGTGCAGCTCGCGGAGCTGGCGGCTGACCATCTCGTCCTTGGTCTCCAGGTAGGAAGCGGAGAGGGCGGCGAGTATCTCGGCGTTCACCTCCCCCGAGGCCTTGAGGAAATCTATCCACTCCCCGGCGGCGACCTCACCTTCCTTAACCGCCGGGAGGACGCGGTCCCAGATGATGGCCTCCACCAGGAACACCGCCCTCACCAGGTCTCCCAGGGGGATGTTCTGCATCACCCGGCTTCTCCCCACCCGGCGGGCGTAAGCGTAGAGCTCGTCGCGGGCCGCATCCTTCCTCACCAGAAAGCCGGTGGTCCTGCGGATGAGCTCGGTCAACTGCCTCCGGACATCGGCCCTGGCTTCCGCGGAGAGAGCGGCATAGGTGGGTATGTTGCGCTCGAAGGCCTCCTGTATCTCCCCCACCAGGCCGGCGAGGCGCAGGGAAAGCTTGCCGGCGAAGTCGTTCAACATCGGCCCACCCCGTGACCTTTCCCCCTCTGCGGGGCGCGCACCGGCCATCAAGGGACCTCCTCCTCGACCAGCCCCCGGCACGGAGAGGAAGACTCGCCGCCGGACCCTCACTCCCGGGCGGGCTTGACCCTTGCGCCCCGCCCCTCGAGAGGGCCTCCCGGCGCCTTGAAGGGTAGACAAGACAGCCCTCGGAGGTCGTTTCCTTCCTCAAAAAGTATATGTGGCGGGGAAAAGGTCTGTCAAAAAGCGGAAGAGTTCCCCCTTCGGCTCGGCGCGATAATCTCCCGTAAGGTATGCCCTCCATACCCGCGGACAATAAGGCAGCGGAGCGAGCGGAAACCGATGCCCTCAGTGCGCCGAACAGGGCGGTGAGCGGAGGGGCAGGCCTTCAAAGCCCCTAAAGAGGCGGCGTCACGGCGCCTGCGTCAGCTGGAGGCTTACCGTCCCGCAAAATCCCATTCCGGGCGGTCCGGGCGAGGCTGCGAGCGGCGCGGCGGGAAAACCTTGAGGATGTGTCGGGCCCGTGAAATCCAGGGGGGCCCGGGGGCTCAGCGGGAGGCGGCCTCTTCCTGCATGCTCTTTATCTTCATGAGCTGGGTGCGATAGGAGCGCTCCATCTCGTCCAGCTTCATGGTGATGTAGACGATGGTCTCCCGGAGGGAGGGTATGAGCACGTGCTCCAGGGCGTTCACCCGCCTCCTGGTGCGCTCTATCTCCTGGGCCAGGAGACTCACGTTGTTCTCCATCTCCGCCAGCCTCACCAGGTCGGGCAGGAGGTCCCGGTAGTTGAGGAGGGCGGCGTCCAGGGAGAAGGGGGTGGAGATGAAGCTGTAGCAGTCGAAGTCGCCCTCCATGCGCACCTCGAAATGGGGCACCCTTACCCCCATGATGTTCGCCCTCTCCACCTCCACCTCCAGGTTCACGGTGGGGACGGAGAGGGACTCCTCCACCTCCTCGGTGATGGCCTCGGAGCGGGCGATGGCGAAGATGAGATGGGCGTCGGCCAGGCGGGACTCCACCTCCCGGCGCAGCTCCCGGCTCTCCTGGACCAGGACCATGAACTGCTTCATGAGCTCGTCCAGCTTGTCCTTGAGCAGCTTGTGGCCCCGCTCCGCGATGGCCGCTCGCTTGCGCAGCTTCAGGAGCTCCATGCGGTTGGGGTTCACCTGGATGCGCGCCATCTTCCGCTCCTCGCCTCCGGATCCTCCGTCCCCGCCGCCTCAGCCAGCATTTTCCATATATTTCCTTATATGTTCCTCCTTCACCCGCTTCAGCTCGGCGCGGGGGAGGATGCGCAGGAGGTCCCAGCCTATGGCCAGGGTCTCCTCTATGCTGCGGTCCTCGTACTCCCCCTGGCGGATGAAACGGTCCTCGAAGGCCTCGCTGAACTGGACGAAGAGCCTGTCCTCCTCGGAGAGGGCCGCCTCTCCCAGGATGACCGCCAGCTCCTTGGCCTCCTTGCCTCGTGCGTAGGCCGAGAAGAGCTGGTTGGATAGAGGGGAGTGGTCTTCGCGCGTCTTGCCCGGGCCGATGCCCTTCTCCTTGAGCCGGGAGAGGGAGGGCAGGACGTCGATGGGCGGGTAGATGCCCCTCCGGTGCAGGTCACGGGAGAGTATGATCTGCCCCTCGGTGATGTAGCCGGTGAGGTCGGGTATGGGGTGCGTCTTGTCGTCGTCGGGCATGGAGAGCACCGGGATCTGGGTGATAGACCCCTTGGCCTCCTTTATCCTCCCCGCGCGCTCGTAGATGGTGGCCAGGTCGGTGTACAGATACCCGGGGTAACCTCGCCGTCCGGGCACCTCCTTGCGCGCCGCGGAGACCTCCCGCAGGGCCTCGCAGTAATAGGTCATGTCGATGAGGATGACCAGGACGTGCATGTCCAGGTCGAAGGCCAGGTACTCCGCGGCGGTGAGAGCCATGCGCGGAGTGGCGATGCGCTCGATGGCCGGATCGTCGGCCAGGTTGATGAAAAGCACCGCCCGCTCTATGGCCGCCGTGGAGCGGCACGCCTGGATGAAGACCTCCGCCTGCTCG
>JACVJH010000180.1 GCA_015711895.1 Candidatus Solincola tengchongensis | reverse complement strand
CCATCCCGGAGACCGTGGACAGGCCGGTGAGGTCGTAAGAGAAGAAGCCTTGGGAATCGCTGGCCGTCTCCACGGTCACGGGTTGTCCGTAGATGTCCATGGTGATGCGGATCTCCCTACCGGGAGGCGCCTTACCCTTCACCAGGTCGGTGAAGGGGTCCGCGGATGCCGAGACATCCCCAACGGTCACGGAGTGTGACCCGCCCAGGTCGGCGCTCACCTTATCCCCGGGGAGTATGTCGTGGTCCAAGAACCAGGCGTCGAAAAACCCGAGCCGGGAAACACCCACCGTGCGAGAGGCCGTGCCGGCCTCCACGGTGACCGTGGACCCGGGGAGGTAAAAGCCCATCACCTCGTCGTACTGCGGGTAGACAACCAGCGCGGGACCGGTCCGTGCCACCTCCATGACCGTGTTCCCCGCCGCATCGCTGGAGAAGACATAGGCCACATCCCCGTCCCGGATGTCCAGGCCGGTGAACGAGGCCTGGTAGGTGCCGCCGGTGGCGGCTGCTGTGCGCTTCGCCGCTCCGGGAGGCACGTCCTCGTAGTACAGTGAGGGGGTCTTTATGTACACGTCGACCTGGTTCCCCGCCGACGCGGTTCCGTACACCCGATCCTCCGCCGTATCGGCAACCGCGGTGAGCAGGCATTCCACCTCCACGGGCAGCCCTCCCGCCAGGTCGGTGACCCTCACGCGGTCTCCGGAGCTTATCTCCGCGCCCAGGGTCCCGAAATCCACGGAGAACCATCCTCCCGGGGTGGTGGTGGTCTCCAGGGTCCACGTCTGCGGTTCCCGGATGAGCTCCACCCGCACTCCGGAGCCGGGATGGGTGGTCTTGCCTTCCACGGTGTCCTGAGGAAGGGAGACCAGGAGCCCCGATTGCACCTCGGCGGCTAAAAACGGCCCCTCCCCTCGGCCGGTATCCGGCCACTCTCCATCAAAAACCTCACCTTCGCCGCCGCCCGGACGTCGGTATCCAGGTCCTTCCAGGCGTTTGTGGGCCGCCTGCGGACTGGATGGAAGCCTTCCCAACGGGTCCACTGGGAAGTCGGGGGGGACCCCCTCGCGGGCAGCACTCCGGGTTCCGGCGGGAAGTACGACGAGCGTCAGGCACAGGGCTGCCGTCCAGGCCACCGCTGCCAGGCTACGCAGGTGACGCCCGGAGCCGGTGCAGGCCATGATGCGCATTCCCCTTCTTCTGGAAGTTCTTTCCATCTTCCTCGATTACCGTCCCCCTCTCCCCTTCTGCCGGGCGCCCGATTCCCTGACCTCTTTACGCGCTCTTCCCTCCACGGGCTCATCCCCCGCAAGGCCAGGCCCAGGGACTTTTGCGAGACTTCCTTCGCCGCCACGGCGGTACACGCTCTCCAAGGCCGGGCGGACCCGCATTCCCTCCCCCCGGCAAGCACTGCCTTCCTCTCTCCTCCGGATACCGTGAAGGAGAGTCGGCCATGTTTCTCTCTCCCTGACACCTTGAAAGGGACCCGGTTCTCTCACGCCCCTTCGGGCACTTGCCGGGAGGGTCGGTAACACTTCTCCTCCTCCGGACGACGTCAAGGGGGGTTGGTGATGAAGGTGATGTGCCATATCCCGTAGTCGCGCCGGAGGCGCATCTCCGATGGGACCACCCTTCCCCCCACCCCAGCCACCACCCCGGTGAGCACCGACTCGTTCTCGGAAGGGCGGGAAACTGAGTACACGGCCAGGTAATCCAGCCTTCCTTCCGCCACCTTGGTCAGGAAGGGCTGCAGCTCGGCTATCTCCCGGGCCAGGTCCTCCTCGAAGCTGGAGGGGACCCGGTAATCGGTCCCTCCACCCAGGTCCCCCCTGAGCTGGCTCACCGCCGCTATCCTCCACATCCCGTCCTCGAACCTCATGACCATGGTCCCGTTGCTGGTCCCGCCGTCCGTGGTGGAGAGGGTGAAATAGACGTAGGAGGTGTCGGGGTCCCCCACCGGCCGCACGTCCGTGCTCACCACGTCCAGGCGGGTCACCCTTCCCTCGGCCACCGCGCGCAGGAAGTTCTGGTGTCTCTGGGTCTCGGTGACATATCTCTGCCCCGGTGAGGTGTAGGAGAAATCCTCGCCCGTGCGGCTGTCCGCCGACTGGGCTCCCTCCGCGGGAGCCTCTGCCGCATCCGCGCTTTCCGACACGCTCGGGGAGACTTCCCCCTCCGGCGCCAGCGTCTCCTGGAGGCGCTCCTGAAAGCTCCCTTGGGACTCGGAGGAGGGCTCGGCTTCCGGGGTCTTATCCTCTTCCGCCAGCCTCCAGGAGGCTACCGCCGCGCCCCCCGCCAGCAGGGCGACCACCAGGACCAGAATCGCCGCTTTCTTCCACATCACCGCTCTCCACCCGGAAAAGGTGACTTCCCGCTCCCCGCCAATATAGCATGGCGAGCGGGATTTTCTTATGACCATTATCGGCTGGTCCCGTCAGGGGCTGAAACGTAGCATGGGAGGAGCGTGAAGCGATGCAAGCTCCAATACGCCCATTGCCGCTCTCATATGGGTGAACCGAAAACCGCCCTTTGGCATGGCCTCCTGCGGATCGCCCGTCGTCCACGTACGGTCCTTCAGAGGGCTTTTTCCTCCGAGAGCTCCATCATGCGCCTCATCTCCCGCTCCAGGAGCGGGGGGAGTCCCTCTATCTTCACGTTCAGGAAGCCGCGGACGATGGTGGAGACGGCCTCCTCCTCGCTCAACCCCCGGGCCATGAGGTATTCCACTTCCTCCTGGGCGATCTTCCCCACCGCGGCCTCATGGGACATGTCCACGTCCTCCGCCCTGCCCTCCAGTTCGGGCACGGCGTGAATCACCCCCCGCTCGTCGAGGATGAGGCCCCGGCACTCCAGGTGGGCCCTCACGCCTCCCACCTCCCCGCGGATGTGTCCCCTCGCCGCTATGTAACCTCCCTTGGTGATGGCCCTGGACACGATCTCCGCGCTGCAGCGGGGAGCGCTCAGGATGACCCGGGAGCCCACGTCCATCTCGCTCCCCGGCTGAGCCACCAGGATGGCGTGGAAGCGGGCCGTCGCCCCCTCTCCCACCAGCCTCGCCGTGGGATAGAGCTGCAGTGAGCGGACGGGCTCCATGACCACGTAATTGGACATGAAGAGCCCGCCTTCCTCCACCACTATCCCGCTGCGGGGCCGGACGTCCATGCCCTCCGCCCAGTTATGCACCATGGTGAAGGTTATCCTGGCGCCCTTCTTCACGTAGAACTCCGAGACGCCCAGGTGCAGCCCGGCCTGGATGCGGTGCTCGCTGGCGCACCCGGTGATGATGTGCAGCTCCGAGCCCTCCTCGGCGATGATGATGTTGTGCACCCTCTGCACGAAGCGGGGCTCCCGGATGTACAGGCAGGCCTGCAGGGGATAGATGGTCCGCGATCCGGGGAGGGCGCGCATGAAGTAGCCCTCATAGGGCCCCATCTCCACCGCCGCCGTGTACTTGTCGGAGTCCACGGCCACGGCCTTCCAGTAATAGCCCCAAAGCCAGTCATATTTTTCCAGGGCTTCCCGGGTACTCAGTATCTCCAGCCCCTTCTCCAGGGCCTTGCGATGCACCACCGAGCCGTCTATCTGCACGAAGGAACCCGACCGCTGGCGGCCGCTCTTCACTACCCCGGCTCTCGCCAGTTCCTCCTCGCCGAGCTCCTCAAGCTGCTCCAGGGAATCTACGTAGGAACGTTCGGGGGCCTCGTCGATGTAGGCCGCGAGGTCGAGGTCGCTCCCGTAGGGAGCGGGTTTGTCCGCCGCCGCCCTGGCCCTCTCCTCGATCTCCCTCAACGTGTGCATCGCGCGCACTCCTCGAACCCGTAGCGCCGTATCCCTTCCAGCTGTTCCCTCGGGTTGCCGGAACAGACGATGGCCCCGTCGCAGAGCACGTGCCCCACGTCAGCCTCCACGTAATCCAGGATGTACCCGGTATGGGTAATGATCAGGCCGCAGCGGGTGCGGCGGCGGCGGAGGTCCTTCTGCAGCAGCTTGCGTATGGCCCTGCCCACCAGCTGAAGGTTCTCCATGTCCACCCCGGATTCCGGCTCGTCCAGGAGCACGACCCGGGGGTCCTGGGCCAGGAGCTGCAGGAGCTCGGAGCGCTTTATCTCCCCTCCGGAGAAGCCGTGGTTCACATCGCGGGAGAGGAAATCGCCCAGGTTGAGGTCCGCCGCCAGCCCTTCCACGTCCACGCCGTCCCGCGAACAGAGGGCCACTATCTGGGCCAGCGAAACCCCCCTGACCGTGGGCGGCCGCTGGAACATGATGCCGATCCCCCGCCTGGCCCTCTCGTGTGGCGGTAAGCCGGTTATGTCCTCCTCTCCCAGGAATATCCTGCCCCGGGTCACCCGATAGCGGGGGAAGCCCATGACCGCCATGAGCAGGGTGGTCTTGCCCGAGCCGTTAGGCCCGAAGAGCACGTGGGTCTCGCCGCATTTGATCTCCAGGTTGACCCCGTGAAGGATCCGCCTTCCCTCCACCTCCACGTGAAGGTCCTCCACCCTGAGGACGGTCTCCTTATCCTCCCTTGCCTCCTCCAAGTCGCCACCTCCCAATCCAAGACGCATGGTGTCCATTGTGTGGAGGCTCCCGAGTCTTCCTCCAGGTCTTTGCCGCGACACCTGCTGCCCGTATTCCCCGATCCCTCTTCGTCCCTCACACTCGGCTCGAACGTGCCTTCGTCACCATTTTACTCCCGGCGCACAAGCGCCTGAAAAATCCCTTCCGCCACCGGAGAGACCCTGCCCATGCACCCCGACGTCTCCGCTCTTTAAGGGGTGGCTCAAGAAATCGCCGCCGCTTCCCTAGAGCCACCGAGGAAAAGGCTCCCATTCGGAGGCTTGAAACGCCCAACCGGAGCTCCCCTCTTCGTCTAGAAGGGAAAATCCCATCTCCCTCAACACTGAACCACGAGGAGAGTCGGGCCTTCATGAATCGGAAGGAACGCGGGGATACGACCTGGATAACGATCTCGCTTCCAGGAATACCCACTGGGCACACGGTGCACGTCCCGCCCTACCGGCGCGGCTGCATTGAGCGCCACCCGCCCTCCTTGCCTCTCCCCGGATCACGGGAAAGGCCCGTGGAAACCGGACCGGGGCGGGTTCAGCCCCCCCTACCCGTGGCCTTCATCCCGGCCTTGAGAAGCTCCTGGACGTGCTTCTGCACCTGGGGGAACTGCGGGTGGTTGTTGCAGGTCAGGAAGGGGCAATCCCGGCATTCCCCCCGCGGAAACAGGTTACACAAGATAACCTCTCCCTCCCTCGGCCGCCTTCTATCCCAACATTCCACGCCGCGAACCGCATTCCTTCCCGCGCCGCGAATCCCGTGCCTACGCGGTCCGACATCATGCGGAATGCGCCCTCGCGAAACCCTGGCCTGCGGAAGCGTTCCGCACCCCCCTTTCTTCCCCAATCCTCCGTGCCTTTTTCCACGCCTCCTTGCCCGCATTAAGAGGATAATCGGTGGGGGTGACATCGGTGCTGCCCTTCTTAGCCCGGAAAAGGAACGCCGACATGACCCCCTGAAGCCCGGAACGGATGCCGCGGGAGAGTGTGTCATCAATGGCAACCCCGCTCCTACCGCCGCTCAACCCTGTGGGCACCGCACCACTATCGCTTCCTCTCCGGCCGATCGGTTCCCGGACGCAACCGGATGACGGGAAAGCCCGGCAGTGGAGAGCTGCCGGGCTTCGTTGATCCCCCGCGACGGCTCGATGAGGGCCTCTTTCCTTCCCCTCAATCCTGGATGCCGGCCAGGAACTTGGCGATTTGCTTCTTCTCCTCGATGTTATAGGTCCCCAGGATGGCGATGTCCTCCATGATCGGCGAACCGCCCCCGTGCACCCCGGCGTACTGCATGACCCCGGCCATGGAGGAGCAGGAGAGGTCGCTTATCCAGGCGAAGCACTTGTAGATGTTCTCCGGGCTCACGCCGTCCTTGCGGGCCAGGTATTTCTTGACCAGCTCCCCCACCTCCGGGCTGGCGAACTCCTCGCTGTAGGGGAGGGTGGCCGGGAGCCCGCCCGCCACCTCGGCCAGGATGTCGTACTCGTGGTCGAGGTTCACTCCGGCGTGTTTGCGG
>JACVJH010000179.1 GCA_015711895.1 Candidatus Solincola tengchongensis | reverse complement strand
TTCCGATCGTGCTCAAAGCCCTGGAGATCTTCAGGGAGATCATCGAACGGGAAAGGGAACGGAGCTATCGCAGTGGGGTGGACAGGTACTACGCCTGGGTGGAGCTGGGCCTGGGGGAGGAAGCGAGGGGCCACCTGGCGGAGGCGGCCAGGAGGTTCCCCGAGGACGTGGAGATCCTCAACCTCTGGTGCGGCAGGGGCGAGTTCCTGGAGGCGGCGAGGGAGGAGGGCAGGAAGGCCCTGGGCGTGGAGGAGGACTCCCGCCTGGTGCGTATCTGCCAGGAGAAGAACCTCCGGGTGCAGCACGCCTCCTCCCTGGATTACCTGGAGGCGGTGCCCGTGGACTCCCTCCCGGCGGTGTTCCTGCGGGACCTGGGGGAGAGGGGCAGCTTGGGCGACCTCTTGTGGGCGCTGAGCGCCCTGGCCTCACGGGTGGAGAAGACGGGCTCGGTGGTCATCCTCAACCACTATCCCCGCTCGGTCCTGGGAACGGAGGAGGCCTTCGCCGATCCCAGCCTGGAGCGCCTCGTCCACCCGGAGACCATGCGCGCCTTCCTGCACAACGCCGGGTTCCGCGAAGTGGAGGTGACCTTCCTGGACCATTTCGACGGGGAGGAGAGGCGGGCCTGGCTGGAGCGGCTGGGTGGAGAGGGCCTGGAGCTCCAGGACCTGGAGGAGGCGCTCTTCGCTCCCCGCCGCTACCTGGTGCAGGCCCGGCGCTGAAAGGGGCGCGGCCCGGTTTCCCTCGATGTTTGGAGTTCAGGAGGAGAAGAGGACTTGAGGGGCGAGAAGGTGGCCTTCGTCCCCCCGCGGTACGGCCGGACGGTGGTGGGGGGAGCCGAGGTCCTTACCCGCATGCTCGTGGAGGAGCTGCACTCCCGCGGTTGGCCCGTGGAGATCCTGACCACCGACGCCGTGGACCTCAACCGCCGGGAGGGCAAGGAGCGCTTCTCCGACCCCGTGGAGGTCATCAACGGGGTGACCGTACGGCGCTTTCCCTGGGACCGCACCAGGCTTACGCGCCGCTTCCACCGCCTGGAGCGCAGGATCGTGGAGGGGAAGAGGGTCTCCTTCTCCAGGCAGGAGTTCTGGTGCCGCAGCCTGGTGTGCAGCGAGGGGCTCCTATCCTACCTGGAGAGGAACGCCGAGCACTACCGCGCCTTCGTCTTCATCCCCTATCTCTTCGGGACCACCTACTGGGGCGTCAAGACGGTGCCGGAGAAGTCCTACCTCATCCCCTGCCTGCACGACGAGCCCTACGCACGGCTGGAGATCTTCCGCCGCATGATGCACTCGGTGCGCGGCGTGATGTTCAACACCCCGCCGGAGATGGAGCTGGCCCGCCGCCTCTACGGGCCGGACATAGCGGGGAAGGTTGTGGGGGGAGCGGCGCTCTACCCCTATCACGCCGACGGGGAGCGCTTCCGGCACATCTACTCGCTGAAGGGCGACTTCCTTCTCTACACCGGGCGCCGGGAGAAGCCCAAGAACACCCCCCTGCTGGTGAGGTATTTCTGCAACTACCTGGAGAACAGCGGACGGGAGGTGAAGCTTGTCCTGGCCGGCTCGGGCACGGTGGAGATACCCATGAGTTTCCGCAACCAAATCGTGGACCTCGGCTATCTCGAGGAGCGGGACAAGCGTGACGCCTATGCCGCCGCCACCGTGGTCTGCCAGCCCTCGGTCCGGGAGAGCCTCTCCCTGGTGCTCATGGAGGCCTGGCTGGCGGAGGTCCCCTGCCTGGTGCACGGGGATTGCGCGGTGACCCGATACCACGTGGAGCGCAGCGGCGGGGGGCTCTGGTTCGAGGATTACCCCACCTTTCACGAGGCACTGGATTTCCTCCTGGACCATCCCGAGGCCAGGCGGGCCATGGGGAGGAGGGGCAAGGAGTACCTCCTGGAGAACTATACCTGGGACCTCATCGTGCAGCGCTTCCAGGAGGTGTTGGAGGAGGGGGAGAGGAAGAGGGGATGAGGATCCACCAGTTGGTAGCCAGGCTGGACCCCGGTGACGCCATCAGCAATCAGGCGCTCTCCATGCACGAGCTCTTCCGCTCTTGGGGTTTCGAGTCCCACCTCTACGCCTTCGACATGGACGACTACGGCAAGAGGTTCGCGGAGTTCGACAACCGCTACCGCCGCTTCATGCACGAGCGGGACGACCTCCTCATCTACCATTTCGGGATCTACTGCGACAACCACCGCTACTTCCTGGAGAGCGCCAACCGCAAGGTGCTCATCTATCACAACATCACCCCTCCCGAGTTCTACGATCCCTACTACCCGGAGGCGGTGCGGCTGTGCCGCATGGGCCGGGAGCTCATGCCTCGCCTCAAGGAGTGCGACCTGGCGCTGGGGGATTCAGATTACAACCGGAGGGAGCTGGTTGAGGCGGGTTTCCCGGAGGAGAGGACGGGGGTCCTGCCCATCAACCCTCCGCTGAACAAGCTGGACGAGGTGGAGGAGGACCGGGCGCTCCTGCGGCGCCTGCAGGACGGCAGGACCAATCTCCTCTTCGTGGGGCGCGTGGTCCCCAACAAGCGGGTGGAGGACGTCGTCAAGCTCTTCGCCTGCTATCATTATGGGGTCAATGCCCGCTCCAGGCTGGTCATCGCCGGCATGCACCTGGCCACCTACCAGACGGCGCTCCTCTCCCTCACCGAGAGGCTGGGGCTCCTGGACAAAGTCCATTTCCTGGGAAAGGTGAGCGATTCCTCCCTCAAGGCCTGTTACCTCGGCGCGCATTACTACCTTTCCATGAGCGAACACGAGGGCTTCTGCGTCCCCCTCCTGGAGGCCTTCCACTTCGGTATCCCCGTCCTGGCCTACGCCGCCGGGGCGGTGCCGGAGACCATGGGAGGAGCGGGGGTGCTCTTCGAGGAGAAAGACTACCCCCTCCTGGCGGAACTCCTGGGAAGGCTGGACCGTGACGACCTCATGCGGGAGCGCATCGTCTCCGCGCAATACCGGAGGCTGGAGGACTTCCGCCCCGAGGTCTTCGCCGCCCGCCTCAGGGCGGTCGTCGATCGTTTCGCCTCCCCGGCGGGAGGGGAGAAAGCGCAGGCGGCAGCGGATGGGAGGGAGCCGGCGTGACCATCTACGTGAACGGGCGGGAACTCGAGGAGCGCGGCCTGGTGGGTAAGTCGGAGGCCCGCAAACGGGCGGGGCTCTACCCGGAGGGCCTGCTCCGCGTCCTGGAAAGGAGTGCCAGGGACGAGCTGGCGGACAGCCGCTGCGCCATGGTGGAGGAGGTGCAGGAGCTGAACCGCGCCCTCTACGAGAGCGGGGCCCACCTGGAACCCCCTCCCGACCTGGCCCGGGAGGGCGAGAAGAAAGGGCGGCTGGAGTCCTTCCTGAGGCGCTTTCAGACCCGTTTCATACGCGCCGTGTGCGAGGGATATGTGCAGCAGCAGCAACTCTTCAATTCCTACCTCAGCAAGGGCCTCATCCTCTGTTTCCTCCAGGTCTACGGCAGGGAGGAGGAGATCCCCCTGGAAGGCGAGTCCATGCCGGATCCCGGCGCCCTCCGCCACGCGGAGTGGGAGCGGGAGACGGCCGAGGCGGTCGCCGCCGCTCTGCGCGGGTCCTCCTGCCTGGTGCTGGGCATCCCCGGCCTGGAGCTTCTGGAGGCACTGCAGGAGAAGGCGCGTTTGGTCCTGGCCGTGGACCCTTCCGAGGAGGTGGTGGCCAGGGCTCAGGCGCGCATGCTCCCTGCCTGGTGCGGCACCCGCTTCGCCGATCTCCTGGAGCTGGCAGGAGCGGAGGGCGAGGTGGTACTCGTCACCTGCCCGGCGGCCATTCCCGCAGGTGGGCTCAAGGAGTTGTTCGTGTGGGCCGCGGGCCACCTCCCGCCGGGCGGCAGGGTCCTGGTAGCCCTGAACGCCCCGTCCCCTGGAGGCATCGTGGACCGCGAGGGAGGGTCGCGGCCTTACACCCGCGCCTTCATATCCTCCCTCATGCGCAGCCGTGGTCTTGTGGCCGGCGAGCGGAGGCTTGATGGCAAAGTTTTCCTGGAAGGCCGCAAGGCCGAGGACGGTGGCGCCGGTGAAGGCGGGGGTGCCGCCGATGCAGGCGGGGAGGGTCGCTGATGCGCGCCCACCAGATCTGCGCCCGCCTGCAGTTCGGCGACGCGGTGACCAACCAGGTCCTGCGCATCCACGAGACATTGCGCTCCTGGGGGTGGGAGAGCCATGTCTACGCCTCGAGCAACGATGACGTCATGGCCCCGCTCAACGAGGGCCTCAGGGCCTACCGCCGCTTCATGGGTTCGCGGGAGGACATCCTCCTCTTCCATTACTCGGTCTACGACGACAACCACCGCCTCTACCTCGACAGCCGCAACCGCCGCGTGTTCATCTACCACAACATCACCCCACCGGAGCTCCTGGCCTCCTTCGACGCCCACCTGGCGGAGGTCTGCCGCCGCGGGAGGGAGCTGCTGCCCAGGCTCAGCCGCTGCGACCTGGCGCTGGGGGACTCGGAATACAACAGAAGGGAGCTGGTGGAGGCGGGTTTCGAGGAGGGGAGGACGGGAGTCCTCCCCATCTTCCTGGACTTGGAGAGGCTGGGAGGGGAGCACAACCCGCACCTCCTGGAGGAGCTGGAGGACGGCCGCGTGAACGTCCTCTTCGTGGGCAGGCTGGTCCCCAACAAGAGGGTGGAGGACCTCATCGACCTCTTCGCCTTCTACCACCACTACGTGAACGTCGCTTCCCGCCTTTTCCTGGTGGGCACCTCATGGTCCGTGGACTACACGGAGGAGCTGGCCCGCAGGGTCAGGGCTTACGGATTGCAGGGCAGGATCTCCATCCCCGGGGGCTCGGAGGGAGTCAGCGATGAGGACCTGCGCGCCTATTACCGGGGAGCCCACCTCTTCGTCACCTGCAGCCTCCACGAGGGGTTCTGCGTGCCCCTCCTGGAGAGTATGTATTTTAGGGTGCCCATCCTGGCCCGACGCGCCGCCGCCATACCTCACACTCTGGGGGATGCAGGGGTCACCTTCGACAGCTTGGACATCCCCTTGCTGGCGGAGGTGATGGAGGAGATGGTCACCAACCGCTCCTTGAGGGAGGCGCTGTCGTCGCGCATGGAGAGGAGGCTCCAGGAATTCGATGCCTCCCGTACCGAGAAAAGGCTGAGGGATTACCTGGAGGCCCTGGCGGATTGAACTAACGAACCTCCACACGCACGGTGACCGTCTCCCCTATCTGGGTCACACACAGACAGTTGAGGGCCACGGTCAGGGTATAGTCTCCTGTTTGGAGGGGGGCCTGCAGGGCCACATAGAAGACCTCCATCTGTCCCGGGGACATGTCGCAGGGGAGCAGACCGTGCTGGACGCTGCGCAGTTCGGGCGCCTCCTCGGGGTCCCAGAAGGCGGTGACCTCCACTCTTCCGGCTTCCCCGGGCAAGTCCCTGTCCCAACCCGAAGCCCCCAGGTTGGCGGCGCTTACGGGCAGGGAGAACAGCTCGCCGGGGTTGAAGCGCAGCCGCAGCTCCTCTCCTCCCGGCTCGGCCCGGCCGACCGCGTAGGCCTTCTTGCCCAGGGCTTCGAGATCCAGGGAAAAGGATCCGGCAAGGCCCTCCCCGGCGCTTCCCGGAGGCACCCGGGTGACGGTGACCGGAAAGCGCCACTCCTCTCCCTGAAGGGGCCCGTCCAGAGCGGCGACGGTGAGCTCGTAGGTCCCTTCCCGCGCCGGGGCCCGGCCCCGGAACGCGGTGACCTTCCCCTCGCCGGGGTGGATGTAGAAGGGGAAGTAATAGTAGGCCTCCTCGGAGAGCTCCTCCCGGCCCGAGGCGTCCCTCCAGGTGAGGCCCAGGTGCATGCGGTACTCGTCGGTGTTGAGGAAGGGACGGTCGGAGGGGTTGTAGAGTCCGAGGGAGGCGTTGAAGGCGGCTCCCGGGTTCACCTCCAGGGGGAGGAAGGGCCTTCTCTCCAGCCCCGAGGCGGGGAGGGTCTCCAGACCCTCCAGGGAGTAGAGGGTGATGTCCGGGGGGTAATCCCGGAGGAGAGAGACGCCCGGCAGGGACTCCAGCTGGGGGCGCAGGAAGCCTCCGGAATTTCCTGGAAAATAATCCCAATGAACCACCAGGTACCTGACTCCCAGGGCCCGGAGGAAGGAGAGGGAGCGCCGGCTGGGGAAGGAGAGCATCTCCGCGAGCGTCCGGCGGTAGAAGAGTGGATAATAACCGCTCATGCCGTTTACCAGCTTCTGCCAGTGATAGGTGGAGAAATAGGTGGCCAGCTGTTCGCGGAAGGCAGCCTTCAGGGCGTTGTCCACGTTCCCGTAGTTGATGACCAGGGGGTCCTCGTAGTCGGGGAAGTTCACCAGGGTGGGGGTGGGGACTTCGATCACCACGCCCCTCTCCATCTCCGCCAGGTCCCGGTAGACGGCGGGAACGCCGCCTCCCACGGGGACCGGTTCGAAGGGCATGAAGAGGGAGGAGAACTCCACGAACATGAGGGCCAGCACGGCGCAGGGCATGATGAAGGCGGTCCGGCGCCAGCCCCGCGATTCCAGGAACCGGAGAAACCACGCCGTTCCGTATGCGGCGAGCACGGAGAGGGAGAGGAGGACCACGATGTGGTAGCGGATGGGAAAACGCACCAGGCTGTAGATGGGCAGCTTGTGCAGGTATTTGAAGAGCAGGTTCTCGCCGCCGAGGAACCTCCTCCCCGTGGAAAGGACGAGGCAGAAAGCCGCCAGGAGGAGGAAGAAGAGGATGTAGGACCTCGGCCTTTTCCTATCCGGCGCTGGGGGTTGGACCTCGGCATCTTCACCTCCGCGAGGGGGAGCAGTGTGCGAGGCCGGTGTCGGAGAACTGCCTCCCGGAGCCGCCCCGGGTCCCTCAACCCCCTCGTCCTTGTCCGGGGAGGGGGCCGGGAACCCGGTTGCGTTTTCCCCGGCGCCGCCTGCTGCTACCCGTGTCCCTCCCGTGAGAAGCCGGTCGCAGCCCCGTTTTCCGAGGAACAGGGAGAGGAGGGCCAGGGCCAGCAGGGGCAGGACAGTGAAGCCGGGGAAGAGGGCGTTGCCTTCCCCGATGTGCCCCCTGTTGAGGAAGTTCATATGGGAGTAGAGGAGGTTCTCGTCGATGACGCGGCGGTAGTCCGACGGCCTGGCCTCGAGTACCGGGTTCTCCGCCGGCCTGCTCTCCTCCTCGAGCACGTTGTCCCGCAGCCTCATGTAGGGGAGGGCGAAGGGGACAACGGCCAGGAGGCAGGCGGCGAGGACCAGTGAGGCGCCGGCCAGGGAGACCAGGTGCCTCCTGTTGCGCACGGAAAGAAGCCTCCACAGGAGGTAAAAGGCCAGGGGGATGGTGGAAAAGGCCAGCTGGTACCAGCTCAACAGGGCCTGTGACAGGAAGGCCAGCCCGAAGCCGAGGAGAAAGCGCTTCCCTCCCTCCTCGAAATAGCGGATGAGGAAGAGGAGAACCAGGGGCTGAAGGAAATAGAGGGTCACGTGGACATGGACTATGGTGGAGAAGTGGTAAGGCACGAAGGCGAAGAAGAAGCCGGCCACCAGGCCCGCAGCCCGGCTGCGGGTGAGGTATTTGGCCAGGAGGTACATGGTGTACCCGCAGAGGGCGAAGCAGATGAACAGGATTAGGTTGTGGGCCAGGATGGGATTCCGGGTCATCAGGCGCAGGGGCACGCTGAGCACCCCCAGGGTGAAGAGGTGTTCGGAGAAGGCCAGGGCATCCCGGGACGGGTAGTTGAAGTTGGCCTGGAAAAGGGCCGTGGGGTTGGTCGCCAGGGCATGGGCGTCCCAGGCCATGAAGTAGGCGTTGAGCAGGTTGTCCACGGGAATGGCCAGGACGTGGTCGGCGAAGTGGATGGAGAAGGGGAGAGTGAAGAGGAACACCACCACCAGGAAGAAGACGATCACTAATAGATGTTCGCGCCATGCCTTCGTCTTACGGCCTTTTCCGTCGCTCATCAAGCGCTCTCCGGTTGTCTTTCCCCGTTTGTTCCTGTCCGCTCGGGACCGGCCTCCAAGGCGGTAAAGCATCCCGGGCCGGTAAAATCCGCTCTTCCGTACTCTCCGGACCCATTGCCGCGGCAGTGCCGCTCAACCTCTCCGCCTACGGCCCCTCGAGACCGGGGTTCCATCCGTACGGCGGGTTTTCTATATATATTTCGCAGTACTCGCTTCTATTCCTCGGTGGGAAGGGGTGTTCGGGAC
>MU158615.1:3484-26275 GCA_015711895.1 Candidatus Solincola tengchongensis | reverse complement strand
ATACCGCCGATATAAAGACATCGGGGTGCCGGTTACGTTACACTTGATTTCGCAAGAACATCTTCCGCGCCAATCCCGTGAACGACGAATCTTCGCCTTAAAGGAGGTAGCCATGAGGCCGCTGGAACCGCCGGAGGAGATAAAGAGGATGGCGGAGACGGGTGAAGTGGGGGTGAAGACCGTCCCCGCCACGGAAGTGGCCTTCCTGGTGCACAAGGGCCCCCACTCCGGGTTGCAGGATTCCTTCCTCAAGCTCATGCGCTGGGTGGCGGAGAACGGCTACGAGCTCATGGGCCCCGGGGAGGCGGTCTTCCACAACGACCCGGTTACCGTGAGATCCGAGGAGGAACTGATCACCGAACTGCGGTTCCCAGTACGGAAGAAGTGACGGCCGTAAATGTGGGGGGTCCTTTCCTGCCGGTTCCAGACGCGACGCAGAGCCCAACCGCGGGATCTACCATGAATTGGCACAAGACATGCAGAACGCCGGCTATTGCCTGGCTCGAAGGCAGGAAGGCAGCCCTTGAAGACTCCGTTCTCCACCGAGCCGACCTTGGCCCGCAACAATAATAGGTAGTCTACGCATTCCGTTCAACAGGGCAGAATGGGCTGCCCTTTGTCAGGAATCACCGCAGTGCTCTCATCAGACTCCTCTACACTTGCAGCTTGCGGGATGAAAACGGGCGATGCCCGCTTATGGGGAGGCGCCAGTCGCGGCCGAAAGCGCGAGGGGTTATCTTTATACCCACAGGAGCCTGACGCCTCTTGTACTCGTTGGCGTCAACCCTCCTTACGACCTGATTGACCAGCTCGCGGTCATAACCTTTTTGTGCCATCTCCTCCACGGAAAGGCCCTCTTCGATGTAATCCTGAAGGACGGGGTCCAGCACTTCGTAAGGCGGCAGGGAATCGCTGTCCTTCTGGCCCTCGTGGAGTTCCGCCGTGGGCTCGCGGGAGATGACCGGCTCGGGTATCACCTCCCGCTTCTCTCGGTCGTTTATGTACCGGCAGAGCCTGTAGACGTCCCGCTTCAGGAGGTCCTTGATCACCGCGAACCCACCGGCCATGTCCCCGTACAGGGTGCAGTATCCCATGGAGAGCTCGCTCTTGTTGCCGGTTGCCAGGACCAGCCATCCTCTCGCGTTGGAAATGCCCATGAGTATGTTTCCCCGGATGCGGGCCTGAAGGTTCTCCATGGCCAGGGATTCCCCTTCTCCGCGCAGGCTTGGTCCTGCCTCCCGTAGATACGATTCCAATATCCCATCTATGGGATATTCTTCCATCTCGATTCCGAGTGCCCTCGCCAGCCTCACCGCCCCTTCGCGGGAAAGCCCCGAGGTATAGCGGGAGGGCATGAACACCCCGTGCACACGCTCCTCGCCCAAAGCCATGGTCGCCAGGGTCGCCACCAGGGAGGAATCCACCCCTCCAGACAGCCCCACGACAACGTCCTCGAAGCCGTTCTTGCGCACGTAATCGCGGAGCCCCAAGATGATCGCCTGCAATATCTCCTCCTCTTCTTCTCCCTGCTCCGCAACGTCATACTCAGAAAGGAAAGGGCGCTCTCCATCCGGCCAACCTCGTTGTCCGCCAACCGAGAGGACCCTCGTCGTCCCGCGGAGAGCGCCCCGGCGCGCGTAACGATGAAGCGGCGTCGTCAACCGCTTTCCAGCCAATCCCGCTGTGTCGACGTCACAGATGAGGAGGTACTCCAGAAACCGGGGGGCCGAGGCGATCCTCGACCCGTCGGGGTGAACGATCATGGACCCCCCGTCGAACACCAGTTCGTCCTGGCCGCCAATCGCGTTGACGTAAGCGAGGATGACCCAGTTGTCCGAGGCGCGGGCGTACAGCATCCTCTCGCGCAAGGACTGCTTTCCTCTCTGGAAGGGGGAGGAAGAGATGTTCACCACCAGATCCGCTCCTCCGTAGGCCACCTCCTTCTCCAGAGGCCCACCAGGATACCATATGTCCTCACAGACGGTGATGCCCACACGCACACCACCGATGACGAGGACCAGGCCCTCCTCCCCGGGGGCGAAATACCGGGCCTCGTCGAAGACCCCGTAATTGGGGAGGAAGTTCTTGTGATACCAGGCCACGACCTTGCCCCGATGCAGGACCGCTGCGGCATTAAAAAGATCCCCGTCGAAATGCAACGAACCCACGATAGCAGGAGTATCCCGTACCTCCGCGGCCAGCCGTTCAACGGCCATCATGTTCTCCGCGAGGAAGTCCACCTTCAGAAGCAGGTCCTCGGGAGGATATCCGCAGAGGACCAGTTCGGGGAAGCAGACAAGGTCCGCTCCCGCCTCTTCCGCCTCCCTAAGGAAACGCAGGATGAGCTCCGCGTTGCCCTCCAGGTCCCCCACCGTGGTGTTCACCTGGGCCAGGGCCAGCCTTATCGTCTTCACCCTCGACTCCTACCGGGCCTTTGCCGTCTGTATGATGAGGACTTTCCGCCGTTTCCTGCAGGTCTTGCGGGTGTCTGCGATGCTGTTGCCGAGAACCCTCAGCCGCTATCAACTGCCGAAACCGGTGGGAACATGACGTGCACAGGTCTCTTCCGCCATCGTCTTGATCGCTTCCGATCAGAGCACCGGCAGGTACTGGGCCATCTCCCATTCAGTGACCTGGGCGCGGTAACGCTCCCACTCGATCTTCTTGTTCTCGATGAGGGTGTGGAAGACCTCGTCTCCCAGCGTCTTACGCAGGAGCTCGCTCTTCTCCGCTATCTGGATGGCCTCGTAGAGGTCCTCCGGTAGCTGGCCTATGCCCAGCTCCTCCCGCTCCTCTTCGCTCATCTCGTATACGTTGCGGTCCACCATAGGGGGCAGCTCGTAGTCGTTGATGATGCCCTCCAGCCCGGCGGCCAGCATGCAAGCGAAGGCCAGGTATGGGTTGCAGGCCGGGTCTGGGGAGCGGAACTCGATGCGCGTGGCCTTCTCCTTTCCCGGCTTGTATTCCGGAACCCGGATGAGGTCGGAACGGTTGCGCACCGCCCAGGTGAGATAGACCGGCGCCTCGTACCCGGGGACCAGGCGCTTGTAGGAATTGACCCACTGGTTGCAGACCAGGGTTATCTCCGGGGCATGGCGGAGCAGCCCGGCGATGAACTTTTTGGCGATGTCCGAGAGATGGTGCTCGTCGTCGGGGTCGAAGAAGGCGTTGCGGTCGCCCTGGAAGAGGGACATGTGGGTGTGCATGCCGCTCCCGTTCTCCCCGAAGAGGGGCTTGGGCATGAAGGTGGCATAGACCCCGTTGAGCAGGGCGATCTCCTTGACCACCAGCCGGAAGGTCATGGCGTTGTCGGCCATGGTCAGGGCGTCGGTATAGCGCATGTCTATCTCGTGCTGGCTGGGGCCCACCTCGTGATGACTGTACTCCACGCCTATCCCCAGCTCCTCCAGGGCGATGACCGTGTCCCGGCGCAGGTCGCTGGCCACGTCCAGCGGGGTGAGGTCGAAGTAACTGCCTCTGTCCAGCACCTCCGGGGACTCCGGGGATTTAAAGTAAAAATATTCCAGTTCCGGCCCCACGTAGAAGGTGTAGCCCATCTCCGCGGCCCGGGCCAGGTTGCGCTTCAGGATGTAGCGCGGGTCGCGCTCATAAGGCTCGCCGCCCGGCCTCAGGATGTCGCAGAACATGCGACCCACGGCGTTGTGTTCCCGCGGCCTCCAGGGAAGGATGGCGAAGGTGCTGGGATCGGGCATGGCGATCATGTCGCTCTCGTCGATGCGCGCATAACCCTCGATGGAGGACCCGTCGAAGCCCATCCCGTCCTCCAGGGCCTCCTCCAGCTCGCCGATGGTTATGGCGAAGCTCTTGAGGAAGCCCAGGATGTCCGTGAACCACAGGCGGATGAACCTCACATCGTTCTCTCGCGCCGTCTTGAGCACGTATTCCTTGTCCTTGTCCCTGTCCCTGTCCTTGGTCATCCCTACCTCCTTTTCCGTCCTCGCCGTCATCCGAGCCTACGTACCTCTACGGTGGCCCGCGGAACAGAACCTCCCTCTCTTAGGCTCGACGAATATCACTGCAGTTTCCCCGCTCCCACCGCGCCGCACCGCCTTGCGGACGGAGCGCGATCACGCAAATAAGGTTATTCACGTCCTTTCAAACACTAATTTTCCCCATCACTTGTTACACCCGTTTTTCCGGAATGTTACGAGCTGGTTAAATCGCCTGCCGGCCGTCTCGCAGGCGCGGATATAACCCATAATCTACCGGAAACAGGGTGAGGGCCAAGACGTGGCGCGTGGAAAACAGATCAGGACGAGAGGGATTCAGGCCTCAAGGCATTGTTCCACGAGGCTTCCGGGCGGCCTGGCCCAAGGCTATCCGTCCCCGAGCGTAAGTGCCGCACTCATCCGTACTCGATCACCACTCCGGTCCCGCCCCTGGGGTAGGAGAAGTCGATGGCCTCCCGCTCGCATATCTCCCAGCAAGAGGCGCATTCCAGGCACAGCTCCTGGTACCGTGGAGCCAGCCGCGCCTTCCCTTCCTTCACCGACCACAGCTTGAAGGGGCAGATCACGGCGCACAGCCCGCAGCCGTCGCATTTCTCCGGGTCATAGGATATGAAATCGCCCGTCTTATCCGCGTCCACGCGTTTGACGAGGCTCTTGAAATCTATCCTCCCCTCGCTCATCTCCTCTCACCACCTCGCTTCTCCAGGCTCCCCCTGGGAAGGGGGGCATCCTGTTCCGCCGTGGGGTCCAGGAATGGCGCCAGTTGTCTGAACAACCTGGCCATGACCCGGAAGTAATTCCGGTCCGAGAGGTTCCTGAGCACCGGTATCCTCGGCTTGAGCATCAGGAGTATCCTCTTCACGTTGCTTGGCCAGACGCCCCTGGCCAGAGGGGCGAGATAGGTCCTTCCGAAGTCGGAGAACTGCGGCGCCAGTTCCAGAAAATGCCTCAGGTGGTGGTTGAAGCAATCCATGTGGGCATCCGCCCAGTCGAAGACGATGGAGAAGGGCTGGAGCATGGTGAACTCCAGCATCAACTGGAGCTGCTCCAGAGCCTTTTCCCGGTTCATGATGGCACCTTCCCAGATGTCCACGAACTCCTCGCCGAACTCGTGTTCCTTTCCCAGGAAAGAGGCCTTCCATCTCTTCTCGTATTCGCTCAGCGCGTTCTCTGAGACGTCGCCGCGGGATATGGCCCAGGCGGCGGTCTCCGCGGCAATCTTCCCCGAGTAACAGGCGTGCCAGACGCCCTCCGCCTCCAGCGGGCAGGGGAACCCGGCCGCGTCGCCCACCAGCATCATGCCGCCGGTATAGGACTTGACCGGCCTCTTCAGCCAGGGGAGGAGATGGGCCTGGAACTCCCTCGGCCTGGCCTTCACCGCCCGGCACATGGCCTGGAAGGCGGGCACGTCTATGAGGGATTTAAGATCGTCATGCCGGCGGTATCCCTTCAGGTCCCTGTCCAGCCAGCCTCCGCCCACGGAGATGTGGAAGCTGCTCCGGAAGTTCACCTGGTATCCCACCGCCCCGCCGAACCAGCACCATTCGGCATCCCCGATGACGTCGTCCATCATCTCCTCGTCGCAGGCGTAATCCAGCTGGAGGACGTTGGTGCACCCGCCGCCCCAGCGGTTGCGCATCCCCGATCTGCGCGCCATGGTGGACATGGCCCCGTCGGCGGCGATGACCACCTCGGCATACACTGGCTCCCCCCTCTCCGTGCGCACGCCTTTGACCTGTCCGTTCTCCATGATGACGTCGGTCACCAGGGTGGAGGTGCGCAGCTCCGCCCCCGCCTTCACCGCCAGCTCGGCCAGATAGGGATCGAGGTCCATCCTGTAGACGCTGGCACCTTCCATGCCCTTTCGATTGGGAAAGCGTCCGGCACAGAGGTCGGAGCCGTTGGTCCCGCAGCGGAAGCGGAGGCGCAGGTCCTCGTCGACCATGTTGATGACCACCATCTCCACCTTGCGGTAGGAGGGCATCCTGGTCACCGCCTCCATGACCTCCGGGAAGTCGCGCCACCACCTCTGCCCCAGGCCGCATCCCGAGGAGTTCTTCTCCCCCGGCTTGCGGCCCCGCTCGAAGAAGACGGTCCTCAGCCCCGCCTCGGCGGCGGTCTTGGCGGCGTAGGACCCACCCGGTCCGGCCCCGACTATCACCACATCCCACTTTTCCACCGGTGAATCACCTCCCCCACGATTAAAAGGACGGAGCGCGTTTCCCGTACCTGCCCCAGCCTGCGGGCACACCGTTCAACCCCCGATAAACCCTCATGGTTCCGGAACCCATCGGACATGCGCATATATGACGCGGTCCCCGGCTCCACGATGCCTTGGGAGGTCGCTTTCGCTCAACCGTCGCCCATCTCCCTCGACATCTCCTCTGGCGTCTTTTTTCCTTCCTGTGCTTGGCGCCTCCATATCCATATGTCATAATTTACCAGTCTGATTCCTTCCTCCTTCGCTTCGCAGCCGCCACGCCATACTTCATGCAAACACCGTCCCGCTCCGACGGCGGCGGTAGCAAAGGGATAGGCGCCCTCTAGGCGGGAGGGCCCTCCTCCGTCCAGGACCTCTCGGCGATAAGCCGGTCGAGCCTGGCCTTCAGCTCCGGCTCCACCTTGGAGAAGTCGAACTCGCCCTCGTCGCAATACTCGCCGGTATCGGCCGCACGGCGGGGATCCACGGCGGAGGATATCCTCTTCTGCCACTCGTTGTAGTGGCCCATCATCGGGCTTATGGTCTTCCGCAGGCGGGCGTCGCAGGAGGAGAGGGGCTCCATGCACTTCTCGATGGCGGCGATGGAGAACTCGATGAACATGGGGGCCAGCGACTCAAGATGCTTCGGGTTGCCGGCGTCGTACTGCCAGACCTCCTCGCAGTGTGCCCAGGCGTTGTTCTCGTACAGGGCCATGAAGGGATTGTCTCCCAGGTCGTCCAGGATCCCCCCGCGGGCTATCCACTTGCGCTTGATCTCCTCGCCGATCTCCGACCAGTCAAGCTGGGTATCCCAGGTCTCGTTGCGGTCCAGGGCGCTGCTGAATATCCCGCCCATCCTGAAGACCATGGGGATGGCCGTCACGCGGAGGAAGTTCATGAGCATCATGGGGCCCATGGCCGGGGTGCCCATGATCTCCAGCGACATCCCCTGGTGCTCGGCTATTATCTCCTTCAGCGCGGCCTCCTGGAACTCCGTCTCCTCCCTGGTGTTCCCCACCAGCATGATGACGAATGTCCCCTTGAGGGCGTCGTTCAAGACCCTGCGCAGGTAGGAGGTGGCGGTTATCCTCCTCAGGAGGTGCGGCCCGATGGTGTAGATGAAGGCGGCGATGGACGTCCTGGTGGCCAGGTATCCTATCTCCGTCTCCCCTATCTTGTACACCGCGTCCGCCAGGCGTCTCCTGTCCGGGAATACGCAGAGGTGGAACCTGACGTTCTTCGGGACTTTGGCCTGCGCGTCGAGGAGAAGGCCCTCCGTCTCCACGCGCGGCGGTCCCGGCCAGTTGTAGAGCTTTATCGCTCCCTTGGTAAAAACCCCCAGCCCGCCCAGGGCCCCGGTGGAACCTCGCATCAGGCCCCGCAGCGAGGGGCCCGGCCCGTCTCCGGAGAACCAGCCGTTACCGGAACCCAGGGTCCCCAGCCTGAGCGTCTCCCCGTCCGGCAGAACCCATTCCACCC
Organism: Candidatus Solincola tengchongensis; assembly: GCA_015711895.1. GTDB lineage: Bacteria > Actinomycetota > Geothermincolia > Geothermincolales > RBG-13-55-18 > Solincola_A > Solincola_A tengchongensis. Next base: position 18,625 of record MU158615.1, on the reverse strand, counting down.
CCAGAACGTTCCTGGCGCTGTAGCTCATGTAGATGCTGTCCCACCCCACCCCCCAGCCGGAGGTGGCGCTGGCCAGCGGGGAACACACCGGGCCCGCACCGATGATGTGGGTGTTCAGGCCCACCTTCATGGCCTCGGCCTGAAGCTGGGCGCCGCACACGCAGGGTTCCACCACCGCGTACATGTTCCGCTCGTCGATGTCCAGGATACGGTCCATCCTGCGCAGGTCGATCTGGACAACGTTGTCGTAGGTCACGGCGCTGAAGATCCCCCAACCGGTGGCGAAGGCCTTGAACTTCAGGCCATGACGGTTGCATGTCCTCACCACCTCGCGGACCTCCTCGGCACTGGAGGGGAGCACCACGGCCACGGGCCGCTTGACCCACTTGGCCGGGTCCTCGTTCCCCATGGGCTGCCATGCATAGCCGTCGAGCACCCCCGGCTCCTTGGACACGTTCTCCCTTCCCACAATATCTTCCAGTTCCTGGTAAGCGACGTCGGAGATCTCCTCTGCCCCGCTGACGTTCAATCCGTCCATGGCCATCCCCCCGTTCCGCATAGGATCACCACACCGCCGATTTCAACGCGCTGCCGCCCGGACATGCCCGTCCTCCGAGCGCCACGTGGCACCATTAGAGGACGACGCGACGATTGCCGGAATTCGATGGCAGCGATTACCGCCGCCCTTGGTCTGGATGTAGCCCCACCTTTAGGAGATGTGGTATGAGGTTTTCGTAAGAGGCAACGACCGTTCCCGTTCTTTTAATCCCGTCCCTTTCGCCAACCGTTCCCCTGCCTGGATCCGGTGGGAAGATCCTCACTCCACTTCACAGGAGACGTTGTTCCTTTTCCTCAGCCATCCCCCCTCCCCTTTTCTCATTTCCATACAAAACGAAAATTTTTATATTGTCAAGGGAAAGGGGCGCTTATCGTATTCCCGCCCTTCACCCCCACGGTCTCGACAATGGGAAAGCCGGCCGGTTGCTGCTACCGCAAGACGGCCTCGAAAGCGGTTGATACAGCGGATAAGGTCCTGTGGTTCTGTCGGGAGCATATGGCTTGACGGCGGCGAGACGGCCGAGAGGCTGAGATCACCAGCCTGGAGACTGAAGGCCTCCTGCCCCGAGGTCAGGGAGATTAGGCTGGTGGGCTCCATCGCCCGAGGAGACCACACCGGCACCAGCGATGCGGATATCCGCGCCTTCCTCGGCCGGAGCGAAGAAAGCCGGGGAAAGGCTGAAGCGGTGTCTACTCTTCTTCGAGCTCGAAGTCGCGGTGGATGCGCTGCCCCTGACCGAGACGGAACCGGCCGCCTTGGGAGCAGGGGCGCGGGGGGCAACCGGAGCCCCCTCGAGAAGATCATCCCTCTCGCCTTATCGCCTGGTGGACAAGGCCCTGTCGCGTGGCCGCAGCGGGGAAGAGAAGCCCAAGGGCCTCACGCCGCACAGCCGGAAGGCGCACGAGCGTGCCTCCGGCACGGGTAGGGGCGGCGATCAACTGCCGGTGCCTGCAGGAGCCGGAATCCCGGCCCGAGCCATGAAGGAAAGGTTCAGGAAGGATCCACGCCCAAGGGCTCGAACGCGTAGCCCACTCCCCGGATGGTCCGTATGTACGTCCGGCCCTCACGTTCTATCTTGGAGCGGATGCGGCGAATGTGCACGTCCACGGTCCTGGTCCCGCCGAAATAGTCGTAACCCCATACCTGCTCCAGGAGGACCTGGCGGGTGAATACCTTTCCGGGGCGGGAGGCCAGGAAACGGAGCAGCTCGAACTCCTTGAAGGTCAGTTCCACGGGAGTGCCGTCCACCCTCACCTGGTAGCGGTCCTCGTCTATGACCAGCCCGCGCGAGGGGACCGTCCCCTTGCCCTCCCCGGCCAACCTCCTGACCCGTGCCCTTATCTCCTCGGCTGTCGAACCGGCGAGCACGAAATCGTCCACCGGGGCTTCCCCCGTCACCTCCGCCAACTGGTCGAGGCGGAGCACGGCCAACACCTTCACCCCTTCGGGCAGAGAGCTCCTGAGGCCCGACATCCGGCCCTGCCATTCGCTCCCCTCGTCCGCCAGGTCCAACACGAGTACCTCCCCCTCTACCGGCTCTTCCTCCCGGGGCCGGTAAACGGCGGTCTGGTAATCGCCCTCCAGGGACTCGCGCAGCAGCTTCTCTCGAGGTCCTTGACTGGAAATATATACCTTCACTAGTACCCCCGCTCTCATGGGCTCATCTCTAGGATATACGAAAAAGCTGCTGTGGCACAGGATGCGCCGGGTTCAGCGGCCAGGCTCTGGCGCAGCCCGGTTCGCCTGCCAAGCTTCGGGGGATCGAGTGGCGAAATCCCGCGGACGCCTTTCCTCCCGCCCGGAGGCGGAAGGGTCCCCCGGCAACCCCACTCCATGGAGCTCACGCGAAAAGGCGCCATCCGCAAGCCAGGTCCGGTTGTCGTTTCGGGTTCCACGCACCGCCCGCCGGGGTGGTCGGCCATGGATGGACTTCCGCTTCCGCGCATCGTTCCCGCTCTTTGGGTCCGTGTTCGAGACGGCGCCACTCAAGGGGGCTTGGGTGTCGCATCCGGCGCTACCGTGGACGGGGGAGGAGACCCTCTCGGGGCTCAATACGCGTAGAGTCCACCGAAGGGGCGATGGGACCGGGCGTATATCTTGAGGAAATCGGAGCCCATTATGGACGCGGCGTCGGCGGCGAAATAACCCGCGTACTCCTCCACGAAGGGACGGATGAGCTCTTTGTCCTCCTGCGTGGCCGGAACGGCGACCGCTTCCTTGCCCAGCTGATGTTCCTCGATCTCCCCGCGCAGGAAGATCAGGCCCCCGTGCATCCCGGTACCGATGTGCCGGGCTCTGAACCTGGACCTCTTTCCCTTCCCTCCCTTCAGGCCGAGCACTATGACCAGCCCGCCAGCCATGTACTCGCCGAGGAAGTCCTGTGTATCGCCGCCGATGACCAGCACGGGGCGAAGCTTCCGGTATTCCTTCATGTGTATGGCGGCGCGGTAGCCCACCCCGTCGCGGATGAATATCCTCCCTCCCCTCATGCCCATGGCCACGATATCCCCGGCCCGGCCGTGCACCACTATCAAACCGCTGTTCATGGTGTTCCCCACTCCGTCCTGGGCGTTGCGGTCCACGGTGATGCGGGGTCCGTCCATGAAGGCTCCCAGGTCGTTGCCGGGGACCCCGTGGATGACGATGCGCACCGGGCGCCGGATGCCCGATCCTATATAGCGCTGCCCGAAGACGTTCTCCACCACGATCTCCTCGACGCCCTCCGAGGCGGCGCCCTTGATCATGTTGTTCAGCTCCCGGTAGTGCAGATGGCGGGCGTTTATCTTCACCCTGCCGTCGACACGCATGAAGACGCCCGGGAGACCGGCATGGTGGTCGACATCGATCTTCATTCCCGCTTCACCCCTACAACTCCGCGCTCCCCGTCACCCGTCCCTCTCCTCTCGGCATGCTTATTCCGCTCATTTCATTTTTTTCTTCGTAACCCGGCCCCTTCCTCCAACTGCGCGGCCGCGCCTCACAAATGAAGAGACGGGCCGGGCACCGGGAGGTTCCCCTTTCAGGCACCTGCGTGTTTAATGCCCAGTATGTCCAATTCCTCCCTGGTGAGGCCCACGCCCCGCAGGCGCAGGCGGTTGCCGCGCAGGCTCTCGATGGCGTTTATGCCCATCCCGCCCAGCATCTCCATTATCTCGTGGGACCAGGCGCGGAGGAGGTTCACCAGGCGGCGGGCCCCCACCTCGGGGTTGAGGCGCTTGGACAGGTAGGGATCCTGGGTGGCGATGCCCCAGTTGCACTTCCCGGTATAGCACTTCTGGCACACGTGGCACCCCAAGGCCACTAGTGCCGCCGTCCCGATGTACACCGCGTCCGCCCCCAGGGCTATGGCCTTGACGACGTCTGCGGAGGAACGGATGCCGCCGGCCACCACGATGCTCGCCCGGTTGCGGATGCCCTCCTGGCGCAGGCGATCGTCCACCGCCGCCAGGGCCAGCTCGATGGGGATGCCCACGTTGTCCCTAATCATGGTGGGCGCTGCGCCGGTGCCCCCACGGATCCCGTCGAGGACTATGATGTCTGCCCCGGCACGCACCATCCCGGAGGCTATGGCCGCGGAGTTGTGCACCGCGGCGATCTTCACCGACACCGGTTTGCTCCAGTGGGTGGCCTCCTTGAGGGCGTATATGAGCTGGGCCAGGTCCTCGATGGAATAGATGTCGTGATGCGGGGCGGGGGAAAGGGCGTCCGTGCCCTTGGGGATCATGCGCGTGCGGGAGATCTCGGCGCTGACCTTCTCCCCCGGGAGGTGGCCTCCGATGCCCGGCTTGGCCCCCTGTCCTATCTTTATCTCCAGCGCCGCCGCCACCTCCAGGTAATCCGCGTGAACCCCGAAACGCCCCGAGGCCACCTGGCATATGGTATGCTCCCCGTACTTGTAGAGGTTGCGGTGCAGCCCGCCCTCCCCGGTGTTGTAGTAGGTCCCCGCCTCCGCCGCGGCGCGGGCCAGGGATTCGCAGGCGTTGTAGCTGATGGCCCCGTAGGATATGGCCGAGAACATGATGGGGGTCTCCAGTTTAAGCTGGGGGGTTATCCTGGTCTCCAGGGAGGGCTTGCCTCCCTTCCTTCCCACCTTAAGGGCGTCGGGCTTGGCCCCCAGGTAGGTGCGCAGCTCCATGGGTTCCCGGAGGGGATCTATGGAGGGATTGGTCACCTGGCTGGCGTCCAGGACTATGCGGTCCCAGTAGATGGGGTAGTCCGTGTCGCAACCCATCCCGGTCAGGAGGACACCACCCGTCTCCGACTGCTTGTAGATGTTCTGCAGGACCTCCCTGGTCCAGTTGGCGTTTGGGGGATGCTGGGTCGGGTTGTGCCTCACCACCAGGGCGTTGGTAGGGCACAGGGTGGCGCAGCGCAGGCAGCCCACGCATTTGCTCTCGTCGGCGAAGACGGCGTCCTCCTCCTCGTCGTACCAGTGCACCTCGAAGGCGCACTGCCGGGCGCAGACCTCGCACCGGATGCACCGGTAGTCGTCCCGGTCGATGAGGAACTGCGGTAAGAGGTAGCTCTTCAAGCCCTCCAGCCTCCCTATCAAGCCGAATCCGAAGCAGGAAGGGATATGACCTCGGCGCCCTTCGTCTCGATTTCCTCCATCTTCTCCGCCAGCTCGGCTATGATGGGTTCCCCTCCCTGCGGGATCCACGTCTCCTGAAGGCCGTCGTCCACCAGGTGGATGGGAGCCTCCTCGGAGGAGATGTACATGAATTCACCGCTGCGCCCGGCCACCAGGGGCCGCAGCCTGATGCGGTCCGTGAGCCCTATCATCTGGCTCCGGTTGGAGATGATGATGCTGAAGGGACCGTTGAGGAGCAGGGAACCGTATGTCTGGCGCAGGGCGGTGTGCACCTCCCGCTCTCGCGGCGGCATGCGGTCTATCTCCGTCCACAGGGGCGCGGCGAAGACCCTGGCCATGTCCTCTACGGTGAGCCCGTGCTTCCTCAGCAGAAGGTCCACCCCGTAGGCGATGACCTCGGTGTCCGTGTGCAGGGTGCAGATATACCCGAACATCTCAAGGTAGCGGCGGTTTATTCCGTAGGAGGAGATCTCCCCGTTGTGCACCACAGACCAGTCCAGGATGTTGAAGGGATGTGCCCCTCCCCACCATCCCTGGGTATTGGTGGGGAACCTGCCGTGGGCCACCCAGGTGTAGCCCTCGTAGTCCTCCAGGCGGAAGAAGCGGCCGATGTCCTCGGGGAAGCCCACCCCCTTGAAGACCCCCATGTTCTTCCCGCTGGAGAAGACGAAGGCACCCTCTATCCTGACGTTGATGTGCATCACCGCCTGGACCACAAAATCGTCGGCCTCCCGCTCCGAGCAGACCAGGCTTTCCCTGGGCCGCAGGAAATAACGCCACAGGAGCGGGGGGTCGTCCACCCCCTCGCAGGGGCGGGTGGGGATGACCTCCGCGCCCTCCACATCGAACCTGCTCTTGAAGAATTCCTCCGTCTCCTCCCTGGCCCCCCGGTCGTCGTACATCATGTGGAAACAGTACAGCTCGGCGTACTGGGGATAGATGCCGTAAGCGGCGAAGCCGCCGCCCAGTCCGTTGCTCCTCTCCTTCATGTTGGCGATGGCCGTGATCATGGGTTCTCCGTTGAACCTCTCCCCACGGACGTTCATCATCCCGAATATGGAACACCCGGAGAAATCCTTGTCGTCGCGAAAGCGTACCTCTCTGAGCATGGCCGCTTATCTCCTTCTCCTCTCGCGCTCCTGCCGAGCCTCGCGCTCCTGCTTGGCCAGGCCGGCCACCGCCTCCACGATGCGTTCCTCCCTCATGGAGCGCGGGAAATGGATGTGCCCGAAGCCCTCCTCGAGGAGGAAACCCTTTATCCTCCGCACGTTGGCCCTCTCCTGGATGAGGGAGGTGAGGATTCCCGCCCTCTCTATCTTTCCGGCCACCAGCATGCCCACCAGCACATCTCCCCGGATAACCGCCTTGCGGTAATCGCCGTCCTCGCCCCGCCGGATGAGCACCTCATAAGAAGCGTCGGGCGGGTTGACCACGCCGGCGGAGAGCACGGGAAGCCCGAAGAACTCCACGGCGTTCATGGAGTTGCCACCGGGATAAGGGGCCTCCTTCCCGGCCATGTTCAGGCCCGCGTACTTTCCCTGTAAGGCCGCCACCGGCCAGAGGGCGTTCACCGTGGGTTCACCGCGCACAAGGTCATAGGCCACCACGGCGTCACCGGCGGCGTAGACGTCCGGCTCGGAGGTCCGTTGATGCTCGTCCACCACGATCCCGCCCTCGCAGCGCAGACCCGCCACCTCGGCGAGCTCGGTGCGCGGCCTCACCCCCACCGCCACCACCAGGAGGTCGAAGTCCAGCTCCGCACCGTCATCGAGGACCGCCGTACCGCGGTATCCGCCGCGGGCCGCGACCCGCGAGACGCTGCGGCCCGTAAGTATCTCTATGCCCGATTCCCTGCAACGCGCGGCCACCATCTCCGAGGCCGTCTCGTCCAGGGCCAGGGGGAGGACACGGTCCATCCTCTCCACCACAACGACCTCGCATCCCCGGGAGTGAAGGGCTTCCGCAGCCTTCATGCCTATCAGGCCGGCCCCCATCACCAGCGACCTCAGGGGGCGGGACGTCAGGCGGAGCATGGTCCTGGCGTCATCCCAGGACACGAAGGTGAGGTACATCGCCTCCTCCAGTCCTTCTACCGGGGGCATAAAGGGGCGGAACCCGGTGGCCAGAAGCAGCCTCCTCCACTTATACCTCTCGCCATCCGAGGTCTCCAGGCACCGCCGCTCCGGGTCCACCGCCTCCACCTTGCTCCCCGCATGGAAGTCGATCTTCCGCCTGCGGTAATAATCTGGGGGGCGGTAGTACATCCCCTTCTCGTCGACGGTCCCCATCACCAGGTAGGAGATAAGGGGACGGGAATAACAGCGGCGCTTCTCCTCGCCGAACAGGGCCAGGCTACCGTCCGGGTCCAAGCTGCGGATGGCGTCACAGGCGTTGATGGCCGCCGCCGAGTTGCCCACCACCACGTAGTCGTATTTCCGCATGTCCGCGCCTCTTCCTCTTCTCCCGCGCGACCCTTTCCTATACCTCCCCCGGGGACTACCCTCGGGCGCCGGACGGGCCGAGTGCCAATCCGGTTCCATGCCTACGTGCGCCTACTCCTCGACCAGCACCAGGGCCTCGTTCGGGCAGTTGGCCACGCAGGCCGGCACCTCCAGGTCCGGGCACAGGTCACACTTACCCACGACCTTCTTTCCCTCCCCGTCCCGGCGCACGGCCCCATAGGGACAGACCAGGATGCAGGTCCAACAGCCCACACAACGTTGGGAGTCGTGGACCACCACTCCCGACACGCCATCCCTCTGCATGGCCCCCGAGAGGCAGGCCGTGATGCAGGGGGCCTCCTCGCAGTGCCGGCACTGCAGGGCGAAGGAGACGTGGCCGTGCTCCTCGACCTCCACCCTCTTGGCCGGCCTCCGCTCCTTCTTGAAGGCTTTGATGATGTTCCGGCTCTTGGAGTGCTGGACGATGCAGTGTATCTCGCATAGGCGGCAGCCGATGCAGTATTCCTCACGGGGGATTATGCGTTTCAACTATCTACCGCCTTTCGCAAGGCCATCGGTCTTCCTCGCGGGTTCGGGATGACGAACCCGGCGTCCTCACCGCATCCGGGTCATGGAATATATTAATCGCAAAACCTGCCCACGACCATTGACAGTCTAACCCCTGGAGGTGACAGAGAGCACCGCTCCAGGGACTTTACGCCTTGAGGCGTATAGTCTATAATAATCGGCAATAGGTAACCTATTACCTATAATAAGCTTAAAAATTGCTATGTCAAGACCATATAACGGTAAATAGTTGCCGATTATGAATGAGGATGCCTTTCTGGAGCGCAAGACCCTCTCCATCCTGGAGGTCCTCCAGGAGGCGGGTAAACCCCTCGGGGCGAGGGCCGTCTCACGCGAGCTGTCCCGCAAGGGGCTGGACCTCAACGAGAGGACGGTGCGCTATCACCTCCTCCACCTCGACGCCAGGGGGTACACACGCCTGGTGGGAAGGAGTGGTCGGGTGCTCACCGAGAAGGGGGCCAGGGAAGTGGAGGGTGCCCTGGCCGTGGAACGCCTGGGCTTCGTCAATGCGCGCATAGACGACCTCGCCTGGCGCACCGACTACGACCTGCGCACGGGAAAGGGTCGCGTGGTGGTGAACATCACCTTCTTCCCTCAGGAACAGGAGCCGAGGGCCATGGAGGCCATGCGCGGCGCCTTCCGGGCCGGCCTCTGCCTTTCCGACCTGGTGCAGCGATCCGGCCCGGGCGGGCGCATCGGCCGGTTGGAGGTGCCCTCCGGGATGGTGGGTTGGGCAACCCTGTGCAGCGTGACCCTGAACGCCGTGTTCCTTCGCCACGGGATACCGGTGGAATCCACCTTCGGAGGCCTCCTGGAGATGCAGGATGGTAGGCCCCGCCGCTTCACGGAGATCATCAGCTACTCCGGCTCCACCCTGGACCCCATCGAGATCTTCATCAAGGGAAAGATGACCGGCGTCCACGCCGCGGCGGAGACCGGCAACGGGAGGATATGCGCCTCCTTCCGGCAGATCCCGGCCAGCGCCCGCGAGCGGGCCGCCGAGATACTGGAGGAGATGAAGACCGCCCGCATGGGAGGCCTAGTGGTGCTGGGGAAACCGGGGCAGCCTTGCCTGGAGATACCCTGTCCCAAGGACCGGGTCGGCCTGGTGGTGGCCGGAGGGCTCAACCCCCCCGCGGCGGCGGAGGAGCTAGGGGTGGACACCTACTCCCGGGCCATGGCCGATCTGGTGGACTATTCGCTGCTGGTACCCTTCTCCAAGGTAAGGCCCTGAAGGAAGGCGGTGAGCCCTTATGCCGGACGGGACCTCTCGGGGACCGGTTCTGGAGATTGTGGACCTGGTCAAGGAGTTCCCCAGGCCGGGACGGGGACTGCGCTCCTACCTCCAGCCCGGCTGGAGGCGGGGGAAGGTAAGAGCCCTGGACGGGGTCAGCTTCTGCGTGAGCGGCGGTAGCATCTTCGGGATACTGGGGACCAACGGCGCGGGCAAGACCACCCTCCTGAGGATAATCATGAACCTGCTGCTCCCCACCTCGGGAAAGGTCACGGTCATGGGCCGCGAGCTGGAGAGAAACGACTACCGGTACCGGCGCCAGCTGGGGATGGCCTCCGGGGAGGAACGCAGCTTCTACTGGAGGCTCACCGGGCGGCGTAACCTGGAATTCTTCGCTTCTCTCCAGGGCTTGGAACGCCGCGTCGCGTCGCGGCGGATAGACGACGTCGCCCGCCTTCTGGGACTGGAGGAGAACCTGGACGTACCCTTCTCCGACTACTCGGCCGGGATGCGCCAGAGGATGTCCCTGGCCCGGGCCCTCTTGCACGACCCTGAGATACTCCTGCTCGACGAGCCCACCCGCTCCCTCTCCCCGGAGACCGCCCTCCCCCTGCAGGACTTCATCCGCCGCAGGCTGGTTGAGGAGAGGGGCAAGACCGTGCTCCTGGCCACCCAGGACATGCGCGAAGCGGAGAGGCTTTGCCGGGAGCTGGTGCTCCTGGACCGGGGACGGATCCTTTATGCCGGACCGCTCGACGAGCTCATGGAGAGAGGTAAGGGGGAGCTGGGAGAGGATGCCCGGCTGGAGGACATCTTCGTGGCCTTGGTGGGTGGTGGGGGGTCGAGCGTTGCCGGAGGTGCGCGGTGAGAAAGTGCCTGGCTTTCCTGAAACGCGATTTCCTCATCGAGACCAGCTACCGCTTCAACTTCCTCCTCTCCCTGGCCGGCCTGCTCTTCTCCGTCACCATCTTCTATTTCCTGGGGAAGATGGTGGATCCTTCCATGGTGAGAGGGTCGGCCGACGACTATTTCTCCTTCGCCCTGGTGGGGATGGCCCTGGCCCTGTTTTTACGCACCGGCCTGGGGTCCTTCGCGGAGAGCCTGCGCGAGGAGCAGATGGACGGGACCCTGGAGGCGGTCATGTCCACCCCCACCTCCCTGGTGACCGTGGTCCTCTCCTCCTCCCTGTGGCGCTTTACCTTCACCTCCCTGGCCGCCCTGGCCTTTTTGGGGACGGGGGCCCTCTTCGGCGTCTCCTACGCCGGGGCCAACTGGGGCGCCGCGCTGCTCATCTTCGCCCTCACCGTCGCCGCCTTCTCCTCCCTGGGCATAATCTCCGCCTCCTTCATCGTCACCTTCAAGCGCGGGGACCCCGTCAACTGGCTGGTGAGCAGCCTTTCCGTCCCCCTCGGCGCGCTCTTCTACCCGGTCACCGTGCTCCCCGCATGGCTGAGGCCTCTCTCCAAGGCCCTTCCCATCACCTGGTCCCTGGAAGGGCTGCGCGCCGCCCTCCTGCGCGGAGCGGGCCTGCACGAACTGCGCGGGAAGATGGCCGTACTGGCAATCATTACCATTACTCTGCTCCCCCTCAGCCTGGCCCTCTTCCGCCTCGCCGTGAACCACGCTCGAAAGACGGGAACCCTCTCCAAGTACTGAACCGCGGCCCCGCCTTCCCGAGACCGGCCTTTCTTGCCCTATCTCCCGCTTTTTTTCGGGCTCCGCCCGCCAGGTTCCGAACTCCTTCGCCCGAGCCACGAACCCGGCCTTGCGCTTCGACCTCCTCCCATCCGTTTAAAACTCCGCGCTGAGGGCAGGTATAATAATGCCGACCGCGGCACGGCGGCAGACGTCCTTTACCAGCGGCCGTCACGGCGTATCGGAATCCGGGGGCCAGCGCCATCGGGGGAACGGAGGAGGTAACATGGAAGGGCTCTTCTTCGCGGACGTTGAGCAGAGGGAAGTGCAGATAACCGGGGGCTCCTGCGCCGTTCCGATTCTCTACCGTGAGGTCTTCGCCGTGGCCGGGATCTTCCTGGCTCCCACCCTGAAGCTCCGCGATTTGCTGCCCACCTCCAAGCTGGTGCCGGCGGAGGTGATGCCCGGAAAGGGCCTCCTTGCGGTCATGGCCTTCGACTACCGGGATACGAGCATCGGTCCCTACCGGGAACTGGCCATAGCCGTGCCGGCGCGCTACCGGCCGCGAGTCAACCCCATGCTCATCCCGCCCTTGCGCATGGCCGCCTCCCTCTCCTTCGAGGCCTTCGTCTGGCAGCTCCCGGTGACCACGGAGGTCGCCCTCCACGCCGGCATCGACATCTGGGGCTATCCCAAGTTCATGGCGGAGATCGGTTTCGAGGAGGGCGAGGAGACGGTGACCTGCACCCTTGAGGAGCAGGGCAGGCATATACTGAGCCTGGAGGTGAAGAAATCCCTGCCCCGCATGAAGACCTATTTCGACTTCAACACCTACACGGTGAAAGACAGGGAGCTGCTCTTCACCTCCATCCGGGGACTTTCCACCTCCCTCGGAAGGAGCTTCCTGCCCGGAACCGCCCGCATGACCCTCGGAGAGCATGAGATCTCGAGGAAGATCCGCGAGATAGCGCCGGGGAAGAGCATCCATTCCCTGTACATCCCCCGGGCCCGGATGCTCCTGCCCGAGGCGGAACAGCGCCTGCCCCTCTGAAATACGGCCTGCGGCAATTCCCGGCCTCGGTTCCGGTCATTTCGGGCTCATTCCTTCACTCGGCCTGAAAACGCATTGTACCAGGATGCAGATCAGCGGAGGGGGATCCCCGTGCGCCCGTTCGCGAGCCTTCAGGAAGGCATTTCCTTCCTCACAAAGAAAAATCCATCGAGTTTGAAAATGTGTCGGGGTCTTGCTTGAAGGAACCGGATATGGGGGTAGGGACCATGAGAGGTTTCGTCGAGTTCGTGCGTAAATAAGTTGTTGTGGGCATGGCCATAGGCCTTATCGTGGGCGTGGCCACCGGTGCGCTGGTGAATGCCCTGGTTACCGACCTCATCAATCCCATCATAGGAGCTATTATAGGTAAGGTCACTCTGGACGAGCTCACTTTCACCATTGGGAAGTCCGTCTTCAAGTACGGGCATTTCATCGGCGTCCTCATCAACTTCCTGCTCATCCTGTCCGTGGTCTACGTCCTCTTCAAGGTATTGCGCCTGGAAAGGTTGGGTCTTGAGGAAGAGAAGGATTGATCGGGCCGTTTGGCCTGCTGAAGGGTACCGCATTCCAGATCTTCCCGAGAACGCTGCAGGAGGCCGACCGCGAAGGCCGGGGTCTCATCAAGAGGATTGCCGGGGTCAAAAGGCGTTTTCTTTCCCTGCCCACCTGTTCCCGTAACCCGCTTATCCCAAAAGAACTCGAGGCCTGAGGCAAGGCAATCCCGAGGCGGGTGATCAACGGATCCCTCAGATCCGATGAACGGGCGGATGGCGGCCTTCCCCCGCCTGAGGGATTACCGGCCCGGCTGCATATATCGCTGGGGTCAGCCCAGGTGCTCGGTCTTGGCCTCTATGCCCGCCTCCGCGGTGGTCTCCTTGAAGACGCCCTCCCAGATGCCCAGGGCCACGGCCAGCTCCTGATGGTCCTTCGCGTACTCGTGAAGCGGGATGCCCTGCATGGTGGCGTCGATGGCCTGGCGGAAGGCCCGGGCCCCGGCCGTGGGCCCCATGGGATGGGCGTGGATCCCCCCACCGGAGCCGATCATGATCTCCCTGCCGAGGTCCGCCACGCAGGTGGGGACCATCTCCGGGGTGATGCCCCCGGAGGGCATGGGCATGGAGGGTTTGATGTTGTGCATGGGGTAGTGCATGACGTCCGCCGTGTACACGAAGCGGTCCTTGAGATAGGGCGCCTTGCCGTAAGGCGCCGGGAAGACGATGGCATCGGCACCGGCAAGACGGGGTAGCTTGGCCAGGACCAGGTGGGAGGCGATGCCCGAGACCGGCGACTCGTAGAGGGCTCCGGCACAGTCCATGTGCGCCAGTATGGGCACGTTTATGTCCGGGTCCTCGGCCAGGGCCTGAAGGGCGGGGAGCCCCACGGCCAGGTAATTGACCATGATGGCGTTGGCCCCGGCGTCCACGGCGCGCTTGGCCACCTCGAACATCTTGGGCAGGTTGTCGGAGACGTTCACCGTGTACAGGGTGTGCTCCCCGGTCTCCTCGTAGACCCTCCTTTCCATGGCCATATAGGCGCGCACCCTGTCCTCCACCCGGTTGAAGGCCATGTCCGCGATGAGCTCGTCGTCCTTGATCACGTCGCACCCGCCCAGGGCCGCCTCGTAGAACAACTTCTCCCCCACCTCGCAGGAATACCCGGTGCAGGGTTTTATCATGTTGTTGAGCAGGGGGCGGCGCTCCTTTATCCCCAGGGCCTCGTAGATGCCGTCGATACCGAACTTGGGGCCCCGGAACCCCTCGGTGTACTTCTTCGGAAAGTAGAGGTCGAGCAGCTTCACCTTCCCCGCCATGGAAATATTTCCCACCACAGCGGTGAGCAGCATGGGTATCTGGTGCTCGATGTTGCGGAAGGGGAAGGCGATCTGCACCACGTAGGTGCGCTCCTCCACCCCCCTGGGCACCTCGAACTCGTAGAAGGGCACCTCGTGGATGCCGATGACCTTGGCCACGTGCTTGGCCCTCACCTCCGGCGTCTCCCCGGGGACCGGGGTCCAGGTCCCCGTGGACTGCTCCACGGCCAGGAAGGGGGCCAGGTAGTACATGATGGCCTCCCGGGGGAGGGCGGCGTAATAGGTGGCCACGATGAACTCGTCGTAGTCTATGCCCTCGGGCAGGGCTTTCGGCTGGGCTTCGTAATAGAGCATCTCTTCCTACCTCCTCGTCTATCCGGCTTCGCAGGCCTCCTCGCCCTGGTTAAGGCGGCGGCAGAGGCCGCACAGGTTTCCGTACAGTTCGCGGAAAACGCCGTACAGTTCCTCGTACTCCGGGACGCAAGCGGTGTCGGGCTCGAAGGTCCGCCGCACCCGCACCGCCTTCTTCAGGTCGCGGTACCCTTCGTATTCGCCCAGGGCCGCCGCCACCGCCAAGGCGCAGCCGATGGCCCCCGCCTCCTGAGGATCGGCCACCGCCTCGATGTCCGCCTCGATGTTCCTCCTGGTAACGTCGGCCATGATCTGCATCCAGACGTCGCTCCGCGCGCCCCCGCCGATAGCCCTCAGGGTGCGGCAGGGGAACCCGGCGTCCGCCACCGTGTCCACCAGCCAGCGGAAGTTGTAGGCCACGCCCTCGTATATGGACCGCAGGAGGTGCTCCCGGCTGTGGTTAAGGGAGAGGTTGACGAAAGCGGAACGTATGGTGGTGTCGGTAATGGGAGCCCTCTCCCCGAAGAGCCAGGGGGTGAAGAGCAGGCGCTCCGCTCCCGGCTTCACCTTCTCCACCACCTCGTCGAGCACGGCGAAGATGGCCATCTCGTCCCCCCTCCGCGCCGCTTCCTTTTTCTCCTCCTCGGTGGCGAAGTTGTCGGCGAACCACTTCAGGCAGGCCCCGGCGGTCTCCGTCTCCCCGATCATGAGGAACATCTCCGGGTCCGGGGAGGCCACGGAGACGATGCCGTTCTTCCCCAGGTTCTTGGGCTTCCTAACGGAGACCACCAGCCATCCCGAGGTCCCCAGGTAGATGTGGCCGTCCCCGTGCTCCAGGGCTCCGGAGCCGGTGGCCGCGGCCGGCACGTCCCCCATGCCCC
>MU158615.1:0-3474 GCA_015711895.1 Candidatus Solincola tengchongensis | reverse complement strand
GCATCTTCTCCAGGGGTATTCCCAGCAGGCGCGCGAACATCCTGTCCCATTCCCGGGTCTTGTTCTTCAGTATCCCGGTGACTCCCGCCCCGGTGTGGTCGATGATCATGTTCCCGGTGGCCCTGAAGACCAGGTAACCGGTGACGTCCAGTATCTTGTGGGTGGCGGCGAAGACCTCTGGCTCCTTCTCCTTTATCCAGAGTATCTTACAAACGACGTCCTTCCCCGAGGGGACTGCGCCGGCCAGGGCCATGAGCACCCGCGAGCCCCCGAACCTACGCACCAGCCTGGCGGCCTGCTCGTCGGCCCGGCTGTCGATCCAGATGATCGCCGGGCGCAGGGGGACGCCCTTCTCGTCCACCGGGAGCACTCCCAGCATCTGGCCGGCGAACCCCATGCCCGCCACCTGGCGTGGATTGATGCGGCTCTCCTTGAGGACCTTGCGGGTGCTCACGGTCACCGCCATCCACCAGTCGAGCGGATCCTGCTCCGCCCAGTGAGGGTGGGGATAGGAGGTCGGATAGGGTTCAAAGCAGGAGGCCACGATGTTTCCGCCCAGGTCGGTCAGCACCGCCTTGCTGCCGCCCGTCCCCACGTCATGGGAGATGATGAACTTCTCGCTCATTTGGAGGTCACCACCGTTCAAGGATCATGCGGATCGATTCTCCGCGCCGGACCCGTTCCGACCCCCCACGCGGCCTCAGAACTTGAGGTCCAGGGTCTCCACCTTGCCGTCCTTGTCCACGTGCTCTATGTAAATGGGAGCGCGGTCCCCCTTGCCGCTGGACTTGATCAACTCGCCGGCCAACTTGATCATGTCCATGGGATCCACGGCGGCCTCCGGCGGGAAGACCCCCTTCATGGCGATCTTTCCCTGCCCCATGACTATGGCCCCCAGGGCGGCGGGTATGCCCGTTCCCTCGCCCATCCCCATGCCCCTGGAGGACATCTGGAAGATGTAGGTATGGGGTTCGCCGTCCTTTATCCCCTTGACCACGATCTTCAGGCATCCCCGCGGGGAGTCGATACCCGCCTCCTTGAGCAGGGCGTCGCGCCTGGAGAGGACGAAAGCCACGGCGAACTCGCGGGGTATGACCTTCTGGCCCTGCACCTCCAGCGGCTCGTCGGAGGTGAGCCCCAGGCGCACCATGTCCTTTATCAGGTTGGCGTAGGACACCGGGATGACCAGCCCCAGGTTGGTCACCCTCCTCACGCCCTTGATGTACTTGGGAAGGGTTATGGTCTCCGGATGGGGGTAGGCGTAAACGGGGTAGGTCCCCACGTCGCGGAAATCCGTCATCTCCTCCAGGGCCTTCCCGCTCTCCTCGAAGAGGCGCACGGTACGGTATTCCCCGTCGAGGAACATGGGGATGTCTATCTCCATGGAATGGAAGCGGTGCTTGATCACCGCCGGGCCCTCCACGGGCTCGCCTCCGTGGGCGTGATAGATGTCCACCGAGTCCACCTGGTCGAGAAGGGTCTGCGCGGTGAACTTAACCAGCAGGTTGGCCATCCCCGGCGAGCTGCCCATGCCCACCAGCGCCGAGACCCCGGCCGCTTTGGCCTGCTCGTCCATGGCCAGCATCTCCTGCGTGGCGTCCATGTCATCGCAGATGTCCACGTAGTTCACGCCCGCCTCGATGGCCGCCCGCAGGATGGGAGGTCCGAAGCGGTAAAAAGGCCCCACGCAGTTCAGTACCACGTCGGAACCGGACATCACCTCCCTGAGGGACCCCGCGTCGTCGGCGTCCACCGCGGCCGCGGAGACCTTGTCCCCCAGTTCCGCGGCCAGACGACGGGCGGCCTCTTCCTCCTTGTCGGCTATGACCAGCTCCGAGAAGTGCCCGCCGGCGGCCAGTGCCCGCGCCGCGGTGCTCCCCACCGCTCCGCATCCGCCGAGAATGGTCAACCTGGACATCTCTTACCTCCTCTTCCTCATCTTTCCCTCGGCTTGCCGCCCTCAACCTTTTCTCTTACGCCCGCCATTTCGGGGGAAGCGCCGCCTCCTCCGCCCGCGGAGCCCGAAGGCTCGGCGCTCTTCCCTTTAGCCGTCCGTCCCCCGTCTGCGGGCTTCGGTTCCGGGACCCCCTCGCCCCTACCCCTCCCGGCACCCACCGCCTTTCCTCCCCCCGACACGGCTTCCGCCCCTGCCTTGCCGCCCGCGAAGGCACGGAGCATCTCCATGGCCATGCCCATGGCCCGGCGCAGGTCGAAGGAGCTGGAGTCCTCCAGCCACTGTATCTCCATCCCTTCCACCAGGCCCATGAGCATGCAAGCCAGGTAATAAGGGTCGTAAGGGGGGAAGACACCTTCCTCCACGCCCTGGGCCATTATCTCCTGCAGCTTCTCCTTGGTGCGGTTGATGTATTGGTAGAGCCGCTCCACGTGCTGCGGGGAGAAGGTCTCCAATTCCTCGGCGCGCATCTTCCAGGAGAGCTTGCAGTAATCGCGGTCCCGGTAATAGAGGTCGATTATCTCTCTGCCCAGCCAGAACAGTTTATCCCAGGCGTTGCCCTCCCTCTCCGCGGCTCGCTCCACCAGGTCGAGGAACTCGCGATGCATGTCCTCGATGAGGGAGAAGTAGAGGTCTTCCTTGGATTTCCAGTACCAGTATAGGGTGCCCTTCCCAAAGCCCGCTTCCAGGGCTATCTCGGACATGGTAGTGCGGTGGTATCCCTTGGCGGAGAAGAACTTGAGGGCGGCCCGCTTGAAGGCCTGCTCCCGCTCGTCCTTCGCCGGATTCCTCCTCAACCCCAGGGTCTTCCTCTCCGCGGCCATCCACGTGCCCTTTCGCTATACCGCCCCCAACGTCACAGGAAACCGGTCCTCTCGCCCACCTCCCGCTGATTGTCCGACGCCCGGGGCTCGATCCCTTACCGAGACCGACGAGACCCCTCCTTCGTATTGAGACCGTCGAAGCCCATTCTTCGGGATTCGCCGCCTTCGGGCTCCCCGCGGGAGATGGTTCCCCGTCATCGCTCGATTCCTTCCGCCTCCGATGGGCATCCTCCGCCGCTTTCTCCGCCGTCGATATTTTAGACCAACCGGTCAGTCTTATTATGAAAAAGTATATGTCAACCGTCAATACTTGTCGCTACCTCAGCGCGAGGACCTGATGGCCTTATTGGAGAACGAAAAAAGGTGGGCCGACCGTCAATGCCCGTTCCACCCGATCATTGTCTTCGGTCGATCTTTAATCTTCTTATATCTCCTCAATTCCGGATGGCACCAGACCTTAGTGCGTTGGAGCCTGCATATCGGCCTTTCGGCCGACAAGATGGACCCTATGCCTCCACCAACATACCTGTGCCCGTGACCGTCACCGTTGCATCGCCGGGGTAAGCACCATTTTCCAGATAATGGATTTAATATCCTGGACGCTCTTCCAAGCCTTGGAGTGCGACATGTGGCTCACATGTGACCGGATAACGCCGTTTTAGGCCCCCGCCCTCCCTCATAGGGTTCTTCTCCCCG
>JACVJH010000176.1 GCA_015711895.1 Candidatus Solincola tengchongensis | reverse complement strand
TGACCCAGAAGACCTCCTGGGGGTCGATGGCCATCGTCCTCACCTCCCGTCAAACCTCGCCGGCTCTTCCTTCAGTTACCAATATCTGCCATAAACAGCCCAGCCATCTGGAATAGGTTGGAAAATATACCCTGCCCGCTCCTTCCGTGAGCCGATGCCGTTTCGCTTTCAGTGACGCTCACCAAGAAGAATATCCCCTTCACCAAAGCCTCAAACCCGTATTCTTCCCCTAGACCCTTCTTATACGCTTCCGCTCGAAAGAACCCGCGCCGAGCCTCTCTGCCTCAAGCCGGCTCGAATTCCTCCTCTCGGCCACGCTTCACCTGCGCCGGGGTGCTGCCCCGACAGGGAACACGCGCCTGCTTCGGAAACCCGGTTTCACAGGACCTTCTCCTCCCGCAGCAGGAGGGCCAGCTTCTCGCCCGCCTCCGCAGGGGAGTCTGCCTCCACCAGGCGGCAGCGCCTCTCCCGGCTGGGAGGCTGGAGGGAGGCGGTCTCCGTCCAGGGGTGGAGCGGGAGTTCCACCCCCAGCTCCTGCGCCTTCACCACCCTCTGAGGAAGCTCCTTGGCCGCCCTTATGGCCTGCAGGCTGGGGTAGCGCAGGTCCCCCACCTCCCCGCTCACCGTGACCAGGGCGGGAAGGGCGCACTCCACCACCTCGTAGCCATCGGAGAGCACCCTCTCCACCACCACCCTGCCGTCAGCCACCTCCACCTTCTGGGCCAGGGTGACGGCGGGGAGGCCCAGGAGCACGGCCACGCCCAGTCCCACCACGCCGGCGTTGGTGTCCGAGGCCTGGCGCCCGCAGAGGACGAGGTCGAAGGGCTCCAGGTCGCGCAGCGCGGCGGCCAGGAGGGTGGCCGTGGTACGCGAGTCCAAAAGCGCCTGGTCCAGGGAGTCGTCCTCCACGAGCACGGAGGCGTCGGCTCCCGCGGCCACGGCCTTGAGTATCACCGCCCGGGAGAGGTTCTTCCCCAGGGAGAGGAGGGTGATGGTCCCACCGACCTGCTCCTTGATGCGGATGGCGGCTTCCAGGGCGTTCTCGTCGAAGGGGTTGATGACCGGCGGGATGCCGCGGGGGACCACCCTCCTCTCCGCGGAGTTCACCTCGAAGGAGGAGGGAGGGCCCTCGGGGTCGGGCACCATCTTGGCCAGGACCACTATGTGCATGCCCTTCTCCACCTCCTCTCATTCCGAGACCAGTTCCCTCACCTTGGAGAGGAAGGCGGGGAGCACCTCCCGCCAGTCCCCCACCACCCCGTAGTCGGAGACCCGGAAGATGTAGGCCTCCGGGTCCTTGTTGATGGCCACTATCTTCCCCGAGTCCCCCATGCCGGAGAGGTGCTGGCTGGACCCGGAGATGGCCACGGCGACGTAGAGGTCTGGGGCCACCACCTTTCCGGTTATGCCCACCTGGCAGGTGGTGGGGGCCCAGCCCGCGTCCACCGGCGGCCGGGAGGCTCCCACCGCCCCGCCCAGGAGCCGGGCCAGCTCGCGCAGGGTCTCGAAGCCCTCCTCACCGCCCATGCCCCGTCCTCCGGAGACCACCACCCGGGCCTCCTCCAGGGGGCACTCCCCGGCCTCCAGGCGGTGCCTCTCCAGGACCCGCATCCTCGCCTCCGCCGGCGTCTCCAGGTCCAGGGGGATGAGCTCCCCGCTCGATGCGGAAGGGGGAAGGGCCTCCCCCACCCTGGAGCGCACCGTGGTCAGGGCCAGGGGGGTGGCGGCCTTCATCCCGGCAAGGGCGTTACCGCCGTAGACTGGCTTGGTGAGGATGAAGCCGCCTTCCTCCGCCCGGATGCCCACGCAGTCGGTGACCAGTCCCGCCTGGAGGGAGAATGCCAGGCGGGGAAGGAGGTCCTGTCCCATGGGTGTGTGCCCGGCCAGGACCAGTCCCCCGCCTCGCTCCCGGAAAAAGGTTGCCAGCAGAGGTGTCCATACCTCGGGGTTATAGGGGGTGAGCTCCGGCCGGTCAAGGAAGAAGACCCGGTCCGCTCCCCGTGAGGCGAGCTCGGAGCAGGCCTCCTCCACGCCGCTTCCCAGGACCACCGCGGATAGGCCTCCTCCTTGCGCGGCAAGGCTCCTGCCCAGACCCAGGAGCTCCAGGGTGAGCCTCGTCGGTTTACCCGCCTCGTCGAGCTCGGCGATCACCGTGATGTCAAGGTCGGTTTCTCGCATCTGTGCCTCCGGATTCGTCTTCCCGCGGTTTTCGGCTCATCCCGTCCGGATGGAGGATTGTGTGTGCAGGGGAAAGACAGAGGGGCTTTCCCCGGGTGTCATCGCGAACGGCACCTCCTCCCCACCGGCATCCCGCATTCCCTCCCCAATTGAAGAGGCGGCTTTCGTCCCGGCTGCGTCTGTGCTGCAACGAAAGCCGCCACTCAAATATGACTGATAGTCAACTTATACCACCCGAGCGCCGCAAAGTCAATCAAATTTTTAAGATTTGTATGGTATTCGTGGATGGTAAAGTACAAGGGCATGAAAAGGGGCCACGCTCCCTTGATGTCTTGTATGGTTTTCCTGCGTGATGTACACCCTTTATACCCGTTCCCTCGAGGTCCGTCTCTTACCGGTGGCTTTTTGGTTCTTCCACAGCTACCCTCCATGATCCGCATCCTTTATGTACGTGCTGAGCAAGCGATATATTGGGTTGAGGACGAAAGGTACGGTTCTTGGGTATGGAAGGGAGTGATGGAGATGCTCTCGGAGAAGATGCAGGAGGCGCTCAACGACCAGATGAAGTGGGAGTTCTACTCCGAATTCCTCTACCTGGCCATGGCGGGCTACTTCAAGTCCCGCAGCCTGGACGGGTTCGCCAACTGGATGACCGTGCAGGCGGAGGAGGAGCGGACCCATGCCCTCATGTTCTTCAACTACATCGCCGAGGCCGGAGGGCGCCCGGAGATAAGAGTGTTCGACCAGATGGAGAACGAGTACCCCTCGGTCATCGAGGTCTTCCGGACCACGGTGGAGCACGAGAAGCTGGTCACCAGGCGCATCAACGACCTCATGACCCTGGCCCAGGAGGAGAAGGACCACGCCACGGCCAACTTCCTCTCCTGGTTCGTGAAGGAACAGGTGGAGGAGGTGGCCTCGGCGCAGAAGATCCTTGACCAGCTGGAGCTGGTCAAGGAGGAAGGGCATGCCCTCATGATGCTGGACCGCGAGTTGGCCCAGAGGGTCTTCACCCCTCCGGCCGCGGCGGCGGAATGAGGTCCCCCCGGGAGAGCCTAAAAGTCGCGGCCGCGAGGCTCGAATCGCGGAGTGACGGGGTGCGAGGGAGGATCGGAAGGAGGGCGCATCATGGCGCCCTCCTTCGCCTTCCCCGAGGCGCACGCTTGCACCACTTCGCAAGCCATCCGGGATGTCGCCTCCGCGACCGCCTCGGAAAGGCCCGTGAGGCCAAGGCGGACAAAAGGACCGGCGGGCGAAACGTCCCGGCCCCTATCCCCCTGTTATCCTCCCGAACCGTTTCCGCGACGCACGGGTGGAGCACCTAATCGCCCGTGCCCACGGTTTGACCTGTTCCATTCCTCCAGAACCGTTTCCGCAATGCTCAGGAAAAGCACTTGGGCGCTTCGCGGTCGCCATGGGCCTGCAGAAGCTCGCCCCCAGACGGGCGGATGGGGAGCGAAAGGGGTCATCGCTCCAGCGTTGGATCCGAGGTAAACGATGCCCTACCCGGCTTGAGGGGCGAAGGGCCTGGAGGAGATCGGGGAGAGGGCCGCGGGAAGGGCCTCCGTACCCAGGTGTCGAGGTGGGGGCCGGCCTCCTTCCACCCTGTTCGTAGTGGGGAATGGTCTCCTCATCCCGTATTTGATATAAATAAGAAGGCCCAAGACAAGGCCCTCCTGGAGCAAGCGGATCCTCCAGCGGGACGAGCCAGGGACTCGAGGCGGTCATGAACGTTCTTTTCGTACACTCCGAGGAGGATGCCTTCTCGCCGGAGAAACCCCTGGAGATACAGGAACGCGTGCAGTTCGGCATCTCCTACATCTCCGCCTTCCTCAAGGCGCACGGGCACCGCACCGCCCTGGTGGTCCTCTGCCGTGAAACCCCCCATCTGCTCGAGGAGCACATCCGTTCCTTCCGGCCGGGATTGGTATGCTTTACCGCCGTGTACACCGAGTACCTGTTCCTCTCCCGTGTGGCGGCGCGGATAAAGAGGAAATACCCCGAGGTCTTCCTGCTCCTCGGCGGGCCGCACGCCTCCCTGAACCCCGATCGCTGCCTGGAAGAATCTTCCTTCGACGCGGTCTGTGTGGGGGAGGGGGAGTTCCCCACGCTGGAGCTGGCGGAAAGACTGGAGGAAGGGCGCTTCCCGTCCGGGATTCCCAACCTCTACATCAAGCGGCCCGACGGTTCGGTGGAGAGGAACGCCCCCCGCCCCCTCCTGGAGGACCTGGACTCCCTTCCCTTCCCCGACCGGGAGATGTGGACCCCGTGGGTGGCCAACCCCTCCTCCCGCCCCTCGGTGCTGGTGGGCAGGGGATGCCCCTTCAGCTGCACATATTGCTGCAACCATGCCCTGCGCAAGGCTGCGCCGGGCAGGTACGTGCGCGTCCGCAGCCCGGAGAACATCGTCCGCGAGCTGGAGGCCTTGAAGGAAAAAGACCCCTCCTTCGCCGAGGCCTACCTGGAGGTGGAGACCCTGGGGGCGAAGAAGGAGTGGGCCCTCGAGCTGTGTGCCGAGCTCCGCAGGCTCAACTCGCGCCTCCAGGCCCCCATAGCCTTCGGGGCCAACCTGAGGGTGACCCCCAATGCCGATTACGAGGACCTTTTCGCCGCCTTCGCGGAGAGCAACTTCCGCTTCGTGAACATCGGCCTGGAGTCGGGGAGCGAGAGGATAAGGCGGGATGTTCTCAAGCGCATATATTCAAACTCGGACATAATCCGCACCGTGGAGACCGCCCGCAAGTACGGCCTGCAGGTGGGCATGTACAACCTCATCGGGTTGCCCGGCGAGACGCCCCGGGATTTCCGGGAGACGGTGCGGGTCAACCGCCTCTGCCAGCCGGACTGGTTCCTGCTCTCCGTCTTCTTCCCCTACCCGGGAACGGAGCTCTACGAGAGGTGTCGCCGGATGGGGCTCCTGGAGCGCGATCCCGACCCCACGCTGGAGAGGAGGAAGCCGGCCCTCGATCTTCCTGGTTTTTCCAGGTGGCAAGTGGGATGGAGGAGGACCTTGTTTCCCTTGCTCGTGTACCGGGGACATCGCCCGCTCTCGGAGTGTCTGTGGCTGGTGGCCATGGCGGAGATATATTCCCACCGGCCCCTCATCCGACTCCACCGGGCCCTGACGAACGGGAGACCGCCGAAGGCGGGGAGGAGGAAGCACGGGTCCCCCGAGGCCACGCTCCTGCCGCTGCAGTCGGGAACAGGGGAGGAAGCCGCACCCGGTTACCACGAGTCAATGCCGGGAGAGGCCGGAGAGTTTAATATCGGTTAGGTGAGAGAGGTAAGCGGGCCCGGCCTCGGCATGTTTGGCAGCAGGCCCGGACGTGGTCGGAGAGCGGCTCGCGGAGGTCACGGGCAGGCGGAGCGAGGATAGGCGGGGTGGGGAAAGGCGAAGGGAGGGAGGTGCGCAAGGCGTTGGCGCTGCACGTTCACCAGCCCATAGGCGAGGAAATAAGAAGTATCGCTGGATACTACATGGTCCTAGAGGAAGGCGTGCTAAAATATAGGGACCGTGAAGTGCTTTACCTCCTGGAAGCCGCCGCCGCAGACACCTCCTGCTGCGGGGGGGCAGGGATGGGGTTCATTATGGTCCCCGGCTATATAAGGGAACTGAGGGGGCGGAAGAACGAGGAGGGCCTCTGGGTCTCGGAGGTCGACCGCGTGGAGGATGAGGGGGAACGCAGGGAGATAACCCGGGAGCTTAAGGCCAGGCACCCGGGCTTCCAACAGATAATCTTCGCCTGAGGGAAGAAGGGTCGTTGCGCGGCACGGTTCGACCTTCATCGGCAGAAAAGCAAGAGGGAAGGGAGGAAGAGATGGTTGGGATCGGCTCCTTCGGCGGCTACGTTCCCCGCTACCGGCTGAACCGCATGATCATCTTCGGCAGCATGGGCTGGCTGAACCCGGTGATCATCACCAACGCCCGCGGGGAGAAGGCCGTCGCCAACTTCGACGAGGACTCCATCACCATGGCCGTGGCCGCGGGCATGGATTGCCTGCGCGGGGTGGACCGCCAGAGCATCGACGCGGTCTATTTCGCCACCACTACGGCGCCCTACAAGGAGCGGCAGAACGCCAATATCGTGGCCGGTGCCCTGGGGGCGCGGGACGAGATACGGTCCGCCGACTTCACCGGGTCGCTGAAGTCCGGCACCAGCGCCCTGCTCTCCGCCCTGGAGTTCGTGGCCTTCAACGGCGGGAAAGCGGTGGTCTGCGCCGCCGACTGCCGCCTGGGCAAGATGGCCTCCACCCAGGAGATGGTCTTCGGCGACGCCGGGGCGGCGGTCATGGTCTCCGACCAGGACGTCATCGCCGAGTACAAGGGGTCCTTCTCCGTGTCACACGACTTCGTTGACCACCTGCGGGGGGCCAACACCAAGTACGACCGCATGTGGGAGGAGCGCTGGATACGCGACGTGGGTTACCAGCAGTTCATCCCCCAGGCGGTGCAGGGGCTGTGCTCCAAGTACGGCATGAGCCCTGCCGACTTCGACCGCATCATCTATCCCTGCTACTACGGCGGGGCCCGCAAGAACATCAACAAGGCCCTCCAGGTGGAGCAGGAGAAGGTGCAGGACGACATGCTGGCCACGGTGGGAGATTCCGGGAGCGCCCATCCCCTGCTCATGCTGGCCGCGGCCCTGGAGACTGCCCGGCCGGGGGAGAAGATCCTCCTGGTGAGTTATGGGAGCGGTTGCGACGCCTTGTGGTTCGAGGTCACCGAGAACATCGAGAAGATGCAGGACGGGAGGGGCGTATCCCGCTGGCTGGCCCGCCGCGCCGACCTGGACAACTACCAGAAGTACCTGGTGTGGAGGGGCATGGCGCCGGCGGAGACGGGGATCCGCGGGGAGACGGACAAGGAGACCCGCTGGTCCTTGGTATGGCGCGAGCACAAGGCCATCCTGGGGCTGTGGGGGAGCAAGTGCCGCAAGTGCGGGACGCAGCAGTTCCCTCCGCAGCGCCTGTGCATCAACCCCGACTGCCAGGCCCTGGACGAGATGGACCCCGTGTACCTGGCGGACAAGGGCGGGACGGTCTTCACCTATACCGGGGACATGCTGGCCGCCTCGGTCAACCCGCCAGCCATCTACGGCAACGTGAACTTCAACGGCGGCGGCCGTACACTCATGGACTTTACCGACTGCACGGTGGAAGACCTCTCCGTGGGCATGCCGGTGGAGTTCAGCTTCCGCATCAAGTTCTATGACCCCAAGCGCGACATCACCAATTACTTCTGGAAAGCCATCCCGGCGGTGGGGGAGGTGAAGTGAGATGGCCGAGGGAATCCGGGACAAGGTGGTCATCCTGGGCATGGGATGCACGAAATTCGGGGAGCGCTGGGACGCCGGTTCAGACGACCTCCTCATAGAGGCCCTGACCGAGGCCCTTCAGGACGCGGGCATCGAGAAGAAGGACATCCAGGCCGCCTGGCTGGGCATCCACATCGACGAGATAAACATCGGCAAGGGCGCCACCTACGCCAGCGGGGCCCTGCACACCCCCTTCATCCCCTTCACCCGGGTGGACAACTTCTGCGCCTCGGGGACGGAGGCCTTCCGCGGCGCCACCTACGCCGTGGCCTCAGGGGCCTGCGAGATAGCCCTGGCCATCGGGGTGGAGAAGCTCAAGGACACCGGGTATGGAGGGCTTCCCGACAGCCCGGCCTTCGGCCAGGAGGCGGTGATGATCGGGCCCAACGCCACCGCTCCTGGCATGTTCGCCCAGCTGGCCACGGCCTACGCCGCCAAATACAAGATCCCCATGGAGAAGCTCAAGGAGGCCATCACCCATGTCTCCTGGAAGAGCCATCAGAACGGGGCCAAGAACCCCCGCGCCCACCTGCGCCGGGCGGTGACCAAGGAGCAGATCATGGGGGCTCCTATGGTGGCCTACCCTCTGGGCCTCTTCGACTGCTGCGGGGTGAGCGACGGGTCGGCGGCGGCCATCGTCTGTACCCCGGAGGTCTTCAGGAAGCTCAAGCCCAACGAGCCCATGGTCAAGGTCAAGGCCCTGCAGATCTCGGTGAGCTCCGGGGAGGAGGCCATGTTCACCCGCTGGGACGGGGCGGGCATCATAACCACCCAGACGGCCTCCCGCAAGGCCTACGAGGAAGCGGGGATAAAGGACCCGCGCAAGGAGATCTCCATGATGGAGGTGCACGACTGCTTCTCCATCACCGAGCTGGTGACCATGGAGGACCTGGGGATCTCTCCCCCCGGCGGGGCTCCGGAGGACATCCTCAGCGGCTTCTTCGACCTGGACGGTCAGATACCCTGCCAGCCGGACGGGGGGCTGAAGTGCTTCGGGCACCCCATCGGGGCCTCGGGGATCCGCATGATCTACGAGATGTACAACCAGCTCCTGGGCCGCTGGCCGGAGGACCGCGCGGTGAAGAACCCCAAGTTCGGGCTGACCCACAACCTGGGCGGGGTCCCCACCCAGAACGTGTGCTCGGTGGCCATCTTCGGCGTGGACTGAGGCTGGCGGGACCCGGCGCTCACCGCCGGGTTGGCGGAGGAGAGAGGAAGACGGGCGCGGGTGACCGCGCCCGCTCTCATCGGGGAAGAAGGTCATTCCCCGGTGAAGCGGGGTTGCCGCTTCTCCAAAAAGGCGCTCACCGCCTCCCGGAAATCGCGGGAGGTCTGCGCCAGCAGCACCTGGTCGCCGTCCATGTGCATGAGGGCCTCGTCCAAGGCCCCGGCCACGGCGTTGACGCTGCGCTTGATCATCTGCACCGCCACCGGGGCACGTTCGGCGTAGGACTCGGCCGTTTGCAGCGCCCTCTCCATCAGCTCCTCCGGGGGCACCACCTCGTCGAGGAAACCCCATTCCAGGAGGACCTCGGCCCCCAGCCTCTCCCCGAGCATCAGCCAGCGCTTGGCGCGGGAGGGGCCCACCAGGCGCACACAGAGGGGGAGGCTGACCCAGCTAAGGGGTATGGCCAGGCTGCTCTCCGGATAACCCACCCGGCAGTCCGCGGCCCCCAGCCGGAAGTCCAGGGCGGAGGCGATGCAAGCTCCGCCGCCCATGGCCGCTCCGTTGAGGGCGGCGAGTGTCACCTGGTCCATTTCCCTCAGGGCGCGGATCATGCGGGGACCGAGGTCGAAGAGGCGCCGGCGGGCGAGCAGGGGAGAGCTTAAGGATTCCACATGCGCCGGGTCCCGCAGGTCGATACCCACGCAGAAGTGTTTGCCCGCCCCGGTGAAGACCACCACCCGGGTCTCCGTGTCCTCCCGGAAGGATAGGGCGGCGTCCTCCAGCTCCCGCATCATCTCCACGCTGAGGGCGTTCCCGCGCTCCGGGCGGTTCAAGGTCAGAACAGCCACGCGACCTTTGCTTTCAAGTTTGAGGTTCCGGTATTCCATACTCCGCACCTCCGGGTTCCCATGAGCGAGAAAAGGCGGAAAGCAGGCTCCTCCCCGCATCTCTTCTGCTGTCGGACCTCACCACTTGCCATCCTCACGAAAATGTCCGGCGCGCATCACTTCACCGTCACGACATATGTGTTTGCAGGTGCTCTCCCGTGCACCGTACGGGTTTCGGGATGCAACCACCCGCGCCTGAAGCGAAGCGGCCTCATCAAGTCGTCCCTCACGGAACTTCCTTCGATGTTGCCGGGATGTGTACCTTCCGCTATTCGGCGGTGAAGGGGCAAGATCCCGGGGAAGACCGGCACCACCTCATGACTCATGCAGGTTCGCCGTTCAAAGGTCGTCGCATTTATGACCGGAAATTACCATGAGCTCACCGGGGCATCGGCTCGGACTGCGCGGCCACGATGGCCCTTGGAGATGAGGGGGAGGTGAGGTTCGCTCCCCTCCCGCCTTTCGCTCGTCCCGGGTTACCCGAGCGTAATCTTCCTCTTCGCCCGGGTTATAATGTTCACGTCCGCTTCTCTTACATCTCGAGAGGAGGCCTTCATGGACGAGTTGTTGAACCGCTGGATAGCCACCCTGGCACGCGTGCGACTCATAACCTACCTGAACTGAAACCAGGCCACCTTCGGTACCCTGGTAGGGTACCTGGGCTTGACCGACAGCAACGCGGTGAAGGCCGCCTGTCCCCTGGAAGGGGGAGGGGTGAGCGAGGGCTCCACCTGCGGC
This sequence comes from Candidatus Solincola tengchongensis, assembly GCA_015711895.1. Taxonomy (GTDB): domain Bacteria; phylum Actinomycetota; class Geothermincolia; order Geothermincolales; family RBG-13-55-18; genus Solincola_A; species Solincola_A tengchongensis. The sequence goes on along the minus strand of JACVJH010000176.1, from coordinate 2,563 downwards.
GTGGTCTCCGGTGGTTGCATGTCCCTGGCCCTGGGGCACCTGGGGGACCTCCTGGAGGGAGAGGAGGCGAAGAGGGAGGCCCTCTACCGGCGTATGCGCGAGTACACCGCGTGGTTCGAGGAGAGCTTCGGGAGCACCCTGTGCCGGGAAAGGTGCGGAGCGGATCTCCGCAGGGTCTCCGGTTTCGCGGACTACATATTCACCGGGAAGGTCTTCACCCGCTGCGTGAACCATATCGGGAAGGCGGTGGAGAAGCTCATCGAGCTGGTGAACCAGCCCCTCGAGGAAGGTGAGCGGGAGGCAAGGGCCGCCGGAGCAGCGGAGGAGGAAGCCCCGGTTGGCGAGGCGGTTCACGAGGCAGGCGGGGCTCTCGGGGCCGCCGGCCCCCGGATCGGAGGTCACTGCGCCGCACCGGTCCTGCGCCGCATCCGTGAGGAGGCCGGGCTGGGTAGTGAGTTCCTGGAAGAGATATCCATCGCACTGGACGGCGGCGTGGGACTCTCCGGCGGCCTTTGCGGTGCACTGGCGGGAGCCCTGCTGGCACTTGGAGGAGTATGGGGGATCGACCCCCGTGCGGAAGGCGTCTTCGGGACGCTTTTCTTCTTCACCCGTGGCCATCTCAACCTCTACGCGGGCAGGGGAAGGAAGGGATTGTGGGCGGTGGGTAACCCACTGGTGCGGGGATTCCGGAAGCGCTTCGGTTCCCTGGAATGCCGCGAGCTCACGGGGCGGTCGTTCGCGGAGGCCCGGGAATTGGAAGAATACACCAAGTATTCGGAGGTCTGCGACGGGATAAGGTCGTGGTGCGCGGAGGAAGCGCTGAGAATACTTAAGTGAGGTGTGGACGATGACCGTGGCGGTGATCAGGGCGGAAGGCCCGCAGGACGTGCGCAGAGCCGTTGAGCTCCTGGGAGGGATGGGAAGGTTCGTCTCCCCGGGCGAGAAGGTCCTGGTGAAGCCGAACATCTGTGCCGCCAAGGCCAGCGAGACGGGAGCGGTCACCGACCCGGAGCTGGTGGCGGAGGTGTGCCGTTTGGCAGCGGCGCAGGGAGCCGAGGTGGCGGTGGGCGAGAGCCCCATCCACCCCTTTCGCTCCTCTCGTGTCTTTCCCCGTGCCGGGTACGGCGATTTCCGTGAGCGCTACGGGTTCCCCCTGCTCGACCTGGACGCGGCGGAGAGGGTGGAGATACGCATCCCGGGAGGGGTGGCGGTGAAGGAGGAGGTGGTGGCCAAGCCGGTTCTGGAATGCGACGCCCTGATCAACATGCCGGTCATGAAGACCCATCTCCAGACGGTGGTCTCCCTGGGCCTCAAGAACCTGAAGGGGGTGGTCCCCACCCGGGACAAGCTCATCATCCACCTTCGCGGCCTGGACCAGGGCATCGTGGACCTCAACACGGTGATCCGCTCCCGGCTCATAGTGGTGGACGGCCTTGTGGGGATGGAGGGAGCCCTGGGGCCCACCAACGGGAGGCCGGTGCGCCTGGGGGTCATCGTCGCCGGGGACAACGTGGTGGAGGTGGACGCCGCCTGTGCCCGCATCATGGGGGCCGACCCTCGGGAGATCGCCCACATCCGTCTGGCGGCCGAGAGGGGGCTGGGCCGTCTGCAGGGATTCGAGGTCCTGGGGGACGGCATAGAGGCCGTGCGCAGGGAGTTCGAGCTTCCCGCACGCCCGGACCTCAACCGCATGATGATCTCCGGCTTCCTCTTGAGGATGTACGACCTCCTGCGGCGTCCCCTGGACCGCATCACGGGGCGAGCTCCCTCCTTCCGCTTCGGGGAGGTGCGCCTGGACGCCGGGAAGTGCGACGGGTGCCGCATCTGCGTGAAGGCCTGTCCCGTGGAGGCGGTGTCCATGCGTGGGGAGCTTCCGGAGATCGACGCCGCCACCTGCATCGCCTGTTTCTGCTGTGCGGAGGCCTGCCCGCAAGGCGCCCTTTCTCGAGCTTGAGGAGCCAGCATGAAACTGGAAAAGAGGGCCTACGCCACCATGTTCGAGAAGGAGGACGAGCACTGGTGGTTCGTGGGACGGCGTATGGTCCTGGCCTCCCTCTTGGACGGGCCGGCTCCGGGCGACGGGCGGCGGATACTCGACGTCGGCTGCGGTACGGGGGGGAACTTCGCCTTCCTCTCCCGCTATGGGGAAGTGGAGGGCTGCGACTACTCCGAGGAAGCGGTGCGTTTCTGCCGCCTGCGGGGAATAGAACACGTCCGCGAGGCGAGCATATACGCGCTGCCCTATCCCGATGCCACCTTCGACCTTGTGACCTGCCTGGACGTCCTCGAGCACCTGCGCCTGGACCTGCCCGCCCTGCTTGAGCTGAAGAGGGTGCTGAAGCCGGGCGGCCGCCTCCTCCTCACCATCCCCGGCCGCCCCGAGCTATACAGCGATTTCGACTGCCTGGCCGGACACCTCCGCCGCTACACCAGGTGGGAGGTGAGGCGCCTCCTCATTTCCTCCGGCCTGCGCCCCCTGCGCCTCACCTCTTACGCCGTGCTGGTACAGCCCCTGGTCCGCTATTACATGTGGCGGGGGAATTTCGTCGGCGGGAAGGGTAAT
>JACVJH010000175.1 GCA_015711895.1 Candidatus Solincola tengchongensis | reverse complement strand
TAAGGTTGGCCATTACGGCCCGCAGCTCCCGCAGGCAGTCCTTGGCCCTCTGCTGCACCTCCTCTATCTCCTCCACCGCCAGCCGCGGGTCCTCCTTGAGGAAATCCAGGGCGAATCCCGCGGTGTAGATTATCTTGAGCAGGGACTGGGCCACCGAGTCGTGCAGTTCCCTGGCGATGCGTGCCCTCTCCTCCTCGTGGGCGGTGTTCACCCTGGAGAGGAGGTGATCCATCATCTTCCGCCGGGCGGTGAGCTCCTGGTAGAGGCGGGCGTTCTCCAGGGACAACCCCACGGTGTCGGCAAAGGAGTTCAACATCTCCACATCCCTGTCCGACAGCGGCAGCGCGGCCTCCGCTTCCACGTAGAGGAGCCCCTTTATGGTGCCGTGGGGATTCAGGGGGACCAGGAAATAACGCGAGCCAGGAAGGGGGTCCAGGAAAGCCGTCCGCGCCTGGTCTCCCTCCCGGCCTTCCCTCACCGCCCCGCCGAAGAAGGCCTGCGCCTCGGGGCTGTCCGAGAGAGGGTTTATGGGGTAGGCCTTCTTCTCCCGAAGCAGCGTTTCGCCCCAGCTCTCGTCCCGGCGGTCGCAAGCCGCCGCCGGTATGAGCATGTCGTGTTCGTAGCGGAAGAATACGGCGCGGCGGAAGCCGAGTGCCTCGCACGCTCCCTTCACGATATGGTCCATTAAACAATCGACGTCCTGCTCCGCCCGCAGGCGGTTGAGGAAACGGTTGAACTCCCTCACAACGGCCTGGCGGTGGCGCAGGTACTCGGCGGCCACGGTGTTGGCGGCCCGGAAGTAGGCGTTCCAGATGGTCTCCGCCACGCCGACGAGCTCGCGATCCGGAAACCCCTCCGCTTCCCAGAGGCGCTTCGCCCAGCTCCAAACCACCTCGCTTCCCACCTGGAAGGCACGCAGCACGTCCACAAGCTCGAAACCGCGGAGCTCTCCCACCTCCATGCTCCATTCCGGAGGTAGGGAACCCTCCATGCCCCTGAAGAGGGTGAGGCAGGCCTTGCGCCCCACCTCCTGGAGCACGGGGAGGAAAGTCTCCGGCAGGGCCCGGAAGGCGGGAACCTCCTTCCTGACCCGGTTCACTATCTCCTCGCTTATGGAATCCAAGTGCTCGCGGAGGAGGCCCACGGCCGGAGAACGGCTGGCGGCCGCTGGTTTTTCGTCGCGGAGGACCTTAGGTTCTTTCATCCTAAGGTGAAGTATATCAACTTCTGATTGTTGTCGAGAAAGGTCTCCTTGGGGACCGGGCTGACCTTGATCTCCAAGATGTTGCGTACGCCTTTCGTCTCGGGACGCAGGCCGCTGAACACCAACTGCGCCTTCTCTCCCGGCGCGAGCTCCTCGATGACCTTCTCCTGGCGGATGGGGGTGGTGTTGGTCTTGGAATAGAGGCTCAGGGTCACGGCGACCCCGCTCTCCGGCCGGTTGCCCTGGTTCTCCACCACCACGGTCACGCTGATCTCGTCCACCGCCGGAAGACGGTGCACGTCGTCCTTTCCCTCCCGGACCACCGTGCCCGAGGGGTCGAAGGTTATCTTTCCCAGGGCCACGCCGTGTACCTCGCTCCCTTTCAGGGCCTGCAGGAAAGAGCGTACCCGGTCAACGGAAGCGCTCTCCCAGTCCGCGAGCCACGCGGAATCGGGGATTTCCAGATCCTGGAGGTTATTGGCCGCCAGGAGGTCATCCAGGTTGCGCCTGAAGAAGAGGTAGTTCCCGTCGGAATAGACGAGCTCCATCAGGTCCCGGCTTATGCTCTCCGCGTATACGTCCACCTCCAGCGCGGAGACGGCGTTTATGATGTCGGGGCGGTAATTCTTGAGGGCCCGGTATCGCTGCTCGAAGCAGATGACCAGTGCCTGGTGGGCGCTTTCCATGCTCCGGGGAGGCACCACGGCCTTGACCTGGCCGAGGAGGTCCAGGGACTGGCTCTCCAGCTCCTCGATTTTCGCGCCCAGATTCCCGGTATCGGCTATCAGGTCCGCCAGGGTGGCGCGGAGGGTGGCGAAGGATTCGCCGATGCCGTTGGATGCCTCCACCAGGGCCTTCACGCGGTTGGCGTATTCGCTGAGGGAGGAGGCGTCCTCCTTCCTCCCCCGGCCGCAGGTGAGGTTGAAGATCCAGCAGCCTAAAAGGACGACCACCACGGCGACGACGATGGCCGGCGCCGGGCTCCTCCTGCGCCGCTTGCTGAACCTCGGTGTCCTGGTCTGCGCGTACAAGGACCTGCTTCCCGCTCCATGAAATTCCAGTGGCCATTGCCACTATACAAAGGGCACCCGAAAGTATCAAGCTCAGGTCGAAGGTTGCCATGCGGGCTTCTCGCCCGGGCGCGAGGAACCCGACCGACCCCAACACCGCAAAGCACCAACGATTTAAGGGCGGCTCACCGCCGCCCTCGTCTGTCTGGTGGGCGAGGCGGGACTCGAACCCGCATGCCCCTACGAGCACTGGACCCTGAACCCAGCGCGTCTACCAATTCCGCCACTCGCCCGCATGCCCGCTCCTCCCGGGCGCAGGTGATATTATAGCAGATGCTAAACCCGTTTACATTACATATATCCCTTGCTCCGCCCCTTGTACCATAAAGGAAACGCAGGGGTCTCCCTCATGTAACTGGGCATGGGCATCCGTTCCTCGCTCCAGTACTCTCTGTGCTTCAAGGTCTGCATCCCACGATCCAGCCGGATGGAAACGCCTTCCTCACCCCGATTCCCGGATGAGGAGCGCCGCTCTGCGGCACGCCTTTTCCATCCGGGGATCTTCCCTCTCATCCCATCCTTCCGGCCTTTAGGAATCCGAAAGAGCCGGCCGCACTCAAGCCCAGCATGTCGCCTCTGCCTCGCAACCCCATATGACGGATGCCGGTCAAATCCCAGTCGGGGGGGTTCTCCTCATCCGTGCCGCCTGCAAAAAGGTGCGCCCTTGCCTTACACTTTCAAACGTCCCGGAAGTGAAAGACACTCGGGTCTACATCCCCGCGTGACGGCGGGTATCGGAAAAGCGGGGACTCAGAGAGAATCTCGGTCTAAGGTAAGGGAAGGAGAAAAGGGCGGCCACCTCTGCGGATAACCCGAGGTCGCCTCGCAAGGCCTTGGAACGGAAGGAGGACGGGTGGAGATAAGGGGTTTTCAGGAACTCATCGGGAAGACCTTCCTGGAGCGCGACCGGCTCCGGGGCCTGCCGGGCACCTTCGCCTGGCTGGTGGAGGAGGTGGGAGAGCTCTCCCGGGCCCTGCGCATGGGGAGACGCGAGGACCTCGACGAGGAGTTCGCGGACGTCCTGGCCTGGCTGGCCAGCCTGGCCAACCTGTGCGGCGTGGACCTGGAGGAAGCCGCGTGCAAGTACCTTTCCGGGTGTCCGCGCTGCGGTTCCATACCCTGCGCCTGCCCGCAGTGAGCGCGGGCCATAGCGCTCAGGGCTTGGGGGTCACCTCCACCACCAGGTCGCCGTCCTCCCGGATCTCCCATTCCGGGCGGCCCTCTTTCCCGGTGGCCAGCTCGAAGATCCCGAGCACCAGGCCCACCATGGGGAGGAAGAGACACGGGTTTTCCAGGCGGAGGCGCAGCCGGTCGGTGCCCCACTCCATCTCCCGCAGGTTCCCCAGCCCGCGCAGGGCCAGGGCGCGGCGGAAGTCCTCCACGGTGCGGGCCTCGTCCAGGGAATAGAAATCGCTTCTCACGAAGCGCCTCTGGGCCTCGATGACCACCTCGGGGATGCTCTCCCCCAGCTCGCCCTGAAGCTCCTCGATGATGGTGTCCACGGTGGAGGGCCCCAACATAACCATGCGCCTCCCGGTCTCGCGGTGGAGTATCATCCCCCGTTCGGTGTCCCACCGGTAATCGGAAAGCGCTTTCGGCCCGCCGCACTTGGGACACTTCTCCAGCTCTATGTCCCCCGGCTTGTGGGTGTAGGGGATGGGCTTCAGGCGGTCCATGAGCTCCATGGGATGTACGGATATGTGGCCGGTTATCTCGTGCACATCCGGGGCCACCTCGCGGTGGCTTACCGCCACCTCCCGGCGGTCGATGGCGTTGAAGGAACCCGCCAGGTCGCCGCAGAAAAGGGGGAGAGAGTAGATGCCCTCGGTGCGAATGGTCACGTAATCGCCCTCGTCCCTCACCCGGCGCAGGTTGGCCAGCTCTATGTTCCCGTAACCCATCACCTTTCCCCGGGCGGCTCTGTTCCGGGTCGCCGGCCTGACGCCCACCCTCTGCACTACGGCCTTGACCACATCGGGGAGGATGTGGTCCACGAAGTCGAAGGTGGCCCTGCGCTTGGCCTCCACGATGATGCGCTCTATAGGCATGCAGATGATATCCTCGATGTTGCGGAAGATGCCGTTGATGTTCTCGTTCTCGATGAAGATCATGCGGTGGTCCGGGTTCTTGGTCTGCACGATGGTCCCGTCGCTCAGCCACCTGTGCTCGCGCACTATACGCCTGGAGGCCCCGCACTCCGAGCACAATCTCACTTTAGGCATGGAAACCCCCTTATCCGTCTACCCTAAGCTCTTTCCCGCCCGCAAATCTCGTGTCCTATATAGATAGTTTACTTGTTAATTTATATCGTTTCCAGAGCAAACCTACTTGAAAACCGGATAAAAAGCGGAAGCCGGATGTTACTTGCCAGTATTTACCTGCGCTCTCACCGCCGCTCTTCGATACGGCGTTCACCCCAATGAGACCGGAACCGGGCCCCGAAGCTGGCCGGCATCTCGCCCGCTGCAGCCTCAATCATTCAATAATATATCCACTCGAACCGGGAGCGGCGGTCCGCCCAGTCCACAAGCCTTGAAATCAGGAGGTGGCGCCATCTCCAGGGAATCTTCCCGGAGGTGAAAGCCAGGTCTACCCAGCGCGCGGCGACCTCTCCGGGCAGCCCGGCCTCGAAGAGGCGGGAGTAGAGCTCCGCGAGGGGGTAGAACTTCTCCTTGGCATAGGCATATGCCGGGTCGCGGAAAGCGGGGACGTTCAGAGCGCTCCGCCCGTCGAAGATGGTGTCCACGTGCCTTCCGGTGAGATATCCACGCTCACGACAGTAGGCATAGAGGCGGGTGTTGGGGTAAGGGTGGTAGGTGGAGACCTGCATACAGTTGGGACGCGCCCGGGCATTGATCTTCACCGTGTCCAGGAGGGCCGGAAGGTCCTCGTCGGGCAGGCCGGTCATGTTGGTGGACACGGTCTTGATGCCGTATTTTCGGCATAAACGGAAAGCCCTTATGATGTCGCGGTCGGACATGTGCCTCCCCAAGACCTTGCGTCGCAGCTCCTCGTTCCCGCTCTCGATGCCCATGCAGATGACCGAACATCCCGCCTCGGCGAAGGCTTTCACCGTCTCCTCGTCCAGCACGTTGACCCGGGAATTGCAGATGAAGGGGAGGTTCACCTCCCGCCTGTAACGAGAGGTGAGCTCCCGGAACCACTCTCGGTCGAGGGTGAGGATGTCGTCGTCGAAGCGGATATAGCGCAGGTTCCCCTCGGTGTCCGCCTTTAAGATCTGCCCTATCTCCCGCATCACGTTGTCCACGCTCCGGAAGCGCACATATCTGCGCTTGTTGGGATATATGCTCCTCTGTGCGTGGTTGGAACAATAGGTGCAGGAATACGGGCATCCCCGCGAGGCCATGAGCGTACCCCGCTCGTGCTGCTGGGGGCAGAAGTTGGAGGGATCGAATATCTCACGGTCAGGGAAGGGCAAGGAATCCAGGTCCTCCACCAGGGGCCTCACCGGGTTCCTGCGCACCTCTCCGTCCACGCGGAACCAGACGGAGCGCACGCCGGTGGGATCCCTCCCTTCCTCCAGGGTCGCGCACAGCTCGGCAAGCGCTTCCTCCCCCTCCCCCAGACACACGGCGTCCAGGGGGGCCTCGCGCAGGGCCCCCTCCGGGTCCAGCGTGGGATGAGCGCCTCCGCATATGGTAAATATATCCATTTCATCCTTTATCCACCCCACCCACCTGCGGACGTGGGGGAACATATGGGTGGTGCTGGAAAAGGCAAGGATGTCCGGCGCCTCGGCCCGCACCCTCTCCAGGAGCTCCTCCCTGCCCACCGGGCGCACCAGGTGGATGAGGGGGCTGCGGGATATACGAAGGTCACCTTGAGTCCCAAGTCCGATCCCACCTTCCGTTCTCGGCCACTCCCGGAACCTGCATCCGCCGTCCGCCCCAGGAGCCCTTTTTCTCGAATCCGCTCCTGCCGCGTGGGAGGTTCTCATCCACCCGAGACACCGCGCTCCGGCAGAAGGCCACGATGGTACGGCTCCTGTCATTCGCGGACGAGAGGCACTTCCCCGAAGGAATTACGGTCGTCGCGGCTCCTTGGCCCGTCTTCCGCCGCCTCCGCTCCCGCTCCTCCCCGGCTTTCCTCCGAACATATTACCATCACCGGGGTACCCCTATGATATCTCGCCGGCCGCGAGCCGCCTTCCCCTTTCCGGACATGCCGTGCGACCCGTGCCGGAGGTCCGACGCAAGCTCCCGAAAAGCATCGGGAGGAAGCTCGAAAGGCCAGCGGTTTTAAGCGACTCGTCAGATCCATAATCTCAGGCATGGCGGGAATGCCTGCGGCTCCGGGAAAAGCGCGTCAACGAGGCCGGCGTCAATCCCGCCCCCATAAGGAGCACGAGGCGCACCGCGGAAAGAGACCCCACCCGGGAAGGACATCGAAGCCCCTCGGGGGAAGCCGGAACGCGCCCGGTATACCGGAACGGAACGCCGGCATCCCAGCGCGGAGAGGCGGCCGGGACCGGAGAAGTGGGTATCCGCAGACGGAAGCAGAAGCGCCGGCCGGCGGGCGCGCGCCGACCTCGGGAGGAAGCCGGGGGGCATGCGTTTCATGTGCAGACGAACGAACTCACCGCCTCCATGGCGTGGCGATAGGGAGACGAGACAGAGGGGAAGGGTGCCGGGCCTCGAGCCTCATAGCGGGTAGTCGGAACGCCGGCAGTTCATCAGGAAGCGCCCCATCTTGTCCCCCAGGCGGGTGAGGCGGGATGTCACGGCCAGAAGCGGGTTGACGAAGGCCGGCCGGTTCCCGTAGCGAATGGCCATGGTCCCATAATGGAAATATCTGCCATAATACCAGTTTAAAATCCTGGGATAGAGGGCGAGTATCTCCGAGTCACCACAGTGCAGCGCCGCGGCCAGGGTCTCCGCCGCCCAGCGTCCGCTCTCCAGGGCGTAGGTGATGCCCTCCCCGCTGATGGGATTGGTCATGGAGGCCGCGTCCCCCGCCAGGAGGACGTTGGCCCGGCGAGGGAAGGCGCCTCTCCGGCCCACCCGGAGGATCGCCCCCCGCGGCCTCTCCAGGGGCTCGGCGGAGGCCAGCTTCTGCGCCGCGTGCCTGGTGTCCCGCAGGAAGGCCTCCCAGAGCCGGTTGAGGTTGAGGTCCTTCTCCCGCCGCGCGTAAAGCATGAAGCCCACTCCCACGTTGGCCGTATCCCCGGAGACCGGGAATATCCAGCCGCATCCCGGGGATATGGCGTCCTCGGGATAGATCTCCAGGAAGTCGGCCAGGTCCCGCACTCCGCGCATGTAACAGCGCAGGGAGACCCCCAGGTAGAGGGGATCTCTGCGGAGAAGGCCCGCCTCCCTCCCCACCACCGAAGAAGGTCCGTCGGCTCCCAGGATATAGCGGGCCCTGATCTCCAGCCGCTCCCCCTCCTTCTCCGCCCGCACCCCGGGTATGCGCCCGCCCTCGGGCTCGAGGAGCCCCACCACCCGGCACCCCTCGAGCACCTGGGCGCCCTTATCCCTCGCCCGGCGCAGGAGGATGTCGTCCAGCTCGCGGCGGGGCACCACGTAACCGTGGTCCGGGTAGCGGCTGCCCATGGGATAGCGGACCTCGGTCACCCCGTCCCGCGTGGCGTAAAAACGGATGCCGCGGGTGCGCCGGAACCTGCCCTTCAGTTCCCCCTCCACACCCAGGACCTGGAGGGAATGCACGGCACGGGGAGCGATGCCGTCACCGCAGACCTTATCGCGGGGAAAGCGGTCTTTATCCACGACCAGGACGCCGAATCCCCGCTCGGCCAGGAGCATGGCGGCCGTGGAGCCCGCCGGGCCGGCGCCGACGACCAGCACGTCGTAAACCTCGTCCATGGGGAGGATTATATCAGTATCGTCACCCACCGGCCGCGAAAACACCTTTTATGGTAATTTATGGATACTTACGAGCGGAAACCCATGCCGAAACTTGCTCCGGCCAACATCGCAAAACCCCGTTGCCGTTCGGGAGACCTTCCCCCTCCCCGCGGTCACGGCCGAGAAGGACAGGAAGGGCTCAGGGGAGCTTCCCGACCACGATCTCCACCATGCTTCCCTGCTCCACCTCGGTACCGGAGGCCGGGTCCTGGCTCACCACCTTGCCCACGTGCACCGGGTCAATGACATAGGAGACGTGGGGCACGAGGTGTAGGCCGTTGAGGATGTTCTCGGCTTCCTCCTGGGTCTTCCCCACCAGGTAAGGGACTGTGACCTTGGCCGGACCGGTGCTCACCACTATGGTCACCGTGCTCCCCTCGGCCACCCGCTGGTTGGCCAGCGGGCTCTGCCTTATGACCCTTCCCGCTTCCACCTCGGAACTGGCTTCTTCGCTCACCGTGACCTGGAAGCCGGCGTTCTTCAAGGTCCTCTCGGCGTCCTCCCTGAGCATGCCCACTACGTTGGGTACGGCCACCTTCTTAAGCTCCACCCCCACCTCCAGCCGCACGTTGGTACGGGGGTTGATGAGCTTTCCGGCCGGTGGGTCCTGGGAGAGGACCTTGCCCACGTCATCCTCATCCTCCACGGGCTTGTTGACTATCTCTATGACGGTGACACCCGTCTCGTGCAGCTTCTCCTCCGCGGCCTCCCTGGTCATGCCTGTAACCTTGGGCATCTTCATCTCCCGCGAGATGGTGACGTTCACCTTCTCTCCCTTGCGCAGGAGGGTGCCCCACTCCGGGTCCTGGGAAACCACCACCCCCACCTTCTCCGAGGGATCCTCGATGTAATAATCTTCCACCTCTCCCAGCTTGAGCCCCAGGCTCTCCAGCGTCTGTCGGGCCTGTTCCTCGGTCATGCCCTGAAGGTTGGGGACCTCCACCTTGGCCCCCCTTCCGGTGAACACCAGGGCCAGTATAACGCCCAGGACGACCAGGAAAACCGCCGCGCCGGCCGCTATCCAGCCCCAGGGTCTGCCCTTCCGCGGCTCAACGGTCGGAACGGCGGCGGGCGCCGCAGTGCCGGGAAGCACCGGAGTGGCGGTCACCGGCATGCCCTCCAGGAAGCGCAGCAGGTCGGCCTTCATCTCCTGTGCCGTCTGGTAGCGGTTGGCCGGGTTCTTGGCCATGGCCTTCATGACCACCGCCTCCAGGGCGGGCGGAATCTCGGGGTCGATGACCGAGGGCGGTATGGGGTCCTCCCGTACCTGCCGGTAGGCCACGGTCACCGGGTTTGGATCGTCGAAGGGGACCTTCCCGGTGAGCATCTCGTAAAGTACCACCCCCAGGGAGTAGATGTCCGAGCGCCCGTCGACCGGGAGCCCCTGCGCCTGTTCCGGGGAGATGTACTGGGGCGTGCCCATGACCATCCCCGTCTGGGTGAAGCCGCTCCCGTTCCCCTCCCGGGCGATGCCGAAATCCATCACCTTCACCTGGCCGATGCTGGTGAGGAATATGTTGTGGGGTTTTATGTCCCGGTGCACGAGGTTGTGCCGGTGGGCGAATTGGAGGGCGGCGCAGACCTCGGCGGTTATCTCCGCCGCGCGTTCCGGAAGAAGGCGCCCTTCGTGGCGCAACACCTCCTTAAGGTCCCTGCCCTCCACGTATTCCATGACGATGTAGTAGAGGTCGCCCTCGTTCCCCCAGTCGTAGATGTTCACGATGTTGGGATGGTTGAGGTTGGCCGCAGCCTGAGCCTCGTGCCGGAACCTCTGTATGTAGGCCGGGTCCGCGGCGTACTGGGGATGCAGGACCTTGACCGCCACCTCCCTCCCCAGGAGCAAGTCGTCGGCGAGGTAGACGTCGGCCATCCCGCCGCTACCCAGCTTCTCCTTCAAGCGGTAGCGCTGACTGAAGACCCTTCCCAGCATAAGACCTCCCGGCTGTCCAATCGGGAGTTTTCGGAATCACGTGCGCCCGAACGGCGGCGCTCCTTCCTCAAAACCGGTCCCATATATCTCCATCGCATTATTTCCATGCTTCGCTTCGTAATCCCTCCAACTTAGGGAAGCCGGCTTCCCTTCCCCCCGCCTCATCCTGCGTCAGCTTCCATGCATCGAAGGGACAGAGAAACCGGCGCGTAACGCGCTTCCCTTTCTGCGCCTCTTCCGCATTGCGCCGCTCCTCACTGGCGCAGGGAGCGGGCCCGCTCCTGTGAGACCAGATATATATGACGGCGGAGCACGCAGGCGGTTCCCTTCCCCGTCACTTTCCCTTACGGTTGACCACCAGGTTCACCGCGGCCCCGCTGGACAGCTTGGCCCCGTAGGGAGGATCGGTCTCCACGACACGGTTCTCGCTGTACCCGGCGACCTCCTTGTAGATTATCTCCCCTACCCGGAAGCCGCGACTCTCCAGTACCGCGCGCGCATCCTCCAGGGAGAGGCCCACCAGGTTGGGTACAGTCAAGGGCCCCAGGCTCTGGAGCACCTTGATCACCGTCTTCTTCCTAACCATCTCGCCCGGTTTGGGGTCCTGGGAGATGACGTAGTCCGCCTTCACCGCGGCATCGTATTCCTTCCCCACCACCAGGAGGCCGAGGTCCCTGTCCGCGGCCATCCTGGCGGCCTCCTCGACGCTCACATTGACCAGGTTGGGAACCTCCACCTTGGTCCCCCCTATGAAGATGGAGAGGACCCAGAGGACCAGGAGTACCACCGCCACCGCCAGGAGGCCTCCCCCCGCCCAGACCTGCCAGCGGCTCAGCCTGGGAAGCGGGTGAGGAAGGGGGGTGACCTGTGCGGCCGGCGCCTCTTCTTTCTCCTCCGGCTCCTCCGGGGGCAATGGGGCCATGGGGAGTTCCTCCCGCAGCGAGGAGACGACGTCCCAGAGGGCGTCTCTGGCGGTGGCGAAACCGCGGCCCTCCGTGCTCTGGAGGCACAGCTCCACGAACCTCTGGAGGCGCGGCGGTATCTCCCGGTCCCACTTCAACTTCCCCCGGCGAACGTCGTCCATCGCCTCCTGTTTGCTCCTGTTGGTCACGGAGCGGTAGATGAGATAGCCGAGATCCCGGATATCCCGCTGGATGTTCAGGAAGACGGGGAAGGGGCTCTCTACGGCTCCCATGACCACCGGAAAACCGGGATCGGAGACCTTGGCCTTGCGGTTGGGGAAGATGAAGATGTGCCTCTCGTCCAGCGAACCGTGCGCCACACCCTGCTTCTCCAGATAGGCAAGGGTCCTGGAGATCTCCAGCGCGAAATAAAGTGCCCCCAGAGGCTTCATCCTCTTGCCCGTCTCCAGGACCTCGTGGAGGGACCTTACGTCCATCAGCTCCTCGACCACGAAAGGGCGGTCCTCCTCAAGCCCGTAGTCCAGGACCTCCACCAGGCCGGGATGCCGCAGCCTGGTGGCCCGATAAGCCGCGGCGCGGAACTGGTCGCAGAACTCGCGGTCGGAAAGCAGGTGGGGGAGGGGAAGCTTGACCGCCACCTCCTTTTCCTCGAGAAGGTCGTAACCCCGGAAGACCTCCACGGTCCTTCCCAGAGCGATCCTCTCGTCCAGGCGGTAGCGCTTCCGAAGCACTCTGCCCCGCCAGTCGGGGTACTTCTCGGTCATAAGCCCTAACCCTCCGTAGGCCGGGGATGCCTTTCGCGCTTCCCGGCGGCGCCGAGGCACTCCGTCATCTCATGCCTCGAGGCACGGTCTCAGGGTATTGTAATCCAGAAACGATTCCCGGCATATTCCCGGCTACCGCTGCCCTTTCCCGCAGCACCGCGGCAGGGAGCAGGTCTTTCCCCTATCTCAAGGCGGCCCGGATGACCTCGCGGGCGATGGGGGCGGCCACCGAACCGCCTCCGCCGCCGCTGTTCTCCACCACCACCGCCACGACCACGGTGGGGTTCTCGGCCGGCGCCACCCCCAGGAACCAGGCGTGCGGCGGCTTGCCCTCCACCTCAGCGGTGCCCGTCTTCCCGGCCACGGTCACCCCGGAGATGGCCGCCTGTGTACCCGTCCCCTCCTCCACCACGGAGACCATCATCTTCAGCATCTCCGCCGCCGTATCGGCGGATATGGGGGTCCTCCACACCGAGGCGTCGTAACGGTCGAGGATGGCCTCCCCCTTGCGCACCTCCTTGAGGAGATGGGGAACCATTATCCTTCCGCCGTTGGCCACCGCACAGCCCACCAGGCAGAGCTGGAGCGGCGTCAGGAGAACCTCCCCCTGGCCGACCCCGGACCAGGCCAACAGCACGGCGTCCATCTTCCCTGCAGGCGGGATGCGCGACGCCGAGACGCCGGGGAGGTCCAGCGGAGGCACGGAGTTCAACCCGAAGGCCTCCGCGCATTTCACCAGGGCAGGAGCCCCCATCTTCACCGCCAGCTGCGCGAAATAGGTGTTCACCGAATGAGTGAGCGCCGTTTCCATATCTATCCTACCGAAACTGCGAGGCGGACTCCCGTAATTGGTCACCCGTGAGCCTCCCACCTCCCACACTCCCGGGCAGTCGAAGACCGTGGAGGCGGGCAACCCCGCCTCCAAGCCCGCCGATCCGGTGACCACCTTGAAGACCGACCCCGGCGTGTAAAGGCCGGCCGCCGCTCGGTTGAGCAGCGGGCTTCCGGTGTCCTGGCTATAGGAGCGCATGGCCTTATCCGCGAGAGGCGTACCGTCGGCGTCCTTATCCTGGGTGACCAGGGCCTGGGGGTCGAAGGTGGGCCATGAGTACATGGCGAGGACGGCGCCCGTTTTCGGGTTCATGGCCACCACCGCCCCCTTGCGGGAACCGAGGTACTTGGCCGCCGCGGACTGTACCTCCGCATCCAGGGTGAGGTAGATGTCGTTACCTTCACGCACGTCCGAGGTCATCTCCTCTACCCAGGAGCGAGGAGGTTTCCTCCCCAGAAGTTGGTCGTTGTAGGACTCCTCCAGGCCCGTTCTTCCGAACTGGGGACTGTCGTAACCCAGCACGTGCGAAAAGAGGGCACCCTGGTGGTAGCGGCGGAGATAGGCGAAGGGCCCCGGGGCGGGAACGCTCTCCGCCAGGACCAGCCCGTCGGAGGTGATTATCCTGCCCCGGGCTATCCCGTATTCCTCCACCAGCCGCCTCGTGTTAGCAGGATTTTCCAACAATCCCTTCTGCCCCCATACCTGCAGGTAGCTCAAGTTCACCACCAGGAGCAGTGTGAGGGCGATGAAGAAGACCCCCAGGCGCCTAATCCCCTTCTGCAAGCTCCCCACCTCCCTCGGAAACACACAACAGCAACCCGAGAAGCAGGAAGTTGCTCACCAGCGAGCTCCCGCCGTAGCTGACGAAGGGCAAGGTGATGCCGGTAAGGGGCATGAGCCTGGTGACCCCGGCCATGATGATGAAGGACTGCAACCCCAGCACGGCGGTCAATCCCACGGCCAGGGGCTTGCCGAAATCGTCCGGGCAGC
Source organism: Candidatus Solincola tengchongensis (assembly GCA_015711895.1). Classification (GTDB taxonomy): domain Bacteria; phylum Actinomycetota; class Geothermincolia; order Geothermincolales; family RBG-13-55-18; genus Solincola_A; species Solincola_A tengchongensis. The sequence goes on along the minus strand of JACVJH010000175.1, from coordinate 2,966 downwards.
GCATGGCCAGGCGGAGGCCCCGGCCGCATAGAGCAAGATAGAGAAGGGCCAGGGCCGTGGCCCCCAGGAGTCCCAGTTCCTCCCCCACCGCGGCGTAGATGAAATCGGTCTCCACGAAGGGGATGAGGCCCGGGCTCCCCCGGGCCAGCCCGGTCCCGGAAAGGCCGCCCTCGGCGAAGGCGAAGAGTGACTGGGCTATCTGGTAGCTCTCGTCGTTGACGGTCTCCGGGTTCAAGGGATCAAGCCAGGTCTCCACCCGGACCCTTACGTGTCCGAAGAGGAAGAAGGTGAGGGTGGCTCCGGCCAGGAAGAGAAGCAGCCCGGCGACCACGAAGGTGGCCCTCCCGGTGGCCACGTAGATGACCGCCAGGAAGATGCCGAAGAAGAGGAGAGAGGAGCCCAGGTCCCGCTGGAAGATGAGCAACAGGAGGGAGAGGGCCCACATGGTCAGCAGAGGGCCCAGGTCCCGTGGACGGGGCAGGTGCACCCCGGCCACCACCTTCCCCGCGGCGGCTATGAGCTCCTTCCTCTCCGCGAGGTAAGCGGCGAAAAAGACGGCCAGGAGGATCTTGGCCAGTTCCGAGGGCTGGAAGCGTAACGGTCCCAGGATCAGCCACAACCTGGCGCCGTTGACCTCGCGGCCGAAGAACACCGTGGAGAGAAGAAGTACCAGCCCCAGGACGGCCAGCGTGTAGCGATAGTTGTCCAGGGACCGGTAATCCCGTAAAAGGGCCACCAGGAGGAGCATGGCGGCAATCCCCACTCCCAGCCAGACGAGTTGCAGGCGGGCCATATGGGCGTTGAGGCGGAGGAGCACTATCAGGCCCACGCAGGTCAGGGCGGCGGCCAGGGGTAGGAGCAACGGGTCCGCCTGAGGACGCAGGATGCGCAACACCAGGTGAGCGAGGAGGAAGAAGCCCGTCCAGAGGAGGGGATAGACCACGTGGCCGGCGACCAGGGTACCGCCGGTGCTTAAGTCCAGCGACACCCACCCCAGGAAGGAGAGGGGGAGGATGACGGCCAGGAGAAGCGCTTCCTTCCACCTCGGGCTCATGGCCACCGCCCTTTCCTCGCTTTCCTCGTGGCTACGCTCGAGACCTGCACCCTCGGGTCCGCGCCCCGCCGGTCCCCACCGTGAAGCCCGTCACCCGGCACCGAGAAAGCGCCTGCGCAACCGCGCCACTGGGCTTTCCCTCGTCCGCCGCCCTGCGTCCTCCACGGAGAAGAGGGACACGTCGCCCTCCTCGAGGTCCACGAGGATCACGGTCACGTTGTCCTCCCCGCCCTTGGCGTTGGCCTCCTCGACGAGCATCCGGGCGCACGCCTCCGGATCGTCCTCCGCCTGCAGGAGGGCCGCGAGCTCCTCGTCCTCCAGATGCGTGGTCAAACCGTCGGTGCAGAGGAGGATGCGGTCACCCGGCCTCACGTCCACCCTCACCAGGTCCGCGGCGAGATTGGCCGTCAATCCCAGGGCCCGCAGGATTACGTTGCGCCTCGGATGTTGCCTGGCCTCACGGGGAGTGAGAAATCCCTCCCTCACCATCTTCTCCACCAGGGAATGGTCTCGGGTGAGGGGGTTCAAGGCTCCTCCTCTTAAAAGGTAGGCTCGGCTGTCGCCGACATGCCCCAGGTAAGCCCCTTCTTCCAGGAGCAGGACGGTGAAGGTGGTGCCCATGCCTCGGAGACCCGGATCCTCATCGGCCATCTTCATGACGGCACGGTTGGCGGCCTGCAGGCAGCCGCGCAGCCGCCGCAGGGGATCCAGGCCCCGGTTCTCCCTCTCGCAGCGCAGGAACTCCTCCACCGCCGCCGAGCTGGCCACCTGCCCCGCCCGATGTCCCCCCATACCGTCGGCCACGATGAAGAGGCGCCCATCGGCATGCGAGAAATCCTCGTTCCTCTCTCGCACCCTCCCTATATCGCTCAGGACGGCATAACGCACGGCATCCTCCAGTCCTCACCCTGTCCTAAAAAACGCCGGCCCACCTCGTTCAATGGCTCTAGAGGGCGTCCCGTGACCGGGAATCAAGCTTTGAACTCCATCAGGGTGCGTCCTACCTTTATGCGGTCGCCCACACGCAACTCGATAGGATAATTGATGCGTCTTCCGTTGACGTAGGTTCCATTGGTGCTTCCCAGGTCCTCCACATAGTAGTGGTCCTGCAAGGTGTAGATCCTGGCATGAAGGTTGGAAACGAACTCGTCCTCCAGGCATATGGAGCACTCCGGTGCCCGGCCGATGACCAGTTCTTCCACGATCTCCCATTCCTTGCGCGTGCGCCGTCCTTCCCCGCTTAAAAGGACCAGGGCGGCGCGGCGACCTTTCCTTCGTGTCCTGGAGGTTTCCCGTGCCGGGAGCCTCGGCGGAGCGGGTCTGAGCTCCCGGTAGACGGCCCTGACCACAAAGGCGAGGAAGAGGTAAAGCAGAGCGAGGAAAAGGTATCTAAGCGAGACGTAGACTATCTCCGGCAAGTCAGACCCCTTCCCGAAATAACCCTTCCTTCCGGCACGGCATTCTTCCGCCCGCCTCCGGAAAACGCATCACTCCCTCGACCGGGCCCACGCTTCCCTCGGGCCCTCCCCTTGGCGTTACCTCTCCAGGCGGAACTCCATCCTCGTATCGCCCATGGAGATCAAATCCCCGTCCTCGAGCAGCCTCTCCCTTATCCGCCGCTCGCCGACCAGCGTGCCGTTGGTGCTTCCCAGGTCCCGCAACACGTATCCCCGCGGGCCCCTCTCGATCTCCGCGTGGCACCTCGAGACCCTCGGCTCCGGTAGGCCGAGGTCGTTCTCCTCCGCCCTGCCGATACGCAGGCGCGCCCCCAGCATGCGGCCGGCCCATCCGGCTCGCTCGCCGGAAAGGACCCTCAGCACGCCCATCCCCTCACCTGGAAGGTCAGAGGCCCTTAGCTCCGGCTCCGCCGCCTCGCCCCCCGAGACGGCCATCTCCTCGAAGGAGGCTTCCA
>JACVJH010000174.1 GCA_015711895.1 Candidatus Solincola tengchongensis | reverse complement strand
GGAGAATCCACGGCACCCGTTCCAGGAATCGAGAACCGCAAGCGGGCGGTATCGTTAATGAAAACCGCTTGCTGGGCCGTTTTATTGAATGGAAGACGCGCTTAGGCCCGCTGCCTCCTGGGCCGGGAGTGAGCAAACCTCGGATTGACCGGAATTTTTGAGGGGCAAAGCCTGAGGAGCGTTGGGGAGATGTGGGGTTCCGGCCTACGGACCGTCATTGCCCCTGTGGCGACGTCCAACCGCGAAGCGGGAGAACGGAAAAGAACCGTTGTCTCGGGGAGGTATTCCCGAGATGCTCCGGCATGGACGGCATGCGTGTCCGGGTGGAGGCGGAAAAAGCCATGAGCGACGAGAGGAGGATAGGACATGTGCCTGGCCATACCCGCTGAGGTGGTGGAATTGCGGGAGGACGAGACGGCGCTGGTGGAGATCGGCGGGGTCCGCAAGGTGGTGAGCCTCATGCTCATGGACGGGGTGGAGGCGGGCGACTACGTGCTCGTGCATGCCGGCTTCGCCATCGAGAAGGTGGACCGCGAGGAGGCGGAGAAGACTCTGGCCGTCCTCGAGCAGGCCGCGGAATACGGCCCGCTCTACGAATAGGCACGAGTAAGGATAAACCGAATCATGAGATACCTCGACGAATACCGATCCTTGCGGCTCGTGGAGGGGCAGCTCCGGGAGATAAAGGAGCTTTCCATATGCGCCGTCCTCATGGAGGTGTGCGGCACCCACACCATGGCCATCTCCCGTTCCGGGTTACGCCCACTTCTGGCTCCCGAGGTGGACCTGGTCTCCGGCCCGGGTTGCCCGGTCTGCGTGACCTCGGAAAGGGACATGGGGCGGGCCGTGGCTCTGGCCTCACTGGAGGGGGTGATACTGGCCACCTTCGGAGACATGGTCCGCGTTCCGGGCCCGCAGGGAACCCTATTGGAAGCGTCTTCCAGAGGAGCCGCGGTCAGGGTGGTGTACTCCCCCCTGGACGCCCTGACGTTGGCGAGGGAGAACCCGGACCGCCGGGTGGTCTTCCTGGGAGTCGGTTTCGAGACCACAGCGCCCACTGTGGCAGCGACGGTACTGCGCGCCAGGGAAGAGGGCCTGAGAAACTTCTACTTGCTCAGCCTGCATAAGCTCATCCCACCCGCGCTTAAGGCTTTGGTTGACATGGAAGATTTTGCCATAGATGGATTCCTGCTCCCCGGTCACGTCAGCGTGGTGCTGGGTACGGAGGCCTATGGTTTCCTGCCCCGGGAATACGGAATCCCATGCGCGGTCTCCGGCTTCGAGCCCGCGGACATCCTGCGAGCTGTGTACCTGCTTTTGCGCATGAAGGCGGCGGGGGAGCCGGAGGTGGTCAACGAGTACTCCCGGGCGGTGCGCCCGGAGGGGAACCGGAAGGCGCGGGAGACCATGTTTCATGTCTTCCGGGAAACGGATGCGGAATGGAGGGGTCTGGGAGTGATCCCCGGAAGTGGCCTGGAACTGCGCGATGAGTTCCGGGATCTGGATGCGGGGACCTGGGACATAGAGGTCCCGGAGGTCGGGGAGAGGAGCGGCTGCCGGTGCGGTGAGGTCCTACGCGGCAGGATAAGGCCGCCGGAATGCCCCCTCTTCGCGAGGGCCTGCAATCCCGATTCCCCATTCGGGCCCTGCATGGTCTCCAGCGAGGGGACCTGTGCCTCCTATTACCTCTATGAGGAAGGGGGCAGGGAATGAGGCGATGAGCTCGCCCACGGCGCATGGGCCTATCGCGTTGCGAGCTTCTCGGACGAGGTGGCCCTCCCCGCTTCCAGTGCGGTCCGCAGGGAAGAGTACGTATGGGGTTCACCGAGGAGTTGAAAGCGGCAGGTCATGCGGCGGGTATCGGTGGGGGCGCGCCACCGGGGTGCCCGGAGGCCTTTCGCGGTCAGGGGAGACGGGAGAGAACGGTATGGCGGATAAGGTGATCACCATGGCCCACGGCGCGGGGGGTTCCCGCATGCTGGACCTCCTGGAAGAGGTGGTCTTCCCCGCCCTGGGGAGGAGCGCTTGCCCGGACGCCGAGGATGCCGCCGCCCTTCTCCTGGACGAGGCCAAGCCCGGTTTCCGCCTGGCGTACACCACGGACTCCTTCGTGGTCAAACCCCTCTTCTTCCCCGGTGGCGACATCGGGAAACTGGCGGTATGCGGCACGGTGAACGACCTCTGCATGCGGGGCGCGAAGCCCCTCTACCTGGCCATGGGGCTCATCCTGGAGGAGGGGCTTTCATTCCAGGTTCTGGAAAGAATCCTTCGTTCCGCCGGGGAATGGGCGGAGAGGGCCGGGGTCCGCGTGGTGGCCGGGGACACCAAGGTAGTGGAGAAGGGAGCCGCCGACGGCATGTACGTCAACACCTCCGGCGTGGGGATCATCCCCCCGGGTAGGGAGGTATCCATCCGGGGAGCCCGACCCGGCGATATGCTGTTGGTAAGCGGCAGCGTGGGAGACCACGAGACGGCGGTCCTGAGCCGCAGGGAGGGATTCGGTTTCCTAACGGAGGTGGAATCGGACTGTGCTCCCCTGAACGGGCTGGTGGAGGCCATGCTCGGGGAGGGCGAGGTGCATGCTCTGAGGGACCCTACGCGCGGAGGGCTGGCAGCCTCTCTCAAGGAGATGGCCTCCGCCTCCGGGGTGGCCCTGGAGGTCAGGGAGGCGGACATACCCGTTCGGGAGGAGGTGCGGGCCTTCTGCGAGGTGCTGGGCTTGGACCCCCTTCTCCTGGCCAACGAGGGAAAGCTGCTGGCCGCCGTGCCCGAGAGCTCCGCGCCCGCCGTGCTGGAAGCCATGCGCGCCCATCCCCTGGGTAGGGAAGCTGCGGTCATAGGCCGCGTCCTGGAAGGAAGGGGAGGCGAGGTCTCCCTCCTCACCCCTCTGGGTTCGTCACGGCTGCTGCGCATGCCCTCCGGAGAACACTTCCCGCGCATATGCTGAGGGAGTGGAATCGCCCCTCGCGGTCGAGCTTACCCCGTCCATCGCTGCCATCATCTGGGGGACCGGCTCGGCGGACTTGCTGCCGGCGCCATATCGCCGCTGACGCCATTCCCGGAATAGGCCCATGCCCGTAAGGGAAGCCGCCGATTCTTATCAGGCCCGGCGTGTGGCGCGCGACGGGCCGCGGTTCAGGCGACGAATCTCACCTTTTCCTGGAGGAGTATCTCCCTCTGGTTTAAGGCGGCTATCCCCATGAGCAGGTATCCGCACAGCCACAACAGGTCGATGTGGTTTCCGGAGGAATAAAGCCCCTGCCAGCTCAAGTAGGCGAAGATGATATCCGCTACCGAGAAGAACATGAACGCCGAGGAGAGCAAGAACCACTGCCCCCCGTGAGGCCCCCCGGAGAAGGTCATGGCCACCACCAGGGCCAGGGCCAGCAGGGCGAAGTCGAGATAGACGTAGGCGGGGTTGATGGCCTTGTCCAGAAGAGAGGCTTCGGCATCCGTGAATATTGGACGGGTGACCAGGAGGGTTATGGCAACGAGAATGCCGATTATAAGAGCCAGGCTCGCAGCAGCGTACCCCTTCCTCATGGGAAGTCCCAGTTTGCGGGAACCGGTGATGACCAGGGCGAGAGCGACGATGAAGGGCGGGTAGGCGGCCAGCCATAGGGCATCGGCCAAAGAGGGGTAAGGGACTTCCGTCCCGGCGAGGACTTCATAGACAAACCAGGTGAACTCGGCTCCCAGGTCCAGGACGAGGGAGACGAGGATGAGCCGCCAAATGAGCCGCGGCGGATCCCCTTTCCTGAAGTTCCTTAATAGCGCAAGGACGGCGGCTACGGAGAAGGTTGCTGCAATGACCGGAAGGAGGTCGAAGAGGAATACGCAGGCCCTGCCTTCAGGATTGAGGTATCCGTAGAAGGCCAAAGTGTAGAGCAAAAAGGCCGCGGAGAAAAAAACCAGCGCTATTACGATGCCCAGTTGCAGCCATGAGGCCCTACATTCTTTCATGGCCTCAACACCTCCTCGCGTGCGATTCATGGTCCGATTGCGGGCGTCGGCCTTGTTGCCGATTTGCACTCAACAAAAAGAGGGAAGATATCAATGGCCTCTTTCCACGCCCTTATCGCTTTCAACGCCGTCGCATAGGTCCATGCGACCTCTTGCATCGTACTATAATGACTCTAGGCGCTTCTAAGTCGTCATCCTGCCCGTGGCTCATGGCGATGGAAGCGCATGAAAATCGCCATCGGCTGTTTCCGGGGTCGGGCAGGCCTAAACCTCCATTTATTTCGGCAAGAAAGACGCGCTCTTTAGTCGATCGAGGAAAGGCCCAAAAGCCGGGAGCTGGGTCCTCGGGAAGAGGCAGCGGCGAACGCAGGGCATCCAAGAGCGGGGGAACGCCGGCGCTCACGGGATTGTCGTGCGGTTCGCTTGCCGCCAGGGGCAAGGCAACATGCGACCTTCCCGGCGGACTCGAGTGTCACTAACCCGCAGGATGCGCCCCGAGGCCCTATCTCACTTGGTTCCCATTTGGTTCCGCTCCCAGATCTTGATCCATTCCTCCTCCGGGAACTCGGCGAACTGGATTAGGGTCCCCAGGGCCTCGCGGGGGTGAAGGTAGCATTCCTTCCACAGGGGGTTGGAGGTGTTGATGTCGAAGGGGTTGAGGCCCTGTGCACGAAGGTGTTCCACCGTTGCCTCCAGGTCGCTGACCTTAAAGGTCAGGTGGTGCAGCCCCTCCCCGCGCCGGGCGATGAAGCGATTGACGAAGTTGTCGGGGTCGGAGGAATAGACCAGCTCCAGCATGCTCCCCGAGCCCAGGAGGAAAGAGGTGAAGCGGAAACCGCCCCATTCCATGTCCATGACCTCCCTGGCTCCCAGTACCCGGGTGAGGAAAGCCGCCGCCAGCTCCTTGTCCTTGACCGCGAAGGCCACGTGATCCAGCTTCTCCACGTTGTGCATGCTCGTCCTCCTTCCTCCAAGCATAAGGGTCATGTTTCAGTGATCGGTGTGGCGTAGCCCGTAGAGGGCTCCTTCGAGCACTCCGTCCAGGGCATCGTAGGCTGCGTCGTTTAAGTGGGAGTCCTGAGGCTGCAGGGCGTACTCGGCCCGCAGGCTACCGTCCGGTGAGGCCAGCACTCCGTAAAGG
>MU158614.1:9992-16108 GCA_015711895.1 Candidatus Solincola tengchongensis | reverse complement strand
GCAAACGGAAAGGGGTAAAGCGGTGATCTTTCAATGGTTCGATCTGAAAGACATGGCTCTACGCCTGGCCTGCGAAGCGAGGTGTCTGGAGGAGGTTATACGCCTGGTCTGCGAAGCGAAATGCCTGGAGGGAGTGGAGGGAAGGGCCGCCGAGGCGGCCTCGAGCCGGGTCGGGGCATGACATTCTCTCGAGATCCCTGCGCCACGCGTTTGCGCAGGAGTTGCCTTGTTGCCGGAATACCGCGAGGCATGCCTTACCGCGAGTTTGCAGGGACGGTCCGGCCTCGAGGGACCTCGAGGAAATCCGACCTCAAGGGACCTCAAGGGGAGAGCTTCATGTCCGCCACCTTCTCCTCCTCCACGGCAAGCGCTTCCTTGAGTTCGCGCCGGATATACACATCATGGCCCCGGAAGGGCGCCAGAGCCCATACCCCCTCCCGGACCCCCCATTCCTGCAACCCCGGCCTCAGGTCGTCCCTCAGCGCCAGGTACACTGCACGGAAGAGGGCGTTGTCGTCGCGCAGGATGAGGGAGGTGAGCACGTGGGAGGGCGATTCCGCCGAACGGTCGCTTCCCGCCAGGATGACCAGCAGGCCCAGGGACTGGGCGGCTCGGAGAACCCCGTCGCTGAAGTCTCCCGGGGTGCAGAAGACGATGTCCGCTCCCTTTCTGGCCGCGTCCTGGGCGAAGGCGCTTCCCTGAGCCTCATCGCGGCAGTCGCCCACCAGGTAGGAGAGTGGGTTGACCTGGGGGTTGGCGGCCAGGGCCCCACGCACGAAACCGGTCTGGTAACGGGCGGTGCGGGGGTCGCCGGCGCAGCCTATGAAGGCCACCACCGGCAGGCGGTTGACGAGCGGGTGATCGCTTCCCGAGGTGAGCCTGCCGGCGAGAAAACCGCAGAGGTAGGCCCCTTCCTCCACTCGGTAACGGATGTAGGCATTGCCTTCCCCTCCCGGTGGGACCGAGTTTCCAGGATAGTCCAGGATTACCGTATGGGAAACGGGACTCCCGTCCCGGGAAAGGTTGCCGCCTGCGGCCGGCTCCTCCCCACAGCTCAGGAGCATCCACAGTGAGGGGTCCTCCGGCCTCGCGTACGCATCGGCTCCCTCCCAAGGCCCGGGCACGACAAGCTCCGTCTCCAGACCCAGCTCCGAGCCTGCCTTCCGGCAGCCGTAATCCAGAAGAGAATTGCGTTCCCTTCCGGCGATCCCCTCGCGGAACCCCAGGACCAGAACGCTGCGTGACGGCCCGCCGGAGCGGGAACAGGAACTACCGAGGAAAGCGAGGAGCAGGAGGCAGAAAATGGTAACCAGACGGGGAATCGAAGAGGACGGCAACGCTTTTTTCGCTCTCACCTATAACTCCAGATAGAGACATCCCGTCGAACCCGACGCCATTATAGCATTCGGCAGGACCGCCGCCTTTCCTCGCGGTCAAAAAGCGGGATCTCATGCGGGACCGAGAGCGGGGCTTCCTTCCCGCAGAGACGCGGCCCGGACCTCTCCGGTTAAAGGGCGAAAAAGCGCGCGGGACAGGAAGCTCGGCCTCATACGAGAGGAAGAGTCCTCCTCCGTTGAGATCTTCGTCGGTCTTGATCTCTAAACCCCGTTCAAGGGCCACCAAACGAGGGGGCCGATCAATCCGGTGAGGATCGGGGGCGGGAGGGAGTCCTCAAAGGCGCTCCATCCATTCCTTTCAGGCACGGTTACGGGTAACCAGGAGGATGGAGAAGGCCACCAGGGCGGCGGCCAGGCCCAGGGTCCAGGTGACCGTCTCCCCCAAGAACAAGCGGGCCAGAAAGAGGGCCAGCACGGGCTTAAGGTAGAAGAGGCTCGCTCCACGCGAGGCCTCCACCCTTCTCATCCCCCCGAAATAAAGGAGGTATCCGAGCCCCACTGTAACCGCTCCCAGGTAGATGAGCCAGCCCCAGGTCGCGGGATGGTATGCCGTCACGTCCTTCCATCCGCCCTTCAGTGCCAGGAAGACGGAGAAGAGGAGCGATCCGGTGGCGATGCTCCAAAAGGAGACGGTGAGGCCGCCGAACTCCTCGGCATACCTCTTGCCGTACACGGTATATACCGCCCAGCACCCGGCGGAACCGAGCACCATGGCATGCCCCAGGAATTCATCCCGCGAAAGAAGGCCGGTGAAGCGGAAACCGGTCAAGGCGGCCAGCGCTCCCACCAGCCCCAGGGCAACGCCCAGCCAGGCCCTGAAGCGTATCCTCTCCCTGAGGACCAGCGAGGCCAGGAGGGCGGTGAACACGGGGTTGACGGAGAATATGACCGCCGCCGAGGAGGCATCGGAGAGGGCAATCCCACGGTGAAAGAGGTAGAAACCCAGGAACACGCCCACGGCACCGAGGAAGGCCACGGCCGGCATGTGCAGGCGCAAGACCCGAAAGACTGACCTCCTGCGCTTCCCTCCCACAACGACCGCGGGGAGCAGGAAAAGTCCGCCGAGGATGAAGCGAAGGGCGGCTACCTGTTCCGGCTCCAGAGGAGTCTGAAAGCCGGTGCCGGACTGGAGGTAACGCGATACCACCTCGATGGTGCTGAAGAGGACGATGGCCCCCAGCACCATCAGGTAGCCGCCCCTCCTCGAATCGCCGGCCAAGCGTCCCCCTTCCCTCGGCAAGTCGGACTCTCCGCGATCCGCACGCCATTCTACTACACAGAGAGAACAAGGCGCGGGGATGGAGGGGTTCCCGAAGCGCAGCTTCTGGAGCGCCTATGGCGAGGAGATGGCAATCCTTTCCATTCCCGCACTCCATAAGGACCGGGATGGGGGTTTCCGATAGGAGGGTGTGGCTTTGAGCCGGTCTCAGGGGTTCAGGTAGTCCTTCCCTATGACCAGGATGACGTCCGCATCATAGGTGATGGCCACGTCCTGGTCCTGGACCACCCGGAAGTCGGCATCCGGGTCGAGGTCCCTGGCCACCACCCGGGCCGCGTCGGCGAAACCGGGAGCGTAATAGACGGTGGTGTCCTCGTAAGCGTGGACCGTGTTCCCTATCTTGATATTCTTGTAACCTTTCTCCCGCATCTTCTCCGCCACTTTAGCGGCCATGCCCTCCCAACGCACCCCGTTGAGGACCGCCAGATTGACCAGGGAGCGGTCCACCTGTGCCTCCCCTCCCGTGCGCTGGTAGAGCTCCTGCTTCTCGAGCTCTGCCTGCCTTTCCTCCGGCGTCTTGGTGCTGCAGTACTTCTTGACGTTGGAGAACAGTTCCGCGGTCCCTTTCTGGTCGTAGATGAAATACCAGGGCTCACCGGGAGCCGGCTCCGGCATGGTCCCTGGGATGGTGGCGAACTCAACGTCCTCCACCTTCATCCCCTGCAGGGCCTCCGCCAGGGTGAAGATCAGGTCCGGCTCCAGCGTGGTCTCCAGGTAGCGCACGGCGGTGTCCAGTATCTTGAGGAGGGCCTGGATGTCCCGGATGGAGACCGCCTTCTCCATCACCGCCTTCAGAAAGGCCTTCTGGTGTTCTATGCGGTCCAGGTCCCCGCGGGGAAGCTTTCGGCTGCGCACCAGGATAAGGGCTTGCTGACCGTTCAGCAGGTGGTCGCCCTTCTCCAGGTATCCCACCTTGGGGTCGTTGATGGTGACGTCGAGGTGGAAGGGAACCCCTCCCATGGCGTCCACGATGTTCTTGAAGGCCTCGAAGTCCACCTCGGCGTAATGGTGGATGTCCAGGCCGCTGAGCTTCTCCACCGCCTCCACCGCGCCCGCCGGGCCCTTGAAGGAGTGGGCGGCGTTTATCTTTTCCGTGCCGTATCCCGGGATGGTGACCTTGGTATCCCGGGGAATGGACACCAGCACGGCCCTCTTGGCCTTCACGTTCACCGAGGCCACGATCATGACGTCGCTGCGGGTGTAGCCCTCCTCACCGGGAACGCTTCCCCGGTCTATACCTATGAGCAGGAGGTTGAGGTTTTCTTCCGGGTTGTGCCACTTGCTGAGCTCGGCGAAGAGGTCCGGGTTGTCCTCCGGGGCGATAACCGCGGGCTGGAAGCGCACCCGCAGGTAATGCTTGGCCGCCCAACTCTTGACGGCGTCGAAGTTAAGGGTCCCCACGACCAGCCCGCCCAGGAGCACAAGGGCCACCATCAGCTGGAGGAGCCGCTTCATCCTCCTCCTCTTGCGCAGTTTCAAACGTTCTTGCCTCTTCATTTGCGCTTTTGACCTTATCCGCTCGCTTTCCCGTGCGCGGGCGTCCCCGGGGCCCGAACGAGCTTGTCACCTCTTATGCGCTTTCGACGCGGTTCCCTACCAAGGGGTTCCGATTGCCTCCCGGAACCGCCGGCCGGGAGGGCCCGCGTCCCGCCCTCCTCACGAGGCATGGCGGTCGGTTATCCTTCCCTCCGGGAACCATTACGTCGTACGGTACATGATTATACGCTACGTGAGGCCGAATGGGCCTCAATCATTCCCGCTTTCCTCCTCTTCCCGCATCCGGAACTCCTCCGTGGTCAGCTCCTCCTCGAGGCTGCCGATGAGCTTCTCCACCCGGGCTCCGGCCTCGGTGAGCCTTCTCCGGGCCTCGCGGACGAGCTTCACGCCCTCCTCGAAGAGCTTGAGGCCTTCCTCCAGCTCAAGGTCCTGCTTCTCCAGGGCCGATGCGATCTCCTCCAGCCTCCGCATGATGCCCCCGAAGGTAATCTCTTCCAACCTCGCAACACCCCCTTAAAAGAAAAGCGGCCTACATCACGGGAAAGGCGCCCCCGGCCTCATCGCTCCACTTCCGCTTCCTCCTCTCGTCCCCTTACCTCGCAGAACAGGCGGCCCCTGTGGAGCCGCACGTCCAACTCCTCTCCTTCGGCCACCTCACGGCTGTCTCGGAGGGGCTTGACCTCTCCCCTGCGGGTGGCGATGGCGTAACCGCGGGAGAGCACGGCCAGCGGGCTCAGGGCGTCCAGGCGCGACGCAGCCAGCTCCAGCCTGCTGTTCCTCGCGGCAAGGAAGCTCGACATCCGCATGTGGAGCTCCTCTGTCCCGGCCATCTGCTCCCTCTCCCTCCACCTCCACCAGGAGTCGAAGGAGGTCCGCAGCCTCTCGTATGCGTGATGGATACGGCGGGGGAGGTCACGGTAGTCGCGGGGAAAGCGCACCAGCGTACGGGCGTGGGCATCCACCTCCGCCCCCATCCGCCGCAAGGCGCCGCGCATCCCGTTCAGGATAAGCGCCTCCCCTTCCGCCAGACGCTGCCCGGCCTCTCCCAGCACCAGTTCCCGGTCCCGGAACGGCCTCCGGGAGCCCATGACGGCCAGCTCCCTCTCCCGGCGGTGGAGCATGCGGCGCAGGGCGGACTCCAGGGAGGTCCCCTTCTGCTTCAAGAGGGAAAGCACCTCCGCGGTGGAGGGGACAGCCGCCTCCGCCGCGCCGGTGGGCGTGCTGGCGCGGTGGTCGGCGGCCAGGTCGGCAAGGGTCAGGTCCGGCTCGTGCCCCACACCGGTGACCACGGGGATGGACGAACCCCTTATGGCCCTGACCACTTCCTCGCTGTTGAAGGGTTGCAGGTCCTCCAGGGATCCCCCGCCCCTGGCCAGGATGAGGACGTCCACCGGGCATGCCCGGTTGAACAGCTCGATTGCGGAGACGATGTCCCCCACCGCATCCTCTCCCTGGACCCTCACCCCTCGCACGAACAGGCGGCAGCAGGGGTACCTGCGGGTGATGTTGGTGACCACATCGCGGACGGCGGCCCCTTCCAGGCTGGTTATGAGGCCTATGGACTCGGGATACGGCGGAAGGGGACGCTTGAGCCTCTCGTCGAAAAGCCCCTCGGCGGACAGCTTGCGCATGAGCCGGAAGAACTCCCGGCGCAACCTGCCTTCCCCCGCCTCCTGCAACTGATACACATTCATGCGGTATTGACCCCGGCGCACATAGATTCCCAGGCGGCCACGAGCCAGCGCGCGCATTCCCTCCCGGAGGATGGAGGAAGCCTCCTTCGCCGCATCTCCGAACATCACGCAGGGCAGCACGGCCTCTTCCTCGGTGAGGCTGAAGAAGAGATACTGCGGATAAGGTTTGAGGTTGGAGACCTCTCCTTCCACCCAGACGACCACCTCCTGGAGGAGGCCGTCGGCCAGGCGGTTCACCTCTCCCACGGT
>MU158614.1:2387-9982 GCA_015711895.1 Candidatus Solincola tengchongensis | reverse complement strand
GGTATAGATTCTCTCCTCGTCCTGCGGATTCACCCGGCATCCCTTCTAGCTCAAATCCCCGCCGCACAGGTCCCATTTTAGCCTCCGCATCCGACACCAGGAAATAACTTCCTCCAGACTGAAGGAACTGCGCGTCCACGGGTGGAAATACATTATGTGGAAATGCAGAAGGCGTCAAACGGCTAAATGTAGTGCATGCTCCGCTGTCCGGTGGCGGGGAGTCCATGCGGGAGGGCGCCTTGGAGATACTGGCCTTGCTCCTTCTGGGCTTCATAGCCATGCTGGCCATCGTGCCCCCCATAATCCGGGGAAAGCTCGAGGACTCGCCCCTGGTGACCACGCAGACCTTCAGGAAGAGCATGCAGGAGATAGGTCAATCCCTCGAACCCCGGGTGGAGTCGGCCGCCGCCTCGCCGGATCACCGCGCGGCCGGCTTCGCTGCCGCGAGTTCCCGGGCCGTTATCGAAGCCAACCCTAGGAAGCGTGTCGAAAGGAACCCCGCCACCGCACCCGCCTCTGCGCCTTCCGCCACAACGAGGAAGCCGGCGCGCACCGTCCCTCCAAGGTCGTCCTCCAGGAAAGCGGCGGTCCGCAGGAACCGCATCTTCGCCGCCCTGACTCTCCTGGTGCTCATATGGGGCATGGCCACGCTCCTGACCGGCAACCTGTGGTGCCTGTTGGCCTTCTCCATAAGCGGGTTTCTGCTCTCCTTTTACTGGGGGCTCACAATCATCATCCCTTATATCCTCCTGCGCAGCGAGGAAACGCGCAGGGAAGGAGCGGCGCACCGTGGGGTCCGCAGGCCATACGTGGCTTGAGATCAGGCGAGGTCAACCCAGCACCCCCGCCTTCCACAAGAGGAGCACGAGTATCCCGTGCCCCAGGAGAAAAAGGCCGAGGTGTAGGAACGCGCGGGCCCCGTACTGGGGGCGAAGGTAGATAAAGTAAAGCGCGGCGAAAAAGGCCACGAAAGAGAGAGCAGCCAACAACACCAGGATTCCCGCCGCCCCTCCCAGGCTCTCCCTGCGATTGGAGAGAAGGTAACAGCAGACCACCATCACGGCGGCGGGCAGGAGCATAAGGCCCATCCGGGGCCAGGTAGGCTGATTTTCCTTCATCGCTTTCCTCCTCTTCTCAATCCGGCATCGCCTCGCGCATATCCCATCCGTAACCGTCGAAGGACGGAGGGACCGGCGCCGTTTCGGAACATGCGCCGTCCGGGCTAGTGCCCTCCCGCCCTGTGCAGGACCCAACCGGCACCGCCGTTCGGTAATCGCACTGTCGGCACTCCGCCGTGCTCCAGCAGGCGCAGGCTCTCCTCGACCCTCCCCTCCCCATGAAACCTCTCCCACAAAGCCCTGGTGCCTTCCCTGAAGCCTCCGGAGAGGGCCTTTCCGGCCAGAGCTTTGGTGAACTCCCCGGAAACGTTCAACCTGCCTCCGCTGAGGCGGGCCAATGCCCCTCCCAATCCCTGCCCTTGCGCCAGCAGACTTATCCCGCCGGCCAGGAACCCACCACCAAAACTCAACAAGGACTCGAGCAGGGAGGGGCGTCCTCCGGTCGCCACCCTGACGGCCAGGTCTCCCAGCACTCCGAGGCATCCGCAGAACAACATATGAGCCAGCTTCTGGGAAATTCCGGAAACCCACGTCCCGGCGCAGGCCGCCATCTGGGCCGCCGTGCCTCCGCCCAAAAGAGTACCCCCGGAAGAGAGGACACCCGCCGCGAGCCCCTGGGCCGCCACGCCGGAGAAAAGGCCGCTGACCAGCAAACGCCCCATCCCACCCGTCAACCCGCCAACCAGGAAGGAAGCCAGGAGGCCCCCCGGAGTGAAGCCTCTCCCCGTGACCGTGGAGAGACCCATATACACAAGGAGGTTGGCCGTGCCGTGAGCCAGGAAGCCCTTCCCGAACCCAAGCCACCCCAGATTGGTCCAGCCCGCCGCCGCCGCGGGAGCCAGGTAAGAAAGGAGGAGGCATCCTCCGGCCGCGGCCCCACCTACAACCAGTGACCCCAGGAAACATCCTAGGAAGGAGAAAGAATCCCCAGAGGTGGCGGCACAGTAAACGGCATAACCGATCGACGCCGCAGCCCCCACGGCACAGGCCGTCAACACGGCCGCCAGGGAGAGGCCCAATGCCAGGCCGACACCCACCGCAGCAAGACAGATTAGAGCCGCAGCCGCCAGTCCGGCGAGCGCCGCCCGCACGAAACGGTTTGAGAACAGGGCCTTTAAACCCCTACCGGCCGCACGAAAGAGTGGAGAGAGCCAGGGCTCCAGTAATTTTCTGTAGAATCTCGCTGCCGCCAGGCCCACGGTCCGCGCTACACCGCAGACCCACCTCCATGCCGCCGAAAGCCCGCGGCCCAGGGATTTTAACACTACCTGAATGCCGTTCCCGACCGCGGCCTTCAGTACTTTGAGGCCCTTTTTCAACCACCCCAGGAAGCCGCCTCCGCCCCCATGCCGTCCCATGTAGGCCTGCACGGAGCGCGCGTCCTCCCAAGGGCCCAGAAAAAGGGAACGAGGGTCGAGCAGGGAACCTCGCAGGAAGGGCAGGGGGTCAACCGCCACCCCCTTGACGTAAAGCCCGAAATGCAGGTGCGGCAGCGGGCAGGAACGGTCTGCGGACCCGTCGCTCCTGCCGATCGCCTGTCCCGCTTCCACCCGTTGTCCTCGGCGCACAAACGCGCTGCGCAAAGAGACGTAGGTGGTCTTCAAATCACCCTCATGCGCTATGCTCACGCATATGCCCAGAGGGGTGTTTCCGGAAAAACTTACCATACCGGGTGCGGAAGCGCGCACTTCGCTGTCCGGCGCCAGCGCGATGTCGATACCCGCATGGCCTCCCTCCCCGTAATGGCCGGCGGGAGGGAGGAACCCCTTCAACACCCGACCTCTGGCCGGCCAGAGAAAGGTGGGGGCCTCCTCCCCGGCCGCCAGGGCCGGGGAGGAAACCATGTGGAAGGAGAATATGAGCAGGGAAACGAGGGGAAAGATGAGAAGGGGTAGGGTTGATGCCCGGCATCTGAAGGGTGCCCTTCCGCCCCCCGGGGGACGTCCGCCGCTAAAAAGGCCGGCCCCGTCCCCCACGGCCCGCCCTTCCCCCGGCCACTCGAGGAGGCGGCGCGGTTCGGGCGGGCCCGGGATGAGATCCCGCTTCGCGGGGCGGTTCTCCTTCCGAGGAAACATGGATCAATATACCTCCACGGCCAGCACGGCGCTGTCGGTCAGGCCGCGGGAATCGGACACTTCCAGGACCACTCGGAATCGTGCGGGTATGACCGGGGCATCGAAGACGTGCTGAACGGTCATCCCCCGGAGCACGGTCCCGTCGCCGCAGTACCATACGTAATTCACGATGTCCCCGTCGGGATCGGAGGAACCCCCGGCGTCCATGCGCACATAAAGGGGTGCGGGGCCCCGTGCCGTGGACAGAGTGGCAACGGCGCGCGGCGGCCGCGCGGCGTGCCTCGAGGCACCCGCGGAAACAGCGGATGTCGTGCTTGATCGAGCGGTCGAGGGTGCTTCCGGGCCCTCGTTTCCGTCGTCTGCGGGCAAAGCGCTCTCTGGCGGCGCTTCCGGAGCCACTGAATCATTGCCCTCCTCCCGGCCCGAGCTGACCACCAGGCACACCGTTTCGCCGGGAATCACGATGGACCCGGCCGCCGGTTCCTGGGCCACCACCCTGCCCGCGGACCAGAGGCGGGAAGGCGCTTCTCTGGCACTCCAGGAAAGCCCGAGAGCCTCCAGCCGCTCTCGAGCCTCCTCCAGGGTCAAACCCTGCAGGTCGGGAACCTCCACGCCCGCAGCGGCGCCCTTCATCTCTTCCCCCACTCCGCGTCTGGCGTCGCCCCTCAGCAACCCGGAGAGGGCCGAAAAGAGCAACCACAAGAGAAGCCCCCCGACCACCATGAGGGCCGCCTTTCGGGCCCAGCCTCGTAGGGACCTGCTGCCCGGAGGGGCGCCATGATTCTCCAGGCTACCCGCCTCAAGGACCTCGGTATAAGGATCCTCCTCGTACTCCGGCGCTTTCCCGTACCGACCGGACGGGAGAGGTCCGTTCTCGCCCGGTGCAACCCTGTCTTCCTCGGCGATAGAATCCAGAGAGCCCAACAACTCCTCGAGGAGCAGCCTGGGAGAAGAGGGACGCCGCGCGGGAAGCGGATGCGCCGCCCGCTCGAGGAGGAGGCTTAACCTCTCCGTCCTCGACTCCGCGGAGAGCACTTCGTTTACCATCACCGCCAGGGAAAAGACATCCGAGGCGCGGGTTCCCTCCCTTCCCGGCTCCACCTCCGGCGCCCGATAAGGGGAGACGCGAGCCACCTGTGCCGGATCCATATCCTCCAGCACCCACCCGTAGCCGACGCGCCGGAAGCGAAGGCTTCCACGGCGGTCGACGAACACCTGCCCCGGATTCAGGCCCAGGTAGTAAAGGCCCGCGCCGTAAGCCTCGGAAAGGACCTCCACAGCGGCTGCGGCCAGCTCCACCACTTGAGGTCCCGGGAGGGTGCCCAACTGGGAGATCAGCTCGGGAAGGGTGGGGCCGTCGCCCTTCTCCCGCACCAGATAGAACAGGCCTTCCTCCTCACCCCAGTCCAGAAGGGGCCACACGTGTGGGCCTCTTATCCTCTGGGCGGCATGTAATATCTCGCGCATACGCTGCGGGTCCACGGGGAGGTCCTCCGTGGAGGCGGAGACCAGATCCACCTCAACCTCAGTTCCCAGCTCGATATCCAGAGCCAGACAGGTCGTCCAGCCCCTTGCGGAGAAGACCTTCTCCTTCAATCGGTACCTCTCCGCGATCTTCTCTCCGTCCATGCCCAGACTCCTTTAAAATTAGCGTACATGCATAAGATAATAATGTTATATAACATTGTCAATAGTTGGATGGGAGTTCTTCTCTTCCGGTTTCGGTGAGATTGCCTGATTGCGTATAGAGATGTCTCGATGGCCATCCCCCGTCATCGGCTGCGAGTCCGGGGTTTTCATGGGGTTCGCAGCAGTCCAGGGTGGGACCGGATGGGATCGGGCAAGGAGAGGATGCGTCATAAGCACGCGTGTTGCCTCGTGCAGCATCAAGGTACGATTGGCGGTGGTGCCTGCATACCTATGGATGCGTCATATGCACGCGTGTTGCCTCGTGCAGCGGGTGGCTGTCATGCTTAGGTCATGAAAGCGGAGGAGGTCATCTTCGGCCTGCTGGCCCTGGCCTGGGGTGGGCTCTTATGGGCCATGCGCCCGGAGCTGCTCAAGCTGGGCAGGGAGGGAGGCAGGGGTTTGCGCAACCCGAGGGTCATCAACGCCCTGATCAAGATCGCCGGGGTGCTTCTGCCCGCCGGCGGCCTGCTCCTCATCTTCCTGAGGGGGTTTTAGGCCCATCGGCATATCCCTGGAGCGCTTCCCTCCTGAGGGGGTTAGGCCCATGGTTCCCCCAACGTGGCGGACGGCCAGACAGCTACTCATCGCCGGGAGCCTTTGCCCGCCGGCGACACCTTACTCCTTAGGAAGGTCATAAATCCCGTACGAAGGCCGGCAAGGCATCAAGCAAGGTACCATTCGAAAAGGCAATCGTGGTGAGGGCGTAACCGCCTTACGGCTTCTCCCCGTCGCCCCGGAAGTCTCCGCTTCACGCTCCCTTTCCCGCAAGAGGCTCCTACCAGAGGCGCAAGAGAAAATGGCCGCCCGCCTCCTTGGGGCGGGCGTTATTCTTCAAAGCGGGGGCGCATAAGCCAGGGGTCCCGCCGAATGGGGGCCTTATCCATCAGGTACCCGAGGGCACCACGGGCAGGATGACCCTCGAAGGGTTCTCCCGGCTCCTGAGCAGGAATATGAAGTTCAGCCCCCAGCAGGGCCAGCACGAAAGCAGGTCCGCGGTGGAGACCACCAGCTTGATGCGGCTCCCGGCGCTGCGCTGAAACGATGGTAGCCGGCCTGCATCTCCAGCGGCGCTCCCGTTCCCGTGTTCGTCCAGGGCCGGTACCCGTATCCTTCGTAGAAACCCCTGCTCACCAGGATCTCCCTGCCTTCGGGGGTCACCTCGTAGAGCCAGGGAATGAGCTGGGTGAATTCCCCCGAAGCGCGGTAGAAGAACTGGAATCGCGGAACGCCCATCACCGTCAGGTCCCTCTGTAGCGGGCGGCTCAGGTAGCTCACCTCGGTGAAGGGTATCTCCATGAGTTTGATGCGCGTAGGGATGTCCATGGCCTCGCCGCCCATAAGCTCCGGCGCATCCTGGTAGTAGAGCAGGGACACGGAACCGGTAAGGCCGATGTTTACCATAAAATCCCATTTATCGCCCGGCCCCGGGATGGCCCTCTCAAGTGTCCCCTGCCCGTCCCTGCCCGCTCCTCCCAGGTAGAGAGACATCTCCCGCGTGCCGGGCAGGGGGAAGGAAGGAGCGCAACCGAAACGGGACGGGTCGGTGTGGCGGTAGAAGACCACCGGCGGTTCCCGGTCCACCCCGTTCTCCACCCCCTTTAGGAAACGGTCGAACCAGCGATCCACCTGTTCCCGGACCCAGGCGCTCTCCGGGCTGCCGGATATCCCCTCCACGGGATAGGGACCGGGATAACACCCCATGTGCCCGTGGTTGGTGATGATTATCTTCTTCGGCGCCTGGATGTGGGAGTAGGCCATCAGCCCTTCGTTGGCGAAGAAGAGGTCGTCGTTCCATCCCGCCAGGATGAGGGTGGGGGTGAGGATGGGATGCTCCACCGCACCGTCGTACTCCTCGTCGCACCAGTAGCGGGCGGAACGCACCTTGAAATACTGGCGGCAGAACTCGTAGTCTCCCGTGCGCCTCTCGAACATGGTCCCCAAGATGAAGAGCATATCCGGGTCGAAGGTGGTCACCGGTGGGATGAGTCTCCACAGGTACCCCAGAAACGCCTGCAGCTTCTGCATGCCGTCCATCCTGGAGTCCAGGACCAGGTTCATGAGGCTGACCATGAAACCGGTGATATCGCCCAGATAGGTGACGCCCACCAACATAGCCCCCCAGAGCATCTTTCCCGCCCCGTTGGGAAGAAGCGAGAAGGTGAGGTCGAAGGAGCCGTGCATGGGCACCGCGGCACGGATACGGGGGTCACCGGGATCGCCCGGGCGGGGGTCCTTCCGCTCCGACATGAGGTAGGAGAAGCACCCCCCCATGGAGGCCCCCGTGATACCCACCACCGGACCCTTCTCGTCCTTGAGCACCGGGAAACGGGGGTCCTCCCCGAGCAGGGTTATTATGTGGCTCACGTCCTTCATCTCGTGTTCGGGATCCATGCATCCCACGTCGCCCCCCGCCCCGAACCAGCCGCGTGCCGTGATGGCTACCCCCACGTAACCGCGGGAGGCGTAATACTCCGCCGCCCACTCCCCCATGGACTTGTCCAGGGTCCAGCCGTGGACGAAGATTATGGCCGGAAAGCGCTCCCCCTCCGGAGCATCCTCGGGGTAGAAGACGCTGACCGGTATGGTGACCCCGTCCCACATGGCCCAGTCCTCGGTGACCTTGGCCACGCGGTAAGAATCGCCTCCCTCTCGCTTCGCGGCTTTTCCCACCTCCACCCCCGAGATGCCGCCGGCGCCAGAAATGGGCGCCGCG
>MU158614.1:0-2285 GCA_015711895.1 Candidatus Solincola tengchongensis | reverse complement strand
GGGGTTCAAAGTCAGGAAAAGGATGGAAATAGACGCCAACAAGACGAGGATGAGACGGAAACGGTTTCGCAGCATGGCCGGCCCCCCTTCGGATAGTCGCTCCGCGGATATGGCCGTGGAGCTTGGCATCCCCTCCCAGTTCACCGACTGTTATACATTAACATATCTTATGTTCATGTGCAAGAAATAAATTTTACATTTTGAAAACTTTTCATACTGCATGCATGGCTAAGCCTAGCCTCTCCGCATCGCGCGAACGGCCCCATTCCCCAAGGTCATCCCCAAGGCGGCGGTGTCGCATCCTCACCTCTCCACCTCAAGGCTTTCCGCGCGCCTCGCGAGTAAGGGACGAAATGGTCACCGCCGCCCGGGACTCCGGCCCTTCACGAACGTTTTTTAACGGCGGCGGGAGACCCACTCGCTCAGGCCGTTCATTATGTAGTTCCCGCCGTACCTCGCCACGTAGGCGAGGAAGTTTGCCGGGGGCGGCCGGTAGCCGGGGACCTCCCGGAGGGAGAGAGCGCCACGGGGACAGGCCACCACGCAGAGGCCGCAACCTATGCAACGCTCCTTGCGGTGCAAATGGCTCTTTTTCTCTCCCTCACGCACTACCACCATGGCCCCCATGGTGCAGACCTTGGCACACTTTCCGCAGTAATCACACAGAGCGAGGTCCAGGTGAGGCAGGAAATGGGGAGGGGCGATGAACCCGGGGGCGTTGAACTCGGAGATCTGCCGCAGCGCGTCGCAGCAGCACCCGCAGCAGGAACAGGAGCATTTGAAATATTTGGAGCTGCGGTCGTTCATCATCCAGGTCACCAGCCCGGCCTTCTCCGCCTCCCTCTTTATGGCCAGGGCCTCCTCGCGGTCCACGCGCCGCATGCGCCCCTCCCGGACCAGGACGGGGGCGAAATCCCCCATGACCATGCAGGTCTCCAGCGGCCGCCCGCAGTCCTGCCCCAGCGTCTTCTTGGTGAGGCGGCACTGGCAGACCCCCACGGCGAAATCCCGGTGGTCCGCCATGATCACCTCCAGGCGGTCGGAGGGAAGGGCCATGGGCACGGCCTCCACCGCCTCCTGCACCGGGAGATACCTCACGGCATGCACCGGGCGCCGGGAATAAGCGGTGGTAAAACCGGTGCGGAAGAGGGCCTCGAAGAGCTCGGCGAAGCGACGGTGCCAGTCGGTGACTTCCTCCGGGGATTTGCGCACCAGCACATGCTCGAAGGTCCCGGGAAGGATGGGAAGGAGCCCGAAGCGCTCCTTTTCTCCTTTCCCGAAGGAGAAGAGCACGTACTTCTCATGGGCCAGCCGGTGCAGGATCTTCCGCACTTCCGCAAGGGGCTTTCCCGAAGCCCGGGCCAGGTAGGCCGCCGTCCTGGGCCGCCAGGGCCTGAGGTGGCGGGCCACCTCCGCTTCCTCCTCCGTGTACATGTGCTCCACCAGGGCCACCAGTTCGTCACATACCCTGGGCCCTAAAAGGGCGGGGCTGGAATAGGTCCTCACCAGGTCCATGTGCGGCCCGGAGACCCGCGGGTAATCGCCGGGCAGGCGAGCCTCTGCCTTTCTCTCTCCCATGGCTACCTTTGCCTTTCTTCTTTCCATCGCCTCCTCCTCAGAGCGCCATCCCTTACGGCGTCAGCCGGCGAGGGTCTTTCCTTCCCTGAATCGGATACCTCCTCCCGGGCCGCCCGGCTCCAGGGCCTCCTCAACCGGAGGTGCCCCTGTCCTGCAGCCCCTTCCTCTGCTCC
Organism: Candidatus Solincola tengchongensis; assembly: GCA_015711895.1. GTDB lineage: Bacteria > Actinomycetota > Geothermincolia > Geothermincolales > RBG-13-55-18 > Solincola_A > Solincola_A tengchongensis. The sequence goes on along the minus strand of MU158614.1, from coordinate 534 downwards.
TGCCTTCCCACGCTTTCCCGCACGCCGCTGGGGATGTTCTCCCCTGCAGCACATACCTCCGCGAGAAAAACTGAAACGTTCCCCGCCGCGCGAGGAGCCTGCTCACGGAACGAGCCCGACAGCCACGGGAGCATTATACTATTAAGGTGCATTTGTTTGGCCGACGGTTCAAGTAGTGGGCCCCCAAATACCTGGCCGGGAAGATAAGAAGACCGGGGTGGGTTCCGAGGCCTCGACGCTCGCCCGTGAAAGGGCGTTAGCGAGAAAGTGAGAAGAGGTGAAGATGAAGATCTATCTCGACGGGCGTATCATGGAGGCCGAGGAAGCCCGCATACCCGTGACCGACCGGGGTATCCTGTTCGGCGACGGCCTGTTCGAGACCATCCGCGCCTACCGCGGCAAACCATTCCGGTTGGACCGGCACCTGAAGCGCTTGAGGGAGGGGTGCCGCGTGCTCAGGCTGTCAGGGATACCGGGGGACGAGGAGATAGCCCGGGCCATCGAGGCCCTCTACATGGAGAACGTGGGAAGCGG
>JACVJH010000170.1 GCA_015711895.1 Candidatus Solincola tengchongensis | reverse complement strand
CAAGGAGGCGGTCGTCGCGTGGTGCGCGCAGCCCCTGGCCGGGCACAAGAAACCCAAAGACGTGGCGGTCATGGATGCCCTACCGCGTAACGCGGCCATGAAGGTGGTCAAGGGAGAGCTGCGCGCTCTCTACGGGAAAGCCATCCGTTACGATTGAGCGAGGGCGGCTGGACCCGCGTCTCAGGTAAGACCGCGGCCGAGGAAGTCTTCCTCCTCGAGGGTGTGGATGACCTCCAGGCAATTTCTTACCAGATCTTGGTACTTCTGCCTGTCGCCCCCCAAATAACCCACGGGGCAGCGCACCGCCCTGACGTTTCCCACCAGGATGTCCCTGCGATCGTGGATGTGCCCGGATATAGATATGGTCACTTTGGGGTGGGAGGAGAGGATACCCCCCGTCTCACGGGACCCCGTGAAGGGTATCCCCTCCACGGAAAGCTCCACGAAAGGAGGGTAGTGAGTGACCACCACTATCTCCCTTACCGACGAGTCTCGACTAAGGGCCTCAACATCCTGATCCAGCCGGAGGTTGAACTCCCTGGCTACCTCCGCATCGGCCCTCTTCGCCGGGCCGCCCCCGGCCTGGGTAAGTGTCGCTATGTCCGCCCAGCAGGCCCAGCGGTTGTCGTTCCACACACTGTCCAGCAGGTAATGATGTTCGCGGGGGAAGGCCATGCCCGCATCCCCCGCGCCGAGGGGAGAATCGTACCAGCCTATGCTTCCCGCAAAACCAACACCCCTGCACACCACGGGCTCCATCCAGAGGGGTACGAAGTCGTTCCGGCGACAGGCCTCGGGAAGGTAGAAGTAGTACTTCTCGTATGAATCGTGGCCTAGCCCCTGCATCTCCTCAGAGAGGACCCAGATGTCCTGATTTCCGGGCACGAAAAGCTTAAGTCCTCGCAGGCCGGAAAAGCAGTCCAGGGCATATTCGAGGTCACCGATCTCCGGACTCACGTCTCCGGCGAGGACGAAGACGTCCGGGTCCACCATCTTCAGCACTTCCGCCAGGTAAGGGACCAATTCCCAGTTGCGCTGGGAGATGTCCACGTGCAGGTCGCTGGTATAGGCGATTCTCAATACGGCCTCCCCCGCTGCGCCCGGCCGGTCCTGCCCCCTCACCACTCCGGCCGCGCAGCAAACTCCGCCCGGTTCAGGCTCCCGTAAATACGCCCCACCTGTCGGGACGAGTTCCTTTCAAGAGTATCCGCCCCCTGCTCAAGCCCGAAGGGCGTTCGCGGAATAGCCGGTTCCGGAGATGCCTTCCTCGGGTTGAGGTATCCTGACGATGAAGGTGGAGCCCCTGCCGTGCCCGCTGTGGACCTCGATTCTCCCTCCCAGGGCCTCCACGAGCCGGCTGACGATGTACAGGCCAAGCCCCATCCCTTTCATGGCTCCCCATTCCTGGCCCTCTCCCTTGCGGAAGGGTTCGAAGATGAGGTTCAGACTCTCCTCGCTGATCCCCGGGCCCTGGTCTCTGACCCCGAGCAGGGCTTCCCCGCCTTCCTTCCTGGCGAAGACTTCCACACGCGTTCCGGGTGGCGAATATTTAACCGCGTTCTCCATGAGGTTGAAGAGTACGATCTCCAGTTTGTCGCGGTCAGCCAGGAGCAAGCGTGCTTCTTCCGCGACGTCCAGCTCCAGCATGTGGACCGAATTGCGAGCCCGCAGCTCCTCCGCCAGTTCCTCGAGCAACTGTCCGACGTTCACCTCCTCCAGGTCCACATGCAACTTGCCCGATTCCAACCGGGAGATCTCCATCATGTTGACCACGCTGCGCCGCAGACGGTCAGCCGCCTTGCCCAGTTTCTCGATTATCTCCCGGCTTTCCGCCGCGTCCAGCCTGTCCCGGTAATCGCGCAGCACCTCGGAAAAGCCCATGATGAGGGTCAGCGGATGCCGTATCTCTGGAGAGGCCAGGTTGATGAGGTCGGTCTTGCTCCTCAGCTTCTCTTCCTGGCGGCGGCACATGTCCTCGAGGAGCCGTACCCTGGACTGCAGGCCTTCCGTGCGCAGCGGGGTGGAGAGAGCCTCTCCCAGGATCCTGGCGGCGTCCTCGATGAGGCTCGCCTCCTTTTCCCCGAATGCTCCGCTCCTCTCGCTTCCTACCAGCAGGAAGCCCTTGAAGCCCTCGCCGGCGAGGGAGAAGGCCAGGTACGACCTTATCCCCCTTCTGGCCAGGAGGTCCTCCCCCGGTTCCTGGAAGAAGGCGTTGAGGTTCCCGCGGGCTAGGCGGCCCGTCCGGGAAAGGTTCAGGGAGATCCAACCTTCGCCATCGGCGACCTCGTCCAGGAACTCGCCATCCAGCGCTCCTTCTTTACACCAGCCCATCTTCCTGACCCCCGTCTTTCCCTGGAAGGAGAAGACGGCGAGGTCCACCCCCATTCGCTCCTCCAGCTCCTGATAAAAAGCCGCGCATGCCTCCTCCACCGTGGTGGAAACGGCCAGGCGCCGCACGATGTCCAGGAGAGCCCGGGATTGAGCGGCCATCCCCTCTCCGCGCTCCCTCTCCCGGAAGGCCTCCATAACCGTGGCCGCCTGGCCGGCCAGGAAGTATGCCAGCCGTTTCTGGTATTCCATGAAATCCCGTGCCCCCGGGAAGCGCTCCAGAAACAGGGCTCCGAGCACCCCCCTCCTTCCGGACAGAGGTATGGCCAGCCGCGTGAAATCCGCCGCCAGCCCATCCGTTTCCCCGCCGGCCGACTGGACCAGATACCCCTTTTCCAGGGCCTCCACGAGTTCCCTTCTTGCCAGGAGCGTGACGTCGGCTTCCTCCATCCCGTTTCCGGTTTCCAGTATCCCTCTGAAAGTGCCGGTTTCCCTGTCCATGACCACGACCAGGGCGCGGTCGCATTCGAGCAGTTCCCTCGATCCCCGGGCCAGAACGCGCAGCGCTGTCTCCAGGTCCTCGCAGACCGACAGCTCGCCTTCCAGTTCCGCCAGCCTCTCCAGGGCCCTCCGGTAACCCGCGGCGAGAGCCCTCTCCTCCACGCTCTCGGACAAGCCGAGGGCCATGTGCAGCAGGGCCGGGAGGGCGTCGATCTCCGCCTTGGTGAGGCGGGCATCGCTTCCCAGGTAGAACCCTCCGAGCAAGAAACGTCCCTCGTGCCTCGCGGGCACCAGTAGGAGCGTCAGACCCTCCCCCATGGCTTGCTCCGCGGCGGGCATCTCCCGCATCGCCGGGTTGTCGGGCCTGACCACCGCCATGCGGCGGAGGCTTGCGGCGGTGCGCTCCAACCCCGGCGTGGTGCGGAAGAGTTTCTCCCCTCCGTAAACGGAATCCGAGAACCACAGAAAATCCCTCTTGCCGTCCTCGTCCCTTCCCATATAAGCAAAGGACATTCTGGAAGATATTTCCAAAGATATGAGGCGGAGGCAGGAAGAGACGAAATCCCTGGCCTCCGGAGACTGGCGCGCCAGACGGACGAAATCCTCGGCTAGGGAATACACCCCGGCTCCACCCGAGGGGCGAGCGCGTGCCGGTCCCATCTCCTCCCCGGCGAAAAGGTCTCCCAAGCGATGCGTCACCCGGGCCAAAAGGTCCATGTCCTGCTGGCCCATGGCCGTGTAGGTTCGGCCGAAAAGGGTGAGGAGTCCGACCAGGTGTTCGTCGAGGAAGACCGGGGTGAGGAGAAAAGATTTCACCTGGTTGGCGTGGAAATAGGGCTTGACCGCAGGAAACGCCTCGCTGATGCGCCCGGCATCCAGGCTGAATTCCCCCTCCACGGAGCTGCGCATCTCCTGCAGATAATCCAAAAGCCCGTCCTCGAAGAGCTGCTCGATGATATCCGGCATCCCACCCCATCCGCGGGAGGCCACCAGGATCGTCGACCTTTCACCGCCCGAATAGCGCACGCGGTGTATGGTCCCTCCCTCCATGTTGAGCATCTTGATCAGCAGGTCCAGGCTCAAAGAAGCGGCCTGCACCACGTCCGCTCTGGCGATGAGGTAGTCGGAGAGGATGCCCAGCTCGACCTCCGGTTCGCCTACCCTTTCCCTTACCTCCTCCATCCTCTCCTCGGCGGAGAACATCTCCACCAGCTTCTCCAGGACCACGCTTATCGCCGCCGCTTGGAAGGACTGGGGGTCGGGAAGGGCCCTCTCCCGCGGCACGCTGACCACCAGAGCGGCTCGCAGATAGGCATGGCTGCGGATGGGGAAGACGATGAGCCTCTCCTCGCCCCCCCGGACCAGCTCGTCCAGGCCTAACTCCGAGAGGGCCCTGCTGTCCATGGCCAGGAAGCGGCGCGCAGGCTGGCGGGATATCCATTCCACCGGAAGGAACCTTCCGCGCAACGCTTCCCGCTCCCTCTGTACCAGGTTCCACGTAAGCCTGGGCTCGAGAAGCGACGAAGAGGGGCGTCTAGAGAAGAGGATGGCCCTTTCGCCGCCCACCGCATCCACAACGCTTCCCAGGACCTCCTCCAGGGAAAAGCCCTCGGAATACCTCCTCAGCACCTCACGGTAGAAATCCACCGCGTCCTTGAGCTCCATCGAAGACCCGCCTTTCCGCACGAACCGCTCAACCGCCACCGCCAAAGGGTTGTCGCCCGCGACCGAGAGCAACCGAGCGTACGACAACCTTTTCTCTATCTATAAATATTTAACCTCCGAACTTTCAGTCCTTCCCCTGTCTTCCCCTTGGACTGTCCGGCCTATCGAGGCGGGAAACGTGGATGGCTTTCGCCGCCCTCACTGGCCGATGTCCTCACGCCCTGCGGGTTGGAGTCTTTCCTGTGCGCTTCAGGCGAGGGTGGTAGTGAATCGCGACATGATTCAAACCCTATGGTCAGGCGGAAGCCATGGGTTCCTCTTCCCTTTAGGTCAAATCCCCCTCGCAACTCCTTCAACCTCATGCAGTGAAAGTGTCCGTCCTTCGGAAATACCCGATTGTCCGAGCGTTCCAGGAGGTCGCCCTTCTCGATTATACCCCACGCGGCGGGCCCAATGCTCCGAGTTTGTGCTTCAAGGGCCGGGGAACGTATCGCCGGCTCGGGAATGGGCCTCCCGTACATCCCTGTCCGCCACCCTTCCAGGCCAGGCGGCATCCCCCTCGCTTAACAAGCAGGAGATGGCCCTGCGCATCGGCCCTCAGAGGATGATTCTCAATCTTCCCCGGGCAAAGAGAGGCATTATTACGCGCCCCTCTCAGGCTTTCCTAAAACGGGAGCCGGCTTACGAGTCCCCGTTACGCCTATCTACCACCCCGAGTTTCACCGTGGCCTCGGCTCGCAGGGAGACCCTTTTCGGAGCAAAAAGGCGAAAAGTGAGCGGGGGCTCTCGACAATCCGTTCCTGGAGTAAACGGGGCAGCTTCCGGATGGTCAGTAACGTCTATATATGAGGTCATCGAGAGCTTTGCGTTCCCTACGGGCAGGTTCCTCGGCCGGATGTCCGACGGCTACCACGGCCATGAGCTCGAACTCTGGAGGCGCCTCCAGCAATTCCCTGACCCTGTCTTTCTCGCGCAGGATCTCGCCCAGCCATACGGCGCCCAATCCCCTGTCGTGCGCCGCCAGAAGGATGTTCTGGATAAAGGCACCCACGGACATGACGTCCTTGTCCCGGTCATAGGATGAGGAGTGGTCAAGAAAAACGGCGATGAGCAGAGGCGCTTTCTCGACGATGGAGGAATAGCGCGTGCATTCGGCAATTTCCGCGGCCTTGGAGCGGTCCTCGACGAGTATCACCCTCCAGGGCTGGTTGTTGAGTCCGGAGGGAGCCCACCTGCCCGCCTCAAGCAGGGCCAGCGTGTCCTCCTCCCGGAGAGGCCGGTCCAGGAACCTTCGTATGCTTCTCCTGCCAAGGATGGCCTCTCTCACTTCCAAGGACGGCACCCCCCCGGCGCTGGCCTGGCTCACTCCAGACCCCGCAGAAGCTCCTCCAGCTCCTTGGAACCCTCTACATCCTGGAGTATGATGCGGGACATCTCTCTGACCTCTGCATCCCTGTCTTCCAGCCTTTCCCGCAGCACCTCCTCTGCCGCCCGCGCCACCTCGGCCAACTTGTTCCACTGCCTGGTGGCCATGAAATAGAGGGCTCTCTCGCGGTCGTTGCCAGGTGACCAGCCCAAGCGCTCGAGGGATGCCGCCGACTTGGCGCGCACGTCGGCGTCCTCATCGGAAAGAGTTTGCACCAGATACTGGCTGGCTTTGGCATCCCCCGTCTTGCCCAGCGCCCAGGCGGCCCTGCTCCTCACCTCCCTGTCCGAATCGCGCAATGCGGATACCAGTGGCTCGAAAGCGGCGGTATCCGCCAAGGTGCCCAGGACTGAGACCGCCATTCGTCTCTTCTCCGCCTGCGCGTCGCGAAGGGCTCGCGCCAAAGGTAGCACGGCCGGCTTTCCCAGACGGGCGACCTCTTCCCACCTGCCGTCCCGGATGAGGCTCTGGGCGAGTTCCTCCTCGTCCCCCGACTTCCAGCCCAAATCGGCCAGTATTTCGCGGGCTTCAGCGCGCACTTCCTCCCTTCGGTCGTGAAGCAGGTTGCGCAGCGAAGGCACCGCCGGCAACCCGATCTCCTTGAGGATAAAAGCCGCCTTCCGGCGATCGCTCCTCTCCCCGCTCCTCAGGACCTCCACCAAGGGGAGCACCGCCTCCTCGCCCAGCTCGAGCAGCTCCTTCCAGCGACGCTGGGCGATAAGGGCCTCGGCAATGGACGCGCCCCTACCGGCCGCCGGCACGTACTCCTTTTCCGCCGCCATAACGGGGGCCTCCTCGACAAGGCCTTCCGCCGCGGGCTTGGACACCTCGACTCCCCACTCCGCCTCTACCCCCGGAGCGGCAGCGGCCACGGGCCCCCCGACCGGTACCCCGACCTCCGCCTCCGGCGCTTCCGCCGGAACAGCATCCGCCGGAATGGCCTCCGGAACCTCTTCCTCGCTTGAAACCGCCTCCTCGCCAACCGATGGCGCGGCCAGGGCCTCCACCTCTTCCGCGGTTACGGCGACCTCTTCCATCTCGTACACGGCAGCCGCTTCCTCAGCCGCAGAAACGGCCGCCGCGGCCACGGCGGCCACCGCCTCCTCCGGCCTCCATCCCAGCTCCTGCAGGGACCGGGAAACGGCCTCCCTCACCGCCTCGTCGGGGTCGTCCAGATGACCCAGGAGCGCCTCCACGGCCTCCGCCTCGCCGATCTTCCCAAGTGCCAGGGCCGCTTTCTCCCGTACCCGCGCCTCCGTGTCCCCGAGAGCCGCGGCAAGAGGCTCGAGAGCCCTACGATCCCCTATCTCCCCCAGCGCCCAAGCGGCTTTCATGCGCGTTTCTCCGTCTCCGACGGACAGGGCCTCGATGAGGGACTCCACGGCCACGTCCCCCATTCCGGCTAGACGGTCCCACTCCCGTTCGGCTATGAGCCGCCGCATCTCTTCTTCCTCTGTGGGCTTCCAGCCTCA
>JACVJH010000169.1 GCA_015711895.1 Candidatus Solincola tengchongensis | reverse complement strand
AACTCCAAGGTCCTCTGGGAGAACCTCTCCTACAGGCACATGGCCGTAGAGGCCGGCCTGGGGGAGATAGGCCTGAACAATCTTCTTCTGACGCCGGAGCACGGTCCCCGCGTCCGCCTGGTGGCCTTGCTCACCGACGCCGAGCTCCCGGCTGGAGCTCCCGTGGAGCCCTCTCTGTGCCGGCCCGAGAAATGCGGATACGCATGCGTACGCGCCTGTCCCGCGGGTGCTCTCTCCGAAGACGGGAGGGGAACGGACAAGGCCTCCTGCCTGCGTTATTACCTCAAGCTGGGCCTGCCGGGGATGAGCGGCGTCCGCTGCGGCCTTTGCGTGGCCCGCTGCCCGGCATACCGTCCGCGCTTCCAGGAGTCCGGCCGGAACGATCCCTGAGGGCATCCGGCCATGAACGGCGGCTCACACCGAATCCGTCGCTCTAAACCTTCGAAGCACGGCACACATGACCTTAAAGGCACATAAATCCGGTATAAACGGAGGAGGGGATGTGAGAATGCACAAGCTCATCAGCGAGGGCAAGATATTCCTCTCCGCGGGCGTATTCGACGTCCTGAGCGCCAAGATCGCCGAGGCGGTGGGTTTCCGTGCCGTGGTCCTGAGCGGTTACGCGGCCAGCGCCAGCTATCTCGGGGAACCGGACATCGGCCTGCTTACTCAGACGGAGGTTCTCGACCTGGCCCGCCGCATCTGCCGGGCGGTGAGCATCCCGGTCATCGTGGACGGCGACACCGGGTACGGTGGGACACTCAACGTGAAGCGGATGGTCGAGGAGCTTATCGCCTGCGGCGCCGCGGGCATCATCCTTGAGGACCAGACCTGGCCCACGCGCTGCCGCTACCTGCACGGGAAAAACGTGATTCCTGCCGAGGAGCACGCGGCGAAAATAAGGACTGCGGTATCCGCCCGTAAGGACCGCCCTTTCATCATCGTGGGAAGGACGGACGCCCTGGAAGTCCTGGGGCTGGAGGAGGCGGCAAGGAGAGGCAGGCTGTACAGGGAGGCGGGGGCGGACCTCATCTTCGTGGAAGCCCCGCGTTCACGGGAGGAGCTGGAGTATATCGCGCGCGAGATTCCCGCTCCACTGGTGGTCAACGTCGTCGAGGGCGGCGTGACGCCGGTGCTGGATCTCGAGGATTACCATTCCATGGGTTTCGTCAGCGTGGGCTACGTGCTCACCGGGATATTCGCCGCCGCGCAGGCGCTCCGCAAAGCCTATGCCCACCTTCTGGAAAAAGGCACCAGCAAAGGACTGGAGGGGGAGCTCATGAGCTTCGGCGAGTTCACGGGCCTTCTGGGACTGGAAGGGAAGCTCGAGGAAGACCGGCAATTTCTGCGCCCCTGATCCGTGGGGCATCGGAGGCGAGGGCAAGGAGCAAAGCACATGGCGGAAAAGAGAGCAAACGCCGGCGAGAACCCGGTGACGCCCAGGGACGCGTCCTCCCTTCTACTCCTGCGCGGGGCTTCCACCCCCGGCAAGCTTGAGGTCCTGATGGTAAGGCGCCATTCACGGAGCCCGTTCGCCGGCGGCATGCACGTATTCCCCGGAGGTGAGCTGGAGGACGGCGACCGGGACCCCGGGTGGGAAAAGCTGTGCCGCGAGCCTTCCCCCGGGGAACTGGAAAAGTTGTGCGGGGACGGGACTTCCAGGGGAAAGGCCCTCGGGCTCATGGTGGCCGGCATCAGGGAGCTCTTCGAGGAAACAGGCATCCTCCTGGCCTCACGGGACCCGGAAGAGAGCATCCCAAACCCCGGCAGGGAAAGCGAGCTGTTGCGCGAATACCGGGTCGAGCTGCGCTCGGGAAAGCTTCTCTTCCAAGATGTGGTGCGGGATCTGGACCTCAAACTGGACCTCGACCGACTGGTCTTCTTCGCCCACTGGATAACCCCGGAGATATCCCCTATACGCTACGACACGCGGTTCTTCCTGGCCCCCGCGCCGTCAGGCCAGGAACCGGACCACGACCGGGAGGAGATCACCGCCTGTATATGGGTAGAACCCGGCACGGCGTTGAGGATGTGCTCGGAGGGGGAGTTCCCACTCCTGCCGCCGACCATGGCCAACCTTTACATACTGGCCGATTTCCACGCGGTCCACGAGGCCCTTGAGGCGGCCCGGGAAAGAGAGGTGCCAACCATCATGCCCCACTTTGGCTCGCCCGATCGATGAGTCATCGCGAGAGGTGGGGGAGGGACGCCTGCCGTCAGTCCAGGTCCACCTCCACGCCGCAGGAACGGCAGCGCTTGGCGCCCCGGAACAATCTGTAGCCGCACTGCGGGCAACGATAGCGCTCCTCCTCCGAACGCACCCAAGCCTCGGTGCCCAGTTCCCTCCAGGCAGGTATGGCGCGCAACATGACCTTCTTCCCTACCGGCAAGGGAAAGCCTTCCACCAACTCGCAAGGCCATTCATCGCACTGGTGGCATCCCTGATATCCCTTCCGCAGGCAGCAGTCCCTTATGGGGCACACCTCGCAGTACAGGAAGCGTTCCCCGGAAAGGCATCCCCGGCAGCGCACCTCTTCGGTGGAGGTGAGCCCGTAGACTCCCAGCAGCCTTTCCTTGAACTTCTCGTTTCCGTCCCGGTGGGCGATATACACGGCACACACGCCGCAATAAAGCCCGCAGGGCGACAGCAATTCCCTCTCCCCCTCTCCCGCCATGTCTTTTCTCCCTTCTTTTCCGCGTCTCCCCGCCTCCAGCCGGTGTGCATGAGTCACCCGGTTTCCGGCGGCCGCTTCCGGGAATGGCTCGCTTCCGTGACCAGTTCCATGATAACCAATATCGCCCTCGGCGTTGGCTGCACCGCCGCATCGCGGTACGAGAAGGTAGCTCCCACCCACCGCGTACGGCCGAAGGCTTACGGTATCCTTGAGGGAAGGCCCCTTGCAGATTTTAAAAAAGAAGGGTCACTACAGATTCTAAATAAGGATTCTAAATAAGAATAGAGAAGGCACAAATTCGGCCCCCGGACCTACCTTAAGCGACCCCTTCCAGGCCGAGCTCCTTTATCCTCTCCTTCAGGAAGGCCGCCATCTCCGGAGTCCGCTCCACGGCCTCTCTGACCGTCCTCTCCGGATCCAGCGAGATGTAGAATCCGGCGTCGCTCGTTCCGTCCGGGTCCAGGGAACGCTTTATCTCCCGCAGGTGGTGATGATAACCACCGATGAGGGGACCGAAAAGCTCCGCGCCGATGGCCCCCATGGCGAACCCCAGCCCGGGACCCAGGTTGTGGCGGATGGTCTCCACCAGGGTGGCGGCCAGGTAATCCCGGGCCTTGCTCATGGATTCCGGGTCCCGGGGGTCGTAGAGATACAGCTCCTCCTGGTGCCCGAAGCAGGTGCTTCCTTCGTATATGCCGCCCCAGGCGTTGTCCGCCAGGTCGTCGATAAGGGCTTTCCTCTCGATGAAGGAGGCCTTGAGCTCTGCCGCGATCTCCGCCTGGTTCACGGCGTGGTCCCAAGCCTCCAGGGCGCCGAAGGAGGTGTTGAAGCTCCCTCCCCGTCGGAAGATGAGCGGGGGGAGGGAGGCCCGGATGAACCCCCAGAGCATGGCCCGGTGCAGCGATGGTAGGGCGCTCATGTCCAGACACACGCCTCCGGTCTCCTCCGCGATCGTCTTCAGGACGGCGTCCTGATACGAGAACTCCTCCTCCGTGCGGGCGGCGATGAGGAACTGGAAGGCGTAGCGCTGGGAGAGCAATGCCGACCGGAGCCCTTCATGCCTCACAAGTTTACCCATCAGGTGAGGGGTCAGGGCGGAGAGGAGAGCTCCCACGGAGTTCTTGCAATGGAGGTAGCCGATCTCCGATGCGGCGATGCGATAAGTGGCTTCGGCGAAGGAACGGCGATCGGGAAAGGCGCAGATGTAAAGTCTCATGGTATCCGGTAGGTCTGCCTCGCAGTCGAAAAGCAGACCTTCCACCGCGGTTTTCGGAGGTCCCGGCCACGGAAACAGCTTGACCGCGCAAGCGGTAAATATTCCCAGGCCACCGCAATTCCCGATGAAACCCCGAGCCACCCCCCGCAGGCTGGGTCCCGGTCCGTCCCCGGTGAACCATCCCAGACCGCTTCCCGGGCTTCCCAGCCGGAGAACCTCTCCGTCCGGCAGGACCCATTCCACGCCCAAGAGGTTTCTGGCGCTGTATCCCGTGGTCAGGCCTGACCACCCGTACCCGCAGAGGGAGGTGGCGCTGGCCAGGGGCGAGGTGCCCGCTCCCGCCCCGATGATGTGGCAGTTCAGGCCGCGCTTCATGGCCTCGGCCTGAAGCTGCGCGCAGCTCACGTAGGGTTCCACCACGGCGTACATGTTGCGCTCGTCCAGCTCCAGGATGCGGTCCATCCTGCGCAGGTCCACTTGGATCACGTCTTCACCGCTGACCATGTTCCATATTCCCCATCCCGTGCTCATGGCCTTGAACCTCAGGCCATGCCTGTGGCATACCCTCACCACAGCCTGCACCTCCGCCGTGTCCCCCGGCAGGACCACCACCGCTGGACGGTACGGGCACCAGCCGCTGGTCTGTCCCACCACCTCGGCGAAGGCCTGCCAGGCGTAGCCTTCCAGCACGCCCGGCTCGCATGACACGTTCTCCGGGCCCAGTGCTTCCCGGAGCTCCTCCACGACTTCCTTTAGATCCAAAGGCCGTCACCCCCCGACTCTTCCCCGGTGCACCCGCATGAGCCATGGGCCCGCCAAGCTTCCTTTTGCATCCGTTTCACGCCAACGGAGTTCGTCTTCTATGTCCCGCTCGCCGCATAGTTCGTTTTGCGCGGGGCCGTGCCGAGGCAGGTCCTCCGTATAACACATATATCCATGCCGTCCTTGCCTTAATCCTTTCATCCATGAGGCCGACGCCGTTTTCCGGCAGCCCTTTTCCGCCACCATCATCCCGGCGCCGCGGGGATATGGCCCTTCGACCCCCGGCCCGAGCGTGAGGAGCATCCCTCTGCAGGCTTATCGGAAGAACCTTTTTGCTAGCCCATACCGGCTTCCGTTTTCCCGTTTCGACACCCCTCGACAACCAATTCACTGAAGCCGGCGAGGCGACGTTGGGGGAACGAATGCCGCACGGCGCCTTTTTGACAGGCGAGGGCGACACGCATAAACTTTGGTTCAGGGCTGCTGAAAGGCGGGAGGTGCCGGCTGCTTCCCGTGCGGAGGAGGTGCTCTTCATGGAGATCAGGACGTCCGACAGGTTCCCCGGTGTGCAATGGGTAGGGGACCCCGGGGACTTCATCAAGGTTGACGAGGCCCGGTGCGACGGCTGTGCCAACTGCGTGCGGGTCTGCCTTGCGGAATGTTATGAGATAAGGGACAAGAAGGCGCGTGTAAAGACCCTCGCCGAGTGCATGGAGTGCGCCGCCTGCTGGTATGTATGCGACAAAGGGGCCATCCTCTTCTCCTGGCCTCCGGGCGGAACGGGCTTCCGCACCGACTGGGGTTGAGAGCATGGCGGCCGTGGAAACCTGCGACGTGCTGGTGGTGGGAGCGGGCTTCGGCGGCCCGGTGGCCGCCCGCAGGTGCGCCGAGGCCGGGCTGGAGACCATCATCCTGGAAAGGTCGAGAGTACCGGGAGAGAAGGTGGTCTCCGGTCTAGTGATCCCCTTCTACGGCTTCACCTTCGGGCCGGATTTCATCCGCGAGGGCAACCCTCCGATCGAGAGGCCCATCTGCAGGGTGGTGAACCGCTTCGTCCGCGGTGGAGAGATATACGCCACCGACAGCACACTTCGGGTTCCCAAGCCCCTGGCCCTGGGGTACTCCGCCTACTGCAAACCCTTCTGCACCTGGCTGGCCGACCGGGCCGTGGAGGCCGGGGCGGAGCTGCGCACCTCCACCACCGCAGTGGAGCCCATTTTGGAAAAGGGCGCGGTCAAAGGGGTGATCACGGACCGGGGAGACGAGATCCGCTGCAGGGTTCTCATCGACGCCGGGGGAACCCAGAACCGTCTGGCCATCCAGGCCGGGCTGCGGCGTAAGTACCTCCCGGAAGCCCTAGAATTATATATGCTCTGGGACTTCGAGATGGCCAAAGAGGACGTGGACCAGACCTTCGGTCTCTCCATGGAGTTCTTCCACGCCCTGCCAGAGGAAGGTATCGGCGCGCCGCTGGGATACGGTTCCACCCTGTACATCTTCACCTACCGGGAGAGCATCCACCCCGGCCTGGGGCAGTTCCTGGTCACCAGGGGCGAGATCCCCAACCTGGCCAAGCTCCTCCCGCAGTATTTCGAGAACTTCCAGAATAAGGTAACCAGATGGAAGCGGGATATCGCCCCCAAGGTAAAGCTCCGGGCGACCACCTGGGATGTGTGCCCCATCTATGCCGGCCTCATACCGGAGACCAGGAACATGCCCATCTTCGGGGACGGCATTCTGATAATCGGGGATGCCGCGGGCTTCGAGGCCTCGGCATTCGGGGACGGAGTGCCCAGCGCCTGGTTCTCCGCCGAATTGGCCGCCGAAGTGGCGGTCGAAGCGGTGAGGCGAGGGGATTCCTCCCCCTACGTGCTGCGCGAGTACGAGAAAAAGGTGCGGGAGCACCCCTACATCACCTGGATCATCACCGACTGGCGGAGGTGGGACCTGCGCAAGGTCCTGGTGTCGGGGGACGAGAGAGAGCTGCGCCGCATGATACGCGACCACTGGGGAGTCGGCGCCTTCCGCTACCGTTACAGCGGACGCCCCCTGGCGAAGGCCGTGCGGGAAGCCCTGCGGCGTGACCCCCATGCGCCGCTCAAGTGGATGGAAATGTTTACCAGATATTTCCGCAACTGGGAGGAGAACCGCTTCGACCCGTTATCCGTCTCCTGACCACACTTGGAGCGCCACGGCAGCCTTTGTCAAGGGTCGCATGGCCTTTCCGAGCGGTGGTACGTGCAGGATGAAGTCCGGTAACCACATCGCAACTCACACGTGGAAGTTTGCCGTCGACCCCTTAAAAGACAACTCCGAAGCGCTCGCGGTATGCCGGGTTCGGACTCGTCTCCACCGGCGGCCCGATGGCCGTAGGGAAATACGACTTCCCCTTCCGAAACGCTCATGGCCCGATACTCATACCCTTCGTCATGCGCATCCAATGAGGGCCTCCGCGGCCGGGAGGCGTTGAAGGTTCATCCGGATGAAACGTCGCCCCCAAAAATTCCCCATTGATCAAAAGCATATCGGCCGGGTTGCCCGCTTGTCTTGCCTGCGAGCTCCTTGTATGAGGACATCCGGATGCCTTCTACGAGCTCCGCTGCAGCCAACTCCGTTTCAGTTGTATTGCTTGCATGGTGCAAGGATGGGGTTATCATAGACATACGAACATTCAAAATTACATTGTTCAGCCAGGGTGGGCAGAGGGCCACGTACGGATTCCGGCATCGAACAGTGGCTGATCATCTGCTTACCGGCTTTCGTACCAGCAGGGGATTGCCGAGGGGGGATAAGGATGAGCGTCATCCCGGACAAGTTCAGGCTCCTTTTCGACCGCAGGCTTACATTATCCAACTTTTCCCAAAGACTGGCCGACATGCGCGGGGACAAGACGATGTCCGTCCTCCACGAGCCTCTCCGCTACCTTGATTTTCCCTTGAAGCGCGTGAGCTACCGGGACGCCGCACGTTTCGCCTACCGGGTCAGCTCCTTCCTGCGCGAAATAGGGGTAAAGCCCGGGGAAAGAGTGGCCCTCTGCACCTCCAACAACGCCGACCTCCCCATGTCCATCATGGGGACCATCGCCGCGGGAGCGGTGGCCGTGCCCCTCAACTTCATGCTCAAGGCGGAGGAGATACGCTATATCGTGGAGAACTGCGGGGCGGAGACCCTGATCACCGACCCGGAGGTCTTCGCCGGCAACATAAGGAGGAAGGAGAGCCTTCCCTCCATCAAGCGCTGGGTGATGGCCGGTCCGAGGGAGGAATGCCCGTCCGGGTTCGTCTCCCTGGATGAAGGCCTCAGCGGAGTGCGGGAGGCGACCCCCGCGGAGGTGGATCCCGACCAGCCGGTGGCCATCTTCTACACCTCGGGGACCACCGGATACCCCAAAGGTGCGGTGATGTCCTCCCGCAACCTGATCACCGCCCAGAAGATCGCCGCCGCCGTCCTCCCCGTAGGGCCGAAGAGCAAGGGCCTCTACTGTCTGCCCACGGCCCACGTCATGGGCTTCGGGTGTATCATCATGGGCTGCTGTGTGGGCATGGAGGCTTACTACATGCGCCACTTCAGCCCCCGGGAGGTGCTGGAGGCCATGGTGCGGGAGAAGGTCAACCTCTTCGTGGGCGTTCCGGCCATGTACGCCATGATGCTCGCGGAGGGCATCGACAAGTATGACCTCTCCAACCTGAAGATGCTGGGAAGCGCGGCGGACGCCATGCCCGAGGAGTTGGTGGAGGCTTTCCGGAAGAAAGGCTCCTTCATCCGCTTGGGCCCCTTCCGGACGGGAGCTTTCTTCGCCGAGGTCTACGGGATGGTGGAACTGGCCGGCACGGCCACCCTAAAGATGGCCCTCCCGGGAATAAAATACCCGCGAGGGTGCGTTGGCTGGCCGGTATGGCCGGTAAGGGTGCGCATCCTGGACGAATACGGCGACACGCTCCCGCCCGGAGAGGTGGGAGAGGTGGCGGTCTCCGGTCCCGGGGTGACCAAAGGATATTGGAACGATCCCGAGGCCACCCGTGAACTCATCAGCGGAGGTTGGCTGCGCACGGGCGACATGGGGAAGAAAGACCGCCTGGGCAGGCTTTATTTCGTGGACCGCAAGAAGGACGTCATAAAGTGCGGGGGTTATTCCGTCTTCTCCGTGGAGGTGGAGAAGGAGGTCCTGGCCCACCCCGCCGTGGCCGACGCCGCGGTCATCGGAGTCCCTCATCCCACCAAAGGGCAGGTGCCCGTGGCCGTGGTGACCCTGAAGCCGGGGGAAAAGGCCACGGAGGAGGAGCTCCTCTCCTGGTGCCGGGAACACATCGCCGGTTACAAGCGCCCGCGCGCCGTACGCATCATCCCGCCGGAAGAGATGCCTTATGGGGCCACCCTCAAGGTGCGCAAACTGGAACTGCGCCGTCGTTTCGCCGACCTCTTCAGCGGGGAACGCGTCTCCGTCTGACTCTTGATGCAAGCACCTGGTCCTGCGGCTCGGGGCACTCACCTCTCTCCATCACGCCGGAAGGACCGCCGCCTAGGGAAGCACGACCTCGCACGACCCGGGGCGGGGAGGATCCTTGAATCCATCACCCCTTCCGACCTCGCCCTCGCTCGGTCGCCTGCTCCGTTCGATCGGGGCCCGGAGAACGGCGAGCCGGGACCGGATTCGATCCGTCCACTTCAGGTAAGCAACGCGAGAACACCCTGCACCCACAGCGGCGCGCTAGGCGAAGCGGAATGGACAGGAAAACTTCCTTGGGTGAGAAGAAACCCTTTATTTCCCACTATAATGAACATTGCCATCCTGGGAGGGAAGGTCGAGGAGTGATTAATATGCGTCATTTAAAATGTCGCTGCGGCGCACCGCTCTGGTTTTCCCGCTCCATACGGTGGAACGACAACGGGACCATCTCCCAGTTATTCCGCAGAACGAGCAGGGTGGTGATAGTCGAATCGGAGATCTTCAACGAGGTCTTCTCCCGCATAGAGGAGAAGATGGGAGTGTCCATCGGTCACCTGGTCTTCGAGGCCCAGCGCAACGCCGCCCGCGAGGTGATCGACACCCTGCTCGGGCACCCGCCCCTGAACCTTCTGTGCAAAGGAGCCCTCAGGCACATGGTGGTCCGCTATTTCTGCAACCTGGCCTGGGCCACCGGGCAGGCGTACGTCGAAGCTCTGGAGTACAAACCCGGCGTCTTCGGAGAGGCGCTCATCCGCAATCCCTACAACCGCGAGCTTATGGCCGCCATAATCCTGGGCGCTTTCGAGAGCCTGGAGGGAAAGCCTTACGTCCATTCCTGGAAGAAGCTAGGAGGAGACGATGTCATCCGTATCGAGCCAGCCAAGGCCAAGCCGGAGCTCTCGGAACGCATGAAGGTGGAAATGCCGCCATCCAAGGCCAACGGTCACCCCATAACGAAATGCCGCATATGCGGTTTTCCCTCTGACCTCCTCTACCTGGAATGGCGCCCGAGCGAGGGCAAGATAATCGACAAACGTCGCGGGGCGCGCATGACCTTCCTCGACGGGTACACTCCGGAAGTGGTCTTCCGGGAACTGGAAAAGGAACTGGGCGAGGACATCTACCCGCTTATAGTGCAAGCCCAGAAAGAGACCACCCTCAAGCATATACAAGACCTGGACCTCACCGGTTGCGGCACCCAGACGGAAGCCGAGCGCACCGCTTGCTACCGTAGCGTGCTGGAGCCACTTCCCCTATGGGGACAGGGGTATGCCCGTGAAGTGAGGCACGAGCCCGGCTATCTTGAGGTGGTGGTGGACAACCCCTACAGCAACCCGCTGCTCGCCGGGCACATGTCCGCAGTCTTCGAGGCCGTGGAGGGCAAGGAAGCATCGGTGGCGTGGGAGAAAGCCGGCGTTTCCTCGACCCGCTTCCGCGTGCGCAGCGCTTGAGGCCGGACCAGGAAATAAGCCCGCGGAATGCCGTTCAA
>JACVJH010000168.1 GCA_015711895.1 Candidatus Solincola tengchongensis | reverse complement strand
CGTCGGGTTCTCCCGCTCCAAGGCAAGCGCGGAAAAGCGGTACGCACACGGAGGGCGTAAGGATCGTCGCCCGGCGGGATAACCGACCGCCGCTCGGGGCAAGCCGTGGAGCTAACCCACCTGCTAACATATTCTTCCAATCATCGGCCGTGCAAGGAACGGTAGGGTTGGAGGAGAAAACGGGGAAGCGGCGGATATAATAAAAGAGCTCCCGGAGGAGGGGACGGAAAACCCCATTCCCCCGGCAAGGCGGAGGGCAAGGATCTGAATGGAAAGGGGCATGAGGTGGAGGCCTTTTTCCGGCCACGGTCGGTGGCGGTCGTGGGGGCCTCGGAGAAACCGGGGAAGGTGGGGCGGGTGGTCCTGGAGAACATCCTGCGCTCCGGCTTTCCCGGCAGGGTGTACCCCGTGAACCCCAATCACGACACCGTGCTCGACCTCACCTGCTACGCGAGCGTCTCCGACCTGCCGGAGGCCCCGGACCTCGCGGTGATCATCGTCCCCGCTCCACTGGTGCGCGGGGTGCTCGAGGAATGCGGGACCCGCGCCGTCCCGGCGGCGGTGGTCATCACCGCGGGGTTCAAGGAATCGGGGCGCGAGGGCTACCGCAGGGAGATCGAGCTTCGCGAGACGGCCCGGCGGTACGGCATCCGGGTGCTGGGGCCCAACTGCTTGGGACTGGCGGACACATCCACCCCCCTGAACGCCACCTTCGCTACCCGCGCGCCACTCCCGGGGAACGTGGCCTTCATGTCCCAGTCCGGCGCCCTGTGCACCGCCGTCCTGGGGTGGTCGGAGGAGAATCACCTGGGCTTCTCACGGTTCATCAGCCTGGGCAACAAGATGGACGTCGACGAGAGCGACGTGCTGGAGGAACTGGAAAAAGACGCCAACACCTCGGTGATCGCCGCTTACCTCGAGGGGGTCCAGGACGGGGAGCGCTTCCTGGAGGCTGCGGCCCGCGTCGGGAGGAGCAAGCCGGTCATCGTCCTCAAGGCCGGCGTGACCCAGGCCGGCGCGCGCGCCGTCTCCTCGCACACCGGCACACTGGCGGGCTCGGAGAAGGCCTACAACGCCGCCTTCCGCAGGTGCGGCGCCCTGCGCGCGGAGACGGTGGAGGACCTCTTCATGCTCTGCAGGGGCTTCTCCACCCAGCCGCCCCCGCGAGGCCCCCGGGTGGGGGTGATCACCAACGCCGGCGGGCCGGGCATCATCGCCTCCGACGCCCTGGAGCGGAGCGGCCTGGTGCTGGCCTCCCTCTCCGAGGAGACGACCGCCGCCCTGCGCTCCGGCCTTCCCGAGGCGGCCAGCGTATACAATCCCGTCGACGTCCTCGGCGACGCGGGCCCCGAACGCTATCGCCTGGCGGTGAGCAGGGTCCTCCCCGACCCCGGCGTGGATGCGCTCCTGGTCATCCTGACCCCCCAGGCCATGACCGAGGTGGAGGAGACGGCGCGGGCGGTCGCGGAGGAGGCGCGCGGCGCGGAGAAGACGGTTTTCACCGTGTTCATGGGGGGTGCTGAGTCCGCATGCGCCGAGGAGATACTCCGGGAGGCCGGCATCCCCAATTTCCAGTTTCCGGAAGAGGCGGTGAGGACCCTCAGGGCCATGCGGGAATACACCGAATACCTCTCCCGGCCGCACCGCACCATAGTGCGCTTCGACGTGGAGCGGGGGAAGGTCCGCGAGACCTTCGACTCCGTCCTGGCCCAGGGGCGCAAGGAGCTGGTGGAGGTGGAGGCCAGGGAGGTGCTGGCCGCCTACGGTCTGCCGGTGGCCCGTACACTACTGGCCACCAACCTGGAGGAGTGCATCCGCGCCGCCAGGGAGATCGGTTATCCGGTGGTGGTGAAGATAGCCTCGCCCCTCATCCTGCACAAGACCGAAGTGGGAGGCGTGGTGGTGGGCATACGCGACACCGACGAGCTGATCAACGCCTACGAGGCGGTGACCTCCGCGGCGCGCAAGTTCGTGCCCGAAACCTCCATATGGGGGGTCTTGGTCCAGGAGATGCTGCCCCCCTCGAGGGAGCTGATCGTGGGCATGAGCCGTGACGCCCAGTTCGGGCCCCTGCTCATGATCGGGCTGGGGGGCATCTACGTGGAGGTGCTCGGGGACGTGAGCTTCCGCCTGGCGCCGGTGAGCGAGGAGGAGGCCCTGGAGATGCTCCGCGAGCTCAAGAGCTACGGCCTCCTCAAGGGCGCCCGGGGGGAGAGGGCGGCGGACATAGACGCCGTGGTGGAGAGCATCCTGCGCATCAGCCAGCTGGTCACGGACTTCCCGGAGATCGCCGAGATGGACATAAACCCCCTGCGCGTGCTGGAGGAAGGCAAAGGCTGCCTGGCCGCGGACGCCAGGATAGTACTCAAGGAGTGAGCGAGATGGTTTACCTCTACCTGACCTCGCAACAGGGCCTCGCCGGGCTGCACACCCTGTGCATAGGGCTGGGGATGCGCTTCCGCGAGGACGGCTTCAAGGTGGGATACCTCAAGCCCCTGGGCAACCGCTACCACCAGGAGGAGGGGAAGGTTACGGACGAGGACGCAGCCTTCATGCGGCGCACCCTGGAACTCGAGGAGGAACTCTCGGACATCTGCCCCGTGGTGCTCACCCCCAAGCTGGTCAACGAGAGCCTCAAGGACGGCGCCGGCGACCTTCTGGCGCGGGTCAGAGAGGCCCTTTCCCGCGTGGAGAGGGGAAAGGACCTGGTTCTCCTGCAGGGCGCCTACACCTCCCAGCAGGGAAGGATGCTGGGCATCTCCGCCTTCGAGCTGGTCCCCGCCCTCGGCGCCAAGGTCGTCCTCGTGGAACGCTTCAACGACGCCTACCTGGCCGACAACGTCCTCCTGGCGCGCGACCGCTTCGGGGAAGCCCTGCTGGGGGTGATCTACAACATGGTGCCCGCCAACCGGGAGAGCCTCGTGCGCGAGCTCCTGGTGCCCTACCTGGAAAGGCACGGCATACCGGTCCTGGGCGCCCTCCCCCACGAGAGACACCTGGCCTCCATAAACGTGGCCGACCTGGCAAGGCTCCTGGGCGGGAAGATGCTCTGCGGCGAGGAATGCGGCGGCGCGATGGTGGAGGACCTTGTGGTGGGAGCCATGAGCCAGGAGCACGCCCTCTCCGTCTTCCGCAAACGGCGCAACTTCTGCGTGGTCACCGGCGGGGACCGCAGCGACATCCAGCTCGCGGCCATGGAGGCCGGGGCAAGTTGCCTCATCCTGACCGGGAACCTGTATCCTTCCAGCATAATCCTGGGCAAGGCCGAGGAAATGGCCATGCCCGTCATCCTGGTGAGCGAGGACACCTTCACCACCGCGGAGCGGGCGGAGATGATCATCCGCAGCGCCCGCACCCACGAGGAGAGCAAGCTGCAGGTGCTCCGCCGGCTGGTCCGGGAGCACGTGGACCTGGATCGCCTTTACGCGCTGGCAGGGCTGAAAGCACTCGGCGCCAAGGGCTGAGTGGCGTCAAAGTTCCCAGCACCGACCCACCCGCTGCCGAGTCGGCCAATGAATCGTTGTCCGTTCCCATAGCCCATTTCGTCATATGGCATATCCTGGAAGCTAATGGTGGTTATCCCCAGGAAAAAACCCCATCCACGGCGGGCCGGCTCTTCAACGCCGAGCGTCCCAAGGGCACGGTAGGCTTGAATTCCGCCGGTGGTATGCCTGTCGAAAAAGCCGCTCTCAGCGGTCTATGGCAACCAGAAGAGGATAGGGGTTGACCGGGCCCCCGTGGTTCGGGTGCCACTCGAAGTGTAGGTGGGGACAGCCGCGGGCGTTCCCTGTGTCCCCCACGTAACCGATGACCTGGCCGGCGGCCACGCGGCCGGAGGCGGCGAAACCCTGCAGGTGCATGTAATAGTAGAGATGGCCGTTGTCCCCGTGGAGGGCGATGTATAGGCCGGCGTTCCCGCCCCGCCTCTGCTCGACCACCCCGCTGGTTATGGCCACGCAGGGTGTCCCGTAAGCGGCCATGATGTCGCAGCCCTTGTGCGTGCGACCCACGGAGCGCGGGGCTCCCCAGTCGTTGACGTAGCTGTGGGGACCGGCCACCGGGAAATAGAGCCCGTTCACCGGGCCCACGTTCCAGGTCCCGCCACCGCCTCCGGCCGCTCCCCGATACCGCGAGCTGAGCAGGGCGGCCACCTCCCGGTCCAGCCCGGCCAGGATGGCCTTCTGCTCGTTGAGCTTGCTCTGGATGGAGGCGCGTTTGACCTGCAGGTCCCGGTAATAGGCCTGGTACTGCGCCCTTGCCTCTTCCAATTCCGCCCTTCTTTCCCGTATCTCGCTCACCAGGGAACGGGTGGCGGCGATGGCCTCGGCGTCGTGGTTGCCTATGCGGGACATGAAATCGTAGGAATGGACGAAGGTGTCGAAGTCCTCGCATTCCAGCAGCACGTCGAGGGCGGTGGCGTTCCCCTCCTTGTACATGGCGACAATGCGGTTGGAAAGGATTTCCTTCCAGCGCTTCAGCTCGGCCTCGGCCGCCGAGAGCTGCGCTTGGTTGGCCTGTATCCTGGTTTCCAGTGAGGCTATCTTGGACTGCGTCTGGCTGAGCTCCGAGGTCAGCCGGTTCAGCTCCGCCTGCAGGGCGTTGAGCTGTCTTTCCACCGCCTTGGCCTGCTCCTTCTTTTCGCTTATGCTGTCCGCGGCGGCGGGAGGAAGCCGCAGGCCCATAAGGAGGCAGGGGAACAAAAGGGCCAATGAAAGGCGCTGGATCGTCCTTCCAACACGCCCGGACGCGCTCAAGACCTCACCTCCGTTTACCTGTTTCTTCCGCTGCCGGGCGCTCTCCTCCCGGACCCTATTCGTCTCGGTCGCGCCGCCTCGGGGCGTCCACC
>MU158613.1:1468-12047 GCA_015711895.1 Candidatus Solincola tengchongensis | reverse complement strand
GGCCGTCGCCGACAGCCACCAGGGCGTCGTCCTCCGCGTGGAGCCTTACCGCTACGCCACCTTCAAGCAGGTCTACCGGGTGCTGGAGGGGAAGGACGACCCCCTGGTCGTCCTCCTGGACGGGGTCACCGACCCCCGCAACCTGGGGGGCATAGCGCGTACCTGCGAGGCCGCCGGCGTCGATGCGCTGCTCCTCCCCCGCAGCCGCTCCGCGCCCGTCACGCCGGCCGTTTTTCACGCCTCGGCTGGGGCGGTGGAGAACCTGGCCGTGGCCACGATCCCCAACCTGGTCAGCGTGATGCGGGAGCTGAAAAAGCTCGGCATATGGGTGGTGGGGGCCGATTCCCGCGCCGAGGAATCCTGTTTCCGGGCCGATCTGACCGGCCCGCTGGCCGTGGTCATGGGCTCGGAGGGCGAGGGGCTGCACCGCCTGGTGAGGGAGAACTGCGACCTCCTGGTCAGGATACCCATGTTCGGAAGGGTGGGATCGCTCAACGTCTCCGTAGCCGCGGGGGTCATCCTCTACGAGGTCCTCCGCCAGAGAGGCGTGGTGTGAGCGGCATGCGGGTGAACGGCGGGCCGGGCTCCACCCGCAGGCGGAAGGGCTTCTGCAGAGGTGGATCGGGGCCATGAGCACTCTGCTGGTGGACGGGTACAACCTCATCCATTCCCACCCCGTACTCTCGCGCCTGATGAGGAGCGACATGGAGTCGGCGCGCGAGGGGTTGCTGCGGGAACTCCTCCCCCTGGCCTCGCCCGACTACTACCGCACCGTCCTGGTGGTCTTCGATGCCGCTGGATGGGGCGGGCCGGAGCCGATGCTCGAGGACCGCAGGGGGCTGGTGGTCGTCTTCACCAGGAGGCGGCAGTCAGCAGACGCCTTCATCGAAGCGGCCGTGCGGGCGATGGCCTCCGTGGAGGAGGTGACCGTGGCCACCTCCGACCGCATCCTCCGCCGCATGGTGGAAGGGTATGGGGCGGGAGGTGTGGATGGCGAGGCGCTCCTGGAGATGGCCAGGGAGGCCCGCAAGGAGATCAGCGCGGAAGCGGAGAGGTTATCCGGCGACCGGAGGGTGCCCCTGGAGGAACGAGTGAGCCCTGAGGTGCGCCGGATGCTAGACCGCATGCGTTACCGCTGAGGAAAAACTGGAGCCGGTGAGAGGAATCGAACCTCCAACCAACCGCTTACAAGGCGGACGCTCTACCATTGAGCTACACCGGCTCTTGTCATGATTATATCAGCATGGGACTGTTGGCATGGGACGTTGCCCTCGCGCCCGCCTGCGTGATCAGAAGGTTCGAGCATTGTCCCAAAGCCCTCGCTCCGGCGCACAACGCGTCGGTCCGCCGGCGTTTTCGGTGAGAGATGCCTCCCCGTGCCCGGTTCATTCGGTAACCGGTTGGAGGGGGCCTCTCGATCACATGATCGGGTCATATAAGAAAGCCGGACTTCCCACCGTATTTGCCCGAACGCACGCCGGGGATGGCGTTCCGGGATACTTCAGGGAGGCATTTCCGGCATGGTGCGAATTCCCCGGGAGACCCGAAAAACCGCGCTTCTCCACATAAAATATGTAAAATAGGTGAAAAAAGAAGATCGGGAGGTGGGAACATCCTCGTCCTGGCGGTCATCCTGGCCATGGTGGCCACCACCATGATCAACTACAGCGGTTACATGCAGAAGAGGGAGCTGGACAAGCTGCCCCTCATCGGCTCGCAGAGACCGCTGCAGACGGCCAAGGCCTTCCTCGCCTGCCGGCCCTGGCTGGAGGCACAGGGGCTGCAGTTCGCGGGGACCTTCGTCAAGGGCATCGCCGTGGGCCTGGCTCCTCTCTCCGTGGTCCAGCCCATCAACACCGCCGGGATCGCCGTTCTGGCCGTGCTGGCCATCACCAAGCTCGGGGAGCGGCCCTCCATCTCCGACTGGCTGGGCATCGGCACCATCGTGGTGGGCCTGCTCATGCTGGGGAGGAGCCTCATCGGAGTGCCCTCCAAGGCCTTCAGCTACAACCCCGTGGTGCTCTGGTTCTTCGTGATCTTCTTCTTTGCCGTGGCCGGGGTCAGCCTGTTCAGGGGCCCCCCCAAGAAGGGGGAACAGGCACCCAACCTGATCGCCGTGGGGTCCGGCGTGCTGGTGGGGATCACCGCCGTGCTCATCAAGCTGGCCTGGAACGATTTCGGGAGCCGCTTCTGGCTGCACGGCTTCCGCCACGCGCTGGCCTCTCCTTTCATCTGGATGGTCTTCTTCCTGCCTTTCATCACCCTCATCCTGGACCAGATGGCCATGCAGCGGGGGAAGGCCATAGTGGTGGTGCCCATCACCACCGGGATGTCCAACCTCATACCCATCATCATCGGCATACTGGCCATGCACGAACCCATGCCCTCGTCCGCGGGCATGTTCCTCCTCCGGCTGGGTTCCTTCGTCTTCATCATCGGGGGAGCGGTCATCCTCTCCCTGCGCAAGACGGAGGAGAGCGGTGCCCGGCCCGACGGGCGGAGGGTTGGGAGCTCCATCCGTCAGGCCGGGGAGGAAGCCCGCGCATCCTGAAGGTTTGCAGGATCCGCGTCCGGGCATCACGCTGTTTGCCCCGCCCTTTTACCCGCGACCTACAGGCTCCGGCCCAGCGACAAAGCTTGTTTCAGGCCACCTGTCGCTTGCCCCGCCTCTCCACCAGGTTGGCGTACCAGGCCAGTATGGAGGGGAGGACCAGCAGCGAGGCCAGGAGGGCGAAGGTCAGGGAGAGCGCGGTGATGCCGCCGAACCTCCGCAGGGGGGTCACGTCGCTCAAGGCGATTATGGCGAAGGCGCCCGCCGTGGTCGCCGCCGCGGCCACCAGGGCCTTTCCCACGTGCCCCACCGTCCTGCGGATGGCCTCGTCGACTTCCATACCCCCGTGCCATTCCTCGCGGAATCGGTGGGTCACATGGATGCCGAAGTCGATGCCCGCACCGATGACCAGGGAGGAGATCATCACGGTCATGAAGTCCAGGGGCCAACCCAGGATGACCAGGGCCCCGATCTCCAGGGCGATGCCCAAGAAGACCACGCTGGTGGCGGCAAGCCCCAGGAAGACGGACTTGAAGACCAGGATGACGATGAGGGCACAGAGGAGCAGGGCGAGCCCGGAGGTCTTGAGCTGGGTGGGCACGATGGAGGCCAGCAGGTCGCTCATGAGGATGGGGAGGCCGCTGAAGGTCATTCGGACGGAGGGGTTCTCCTCCGTGACCTCCCTCCCGGCCTTACGCATAATATTGGCAATATTTTCCATATCGCTCTGTGAACCCCGGGCCACGCGGACGCTGATCATGGCCACGCGGCCGTCCTCGCTTATCAGGCGCATGCCGGAGTTCTGGCCGTTGCCCCTCAACTTCATGAGCATGGAGATCACTTCTTGCTTGCTGGCCGGTATGGCGCCCCCTCCCACGTTGCGGACCACGTCGGCGATGCTCATCACCCGGCTGCGCTCGATGAGAGGATTACCGTCCCGGTCAAGAAGGCCTGTGGAGGAGATGCGGTCCTCGAAGTCGAGCATGGCCTCCAGGTTATCCGGCTCGAGGATGTCCCCCTCGACCAGCGCATAACCTATGTTCTGCCCGCCGAAATACTGGTTGATCAGCTCGGAGGCCCGCATGGAAGGTGTATCCCCCTTCATCATCCGGGAGAGGTCGGCCTCCGTGGATATGTTGAAGGCCAGGATGCCGCAGGTGGCCAGGACGAGGAAGGTCACGATCCCCACCAAGACCCGGTGGTGCTCCGAGAGTACGGCGACGCGGGAGAGGAGCTGATCCAGCCAGGTCGCCCCCGACTTTTCCGCGCGTCGGCGGTTCTTCCGTTCCCACTTCTCCTGTGCCTTGGGGCTGCGGTCGCGCAGGACGACGGTCGCCGGGAGGAGGGTCACGGAGAGAAGGAAGCTGAACAACACCCCGGCCACGCAGAGGATGCCGAACTGCACTATAGGAGGCATGTCGGATATGGAGAAAGAGGCGAAACCGAAGGCGGTGGTGGCCGCGGTGAGGAAGACGGCCACCCCCGTGGTCACCACGGCCTTGGTGGAGGAGGCGTAGGGGTCGTTCCCCCCGCGCCGCTCCTCGTAGTAACGGGACATGACGTGTATGGCGTAAGCGATGTCTATACCCAGGAGGAGGGGCATGATGGCCGTGCTCTGGTAGGTGAAAGGAAAGCCCAGCCAGCCGGAAAGGCCCATCACCCAGATGATGGTGACCATGATGACCATGAGGGTGAGGAGCACGTCGGAAAAGCGGCGGAAGGTCAGGAAGAGGACCACGAGGATGAAGGCGAAGGCCAAGGCGAAGAGGAAGCGGGTCTCCTTCATGGTCTGCTGGTTGGCGTCGCGGTTCAAGGAGGCGTTTCCGCTCTCGTACAGGTTCACCCCGGCCAGATCGCCGAAGTATTCCCGGGTGTAGGCCTCAAACGGGTCCACCAGCTTGATCTGGTCCATGGTGTCCTTCTCGGGGTTGATGCGCGCCGTGAGGAGCAGGGCTTTCTCGTCCTGGGAGATGCCGCGGATTCCGGCACCCGGCACGCCCAAGGCTCTGGCCCTCTCCGCGGCTGCGGCGATGTTCAGCCTCACCTGGGCCACCAGTTCGTCGTCGCTCAACTTGTCCAGGTTCTCCAGTAGGTATTGCTCGGTGGGCTGATAGTTCCCTCCCCCGGCGTCGACGAACAGGTTCATCTCATCCAATGGGGTCACGACGTCGGTGACGAAGGTCTCCCATACGTCGGGGTTTTCCCGGAGAAAGGACTTGTAACCGGCCACCCTGCGCAGGACGTCCCCCCGGAGGACGTCGCCTTCCAGCATGACCTGCTCCTCTATGGTGCCCCCGAAGATGTCCTCGGCCTCCTCAAGAGCCTTGACCGATTCCAGGTCCTTGGGCAGCATGGCCTTATAGCTGTATTCCGACTTTATGAAGCGGAAGCCCGCCAGAGCCAGGGCGGTGATCGCCAGGATCACCAGGATGACCAGGACGGGACGTTTTTCGCTCTGGTTGGCCAGTCCTCGGAAGACCTTCTCCACCATGGCTTACTTCCCACCTCTCTTACGATCCAATAAACGTTCTTCCCAACGTTTTCCCGCGTACTCGACCAAGCGGGACCGAACGGGTCCGGTCATCCGTTAACTATTCGGCATGCAGGGCGACAAGCTTTCGGACCCTCTTCGATGTCCTTCGGAGCGGCTTTCGCGCTGACTTCGCCTTCCGCAGAGGTACGTTCCTCCAGCCGGAGAGTGAAACGCATGAGCTACGGGTGCCCTTCTCATCGACCCATCACATCCTTTCCCTCCGGGGCTCCCGTTCCAGGAATTCCTTTATCCTCCGGAAGAGGTCCAGCAGATCGCTCTTTTCCCGTGGCGGAATGCTACGCAGGAAGGTCTTTATCTCCTTCAGCTTCTGCCTCTCCATCACGTCCACCAGCCTTTTCCCCCTTGTGGTCGGGGACAGGAGCACTACCCGGCGGTCCTCCGGGTCCCGGGACCTGGTCACCAGCCCCTTCTCCACCAGGCGGTCGACCATCCGGGTTATGACTCCCTGGGACACGCGGAGGCTTCTGGCCACCTCTCCCGACCTCGCGGGTCCATGGCGGTAGAGGTGGTGGAGCAGCATGAACTGGGGAAGGGAGAGGTCCTCGCTTCTCCTCCATTGGCTTTCTTCCCGGAAACGGGAATTCACCCGGATCATGGTTTCCAGGAATTCCCGCGCCAGCTCGTCCAATTCGTCCTTCACGAATTTTCTTGCCATGATTAATAATTGTTTTTAGCAAATATTAGTTGAAATAATAAAAGATCACGGGCACGCTGTCAACAAGTCGCATTGAATCATGAAAGAGCACTCCAAATGGATCCGTTGCATCAAAATTAAAACGTACTCCAGGAGGCAAAAGGTATTGACGTTCCCCTGTGTGCCGGAAACAGCCGGGGGAGGTGGCCGATGAGGTTGGAAATGCAGACCGGGAAGAAGGTCACGGCGAAGATGGCGGAGATTTATCACAAGGCCTCCAAGGCGGAAAAGTGAAGGATGTTGGCCAAGGCGGAAAAGTGAAGAACGGTGGTTGAGTCCGCGCTCTTTGCGGCCACAATCGCTCCAACGTGCCCGAGCTGTTCGGAGAAAGGACCGCCCTCCGGTCGGGTGGCAGGAAGGCGGCGGGCGGGCCTTGCGGCGCGAGGGGCCAGGCCGCAAGCCGGCCAATGGCGCCGAGGGTGATCCACCCGTGAGGGAGGCGCGAACCTTTTCTGGCATGCACTCCGCTATTCTTAGGCCGCGCGGGTTCGGCGGCGGCACGGCCGGTCCCCGGTGCATTATCATGTGGTCATGGAACGTGGAGCGAGGCGGGAAAGGGCGGTCCTGGCCATGAGCGGGGGGGTCGATTCCACCGCGGCGGCCGTCCTCCTCCTGGAGATGGGATATGAGGTCCTCGGGGTGACCTTCCTCCTCGGAGGCCCCAGCGACGTCGCCGGGGATCCCGTTTCCGACCGTGAAGCCCGACATGTCGAACTGGCCGCGAGGGCGGCGGCCGTCCTGGGCCTGGAACACCAGGTGCTCGACCTGCGACAGGAGTTCCGCACCCAGGTGGTCGAGCCCTTCGCGGCGGAGTACCTCAGGGGGAGGACCCCCAACCCCTGCGTGGATTGCAACCGGCGGGTGAAATTCACCGCCCTCTTCCGGGTGGCCGAGGAGGCCGGTGCGGAGATGGTGGCCACCGGTCACTACGCAAGGGTGAGGGAGAACCCGGACGGCACCTTATCCCTGCTCCGGGCAAACGACTGGAGGAAGGACCAGTCCTACGTGCTCTACCGCCTGGGGCAGGCGGAACTGCGGCGATGCCTCTTCCCCAACGGGACGCTCACCAAGGATGAGGCCAGGTCCAGGGTCGCCTCCAAGGGGATCGCCGTGGAGGAGATGCGGGAGAGCCAGGACATATGCTTTCTGGCCGGGTGGAATTACCGCGATTTCCTCGCCCTGCATTGTCCCCAATGCCTGGATCCGGGGCCCATCCTGGACACGCGCGGCAACCTGCTCGGCGAACACGAGGGGCTGGCCTTCTATACCGTGGGGCAGAGGCGCGGCCTGGGGGTGTCCGCCCCTCGCCCCCTTTACGTGGTCGGGCTGGATACGGAGAGGAAGGCCGTTATCCTGGGGGAGAGGGAGGAGGTCCCCGGGACGTGGCTGGAGGCGGAATCCGCCTCCTGGGTGCGCGGGGAACCACCTGGTAATGATTTCCATGCACAGGCCGCGGTGCGCTACAACGCGCCTGCCGTCCCCTGCCGGGTGACCCTGGCCGGAGAGGGGTTCACCCTGCGCTTCGCTGAGCGGGTATGGGCCATCACCCCGGGACAGCATGCGGTGATCTACAGCGGAGAGGAAGTCCTTGGAGGCGGGGTCATCGCCAGAGGCCGCTGAGGCCGGGCCGTTCCCCGACACCGCGGGCGGTCGGTCCGCTTGCGGAGAGATCAGCTCCCGGCACTCCCGCCTCCGACCCTGGTAATGAGGTCCAAGAAGGGCAGCCGGTAGTTGAGGAAGGTCGGTATGGGGTAGCGTATGCCTCTCCGACTGGTGGCCTTCAGGCCCTCCTCCACCCTATCAGCCCAGGGAGCCGGGAAGGCGAAGAGCAGCTCGTCGTCCTGCGTGGCGGCGAAGACCCGGTCGCCGTTGCCCGGCAGAGCTACCCGGCGCACCCCCTCGAAGAAGGTGCGCACCAGCCCCTCGTTGCAGGAGCCGCCGATGCCGCCGAAGCCCACCCTTACGCGCTCTCCCGTCCATCGGCTCCCCGCCTGCACCAGGCGCATGATTCGGGCGGGGTTGCCGAAGACCATTACCAGATGGGGTTCCACCCGGGTGCGGGTCAGATTTCCTCCTCAACGCCGTTCCTTGGCCGGCTGGGATGGAGCCTACGCGCTCAGGTGACGCGCAACCCCTCCAGGTCAAGGCGGGTGCTCAGCTCGTAAAGGGCGTTGTAGAGCTCGACGTGGAAGGAGCCGGGCCTCTCGCCGGCGACTTCCGCAGCCCGTTCGCCCGCCAGGCCGAAGAGGGCCAGGGCGGCTGCGGCGGCCTCCAGGAAAGGCTCGCCCGCCGAGGCCATGACGGCGATGCAGGTGGTGGCCATGCAGCCCGTACCGGTGACCTTTGCCAGCATGTGATGCCCGTTGCCGACGTGGAGGACGCGTGAGCCGTCGCTTATCACGTCCACCTTGCCGGTGACGGCGGCAACGCAGCCCAGCCGGGATGCGGCGCTTCGAGCCACAGCCTCGGCGTCGCCGCCCGTGGAGATGGATTCCACGCCCCTTATCTCCGCCTCCATGCCCGCCAGAACGGCCATCTCCGCGGCGTTTCCCCTGACCACGGCGAAGCGGATCTCCTCCACCAGTTTGCGGGCCAGACGGGTGCGGTAGGACGTGGCTCCCGCGCCCACGGGATCGAAGACCACCGGGACTCCGGCGCGGTTGGCGGCCCTGCCCGCGGCGAGCATGGCCTTCTCCAGGTCCGGATAGGGAGTCCCCATGTTGATGAGCAGGGCTCCCGCCTGGGAAGCCATCTCCTCCACCTCCTCCAGGGCGTGGGCCATCACCGGGAGGGCTCCCAGGCAGAGGGTGGCGTTGGCCGTCTCGTTCTTGACCACATAATTGGTGATGTGGTGCACGAGAGGCTTGCGGGCGGCCACCCATCTCAGCCTATCCTCAAGGAAAGCGCGGCAGTCAAATTCTTCCATCACACCTCCTCCGTCCAGGCTTTGATGCCGGTTATTATACGATACCCGAATTCCTCCGGAGGCACCGGTTTCACTTCCAGCCGCTCTATACCGGCTTCTCGGAAAGCCTCCCTCCACACCCGGTCGGTGGTGAAGTACTCGCCGTCCTCGGTGAGCACAGCGGGGATGTCGCCGAGGTGCAGGAGCATGGTGCGGTAGGCGCCGTGGTCCAGGTCGTAGAGGGATTTACCCACCATCTTCTGGATGATGTCCCGGCAGCGGTCCGGGTCCTCCGGAGGCCCTTCCACGTCGCAGAACAAGTCCGCGTAGACCAGCCTACCGCCCGGGCGAAGGACGCGGGCTATCTCCCGGGCGCAGGCCGGCCTTTCGGGAGGGGGCACGTGGTGCAGGGCCAGGTTGGAGAGGACGGCATGTACGTGCTCGTCGGGGAGGGGGATACGCAGGGCGCTTCCCCGCAGGATGCGCACCCGCGCGCTGTGGCCGAGACGGCGCTCGCACCGCCGCACCATCTTCTTCGAGGGATCCACGCCGTAGAGCTCGGCGTTGGGGAAGGCTTCCGCCAGGCGGGAGAGGAAGACCCCCGCCCCGCAGCCGAGATCCAGCGCGCGCTTCCCTGCGAGGTCCCCGGAAAGCTCGAGCATCATGTCCAGGGCTTCCCAGTACATGGGATCCCTGTCGAACAGGCTCTCGTAATCCCCGTCGAAACGGTCCCAGAAGCCCATACCGCCGTCCTCGAACCCCTTCACGAAGCCCTGTCGCCGGATGATGGTCATTCGTCGCGGTAGGCACGCGAGAGTTCCACCACCCGGCGGTACTCCTCCACCTGGCGTCTCCTCTCTCCCTCGTCCCAGCCCAGCTCCCGGCCCAGGAGATCTGCCACTCTCTCCGCGCACCCCAGGCCCTGTTCCCGGTCCTCGTAGAAGATGAGGCTGCGGCGCACCATGAAGTCCTCGAGGTTTATGACCATCTCCTCGCGCGCCGAGTAGACCACCTGGGCCTCGATGTACGGTATGCCCTCGCCCAGCCTGCGGGAGAGCGAGGGGTCCTCGGCCAGGAGGCCCAGCACCCGCAGGGCCCCCGTCCCCAGGAGCTGGAGCCTGTGGATGACGTCGTCGTCCAGCCGGACATCTCTGGCAAGTCTTTCCATCCGCTTGGAGAAGTCCCTGCCGTCCTTGCCGTAGACGGGGGCGTTTTTTGTGGAGCAGCGCGGGATGCCCCGTATCCCGTATCTCTGTTCCAGCCGCCGCGCTGCCAGGTCCACCAGCTCCTCGGCCATGGACCGGGCGGTGGTCAGTTTCCCACCGGCGATGGAGAGCAGACCGGAGTGGCTCTCGTAGATGGAGTGTTCCCTGGAGACCTGGGATTCCTTGACGTCCTTCCCCCCTCCCTCCAGCACCAGGGGGCGCAGCCCGGCGTAGGTGCTGAGGACGTCGTCGTAGTCCAGCCGGGCCCTGGGGAGGGCGCGGTTGGCGGCCTCGAGTATGTAGTCGACGTCCTCCCGCGAGGCGCGTATGCGGTCGTAGTCCCCCTCGTAATCCGTGTCCGTGGTCCCGATGAGGGTGAAGCTGCGCCAGGGGACCACGAAGAGCATGCGCTGGTCCCGGGGTGAGAGGATGGGCATGGCGTTGTAGGCTTTCACCCTCTCCCAGGGCACCACCACGTGGGCGCCCTTGGTGGGGCGCAGCTTAGGAGCTGCCTCCGGCTCGTCGAGCCGGCAGACGGAGTCCGTCCACGGACCGGTGCAGTTGAGGACCAGCCTGGCCTCGATGTCCAGCTCCCTTCCCCCTATCTCGTCTCGGGCGCGGACGCCGCAGACCGACCCGTTGCGGCGCAGGAAGTCGGGACACCGCACGT